>CAZALT010000147.1:0-8643 GCA_964485515.1 uncultured Rhabdothermincola sp. | reverse complement strand
CCGGCTTGTCGTTCCCCGGCTTGTCGTTCCCCGGCTTGTCGTTCCCGTTCTCGGGGGCCTTGGACTCGAGCTGGAGGACGATGCTGTTGGAGGTGCCGAGCGAGAAGCGCAGCTTGTTGGCCGGCGGCGCGCCCGTGCCGGTCGCTCCCTCGGCCTCGGCGAACAGCATGCGCGGCGGCGCCTTGAACTCGACGATCGCTTCGGTGGCCGTCACCGGCAGGTTCTTGCCCGACCGGATGAGCCAGGGCACGCCGGCCCATCGCCACGAGTCGATCTCGAAGCGCAGCGCGATGAAGGTCTCGGTGTCGGAGCCGGGCGCGACGCCGGGATCGTCGGCATAGGAGCGGTACTGGCCGCGCACGACCTCGCGCGGCTCGAAGGCCGAGATCTGCTGGAACACCTTCACCTTCTCGTCGCGCAGCGAGTCGGTGTTGGCCGACAAGGGCGGCTCCATGGCGAGGAGGGCCACGATCTCGAGCAGGTGGTTCTGCACGACGTCGCGGGTGGCGCCCGCCGTGTCGTAGAACTTGGCTCGTCCGGCCGTGCCGAAGTCCTCGGCCATCGTGATCTGGACGTTCGAGATGAAGTTGCGGTTCCACACCGGCTCCAGCAGCGAGTTGGCGAACCGGAACACCAGCAGGTTCTCGATGCCGTCCTTGCCGAGGAAGTGGTCGATGCGGAACACCGACCCCTCGTCGAAGGCCTGGTGCAGCAGGGCGTTGAGCTCGCGGGCCGAGGCTCGGTCGCGGCCGAAGGGCTTCTCGACGACGACCTTGGCTCCCTCCTGGAGGTCGACGCAGAGCAGCCCTTGGATCACGTCGTCGAACAGCGCGGGCGGGATGGCCAGGTAGTAGAGGGGGTGCGCGACGTCGTCCAGCTTCGCCCTGATCTCGTGGAACGTCGACTGCTCGCGGTAGTCACCGCTGACATACGACAGGCGCGCCGCGAGCCGGTCGAGCGCCTCGTCGTCGACCACGGTGCCCGCCCGCTCGCAGCGGTCCCCGACCGATTCGCGGACCCGCTCGCGCAGGTCGGCGTCGACCCACGACGAGGCGGCCACCCCGACGACGGGGAAGTCGAGCAGTCCCCGCTTCTCGAGGTTGTAGAGCGCGGGGAAGATCTTCTTGCGGGCGAGGTCGCCGGTGGCGCCGAACAGCACGATGGCATCGGTGTCGGTGTCGGTGTCGGTGTCGGTGGCCATGCCCGCGTCGGCCATCTACCGGTTGGCCGCTACGACGACCGCGGCCTTGGCCGCTGCGTCGACGATCTGACCGATGATCGACTCGGTGTGGGTCAGCCCGGGGAACATCACCTCGTAGGCACCGGGAGCGATGGCCACCCCGTTGTCGAGCAGGGCGTGGAACAGGGCGGCGTACAGCGCCTCGTCGGTGGTCTTCGCGCTGTCGTAGTCGGTGGTGCCGCCCGCGGCGGCGTCGCCGCACAGCACACCGACGAGCGACGCGACGCGGGGAACCGACACGGGAAGGCCCGCGCCGGTGAACGCGTCGGCGAGACCCGTGGCCAGCAGCTCGGCTCGTGCGTGCAGCACCTGGTAGGCCTCGGGTGTGAGCAGTTCGAGCACGGCGAGGCCGGCTGCGGTGGCCACCGGGTTCCCGCTCAAGGTGCCCGCCTGGTAGACGGGACCGAGCGGGGCGAGCACATCCATCACGTCGGACCGACCGCCGAACGCGCCGATGGGCATGCCGCCGCCGATGACCTTGCCCATGGTCGTGAGGTCGGGGCGGACCCCGAAGAGCTCTTGGGCGCCGCCGCGGGCGACCCGGAAGCCGGTGATGACCTCGTCGAAGATGAGCAGCGCACCGACCCGATCGCACTCGGCGCGCAGCCCGTCGAGGAAGCCGGGGACGGGTTCGACGAGGCCCATGTTTGCGGCGATCGGTTCGACGATGACCGCGGCGACGGTGTCGTCGAGCGTGGGCACCACGTTGTACGGCACGACGAGGGTGTCGGCCACCTGTTGGTCGGTCACGCCCTCGGATCCGGCCAGCCCGAGGGTGGCCACGCCGCTGCCGCCCGCGACCAGCAAGCCATCGGAGTGCCCGTGGTAGTTGCCGGCGAACTTCACGAGCGTGGACCGACCGGTGAACCCTCGGGCCACCCGGATGGCGGTCATCGTGGCTTCGGTTCCGCTGCTGACGAGGCGGACCTTGTCGACCGACGGCACGCGCTCGACGATGGCCTCGGCGAGGAGCACCTCTCCTTCGGTGGGCGCACCGAACGACGACCCGTCGGCGACCGCGCTCTGCGCCGCGTCGACGATGGTGGGCGCGGCGTGACCGGCGATGATCGCCCCGTAGGACTGGACGAGGTCGAGGTAGCGGCGGCCCTCGGCGTCCCAGATGTGGGGACCTTCGGCGTTGTTGACGAAGTAGGGCGTTCCTCCCACGGAGCCGAAGGCCCGGACCGGCGAGTTCACCCCGCCGGGGATCACCGCCTGCGCTCGGGCGAACAGCTCGTCGTTGGTCGTCACGATTGCTCCTTGCTTCCCGCGCTTCGTCGCTCGGGCGGGTTCTGGACATGGCGCGCTCCGCCGCTCGAGCGGGAGGCGAGCAGCTCGGCGATCTCGCGGGCGAAGTAGGTGAGGATCATGTCGGCGCCGGCGCGGCGGATGGCGGTGAGCTGCTCGACGGCGACTGCCTGGCCGTCGATCCAGCCGTTGGCCGCGGCGGCCTTGACCATCGCGTACTCGCCCGACACGTGGTAGGCCGCGATCGGCAGGTCGGTCTCGGCCCGGGCCCGGACGATGACGTCGAGGTACGACATGGCCGGCTTGACCATGACGATGTCGGCGCCCTCGCCGATGTCGGCGCGGATCTCCTCGAGCGACTCCCGCACGTTGCGCGGGTCCTGCTGGTAGGCGCGCCGGTCTCCCTCGACCTGCCCATCACCGGCGAGCTCTGTGGCCGCGATCTCGACGCCGACCGCGTCGCGGAACGGGCCGTAGAGCGCAGATGCGTACTTGGCCGCGTAGGCGAGGACACCGATGTGGTCGAAGCCCTCTTCGTCGAGCGCGTCGCGGATGGCGAGCACTTGGCCGTCCATCATCCCGGATGGCGCCACGATGTCGGCCCCGGCCTCGGCCTGGGCGACCGCCACCTCGGCGTAGCGGTCGAGGGTGGCGTCGTTGTCGACGGTTCCGTCGGGGGCGAGCAGCCCGCAGTGGCCGTGGTCGGTGTACTCGTCGAGGCACAGGTCGGCGATGAGCACGAGGTCGTCGCCCACCTCGTCGCGCAGGGCCCGCAGGGCGACCTGGACGATGCCGTCGGGGTCGGACGCCCCGAGGCCTTCGGGGTCCTTGTCGAGCGGCACGCCGAACAGCAGAACGGCGGGAACGCCGAGCTCGACGAGCGAGCGCGCCTCGGCGACGAGGGAGTCGATCGTGTGCTGGTGCACGCCGGGCAGCGACGCGATGGGCTCGGGCGCGTCGATGCCCTCGCGCACGAACAGCGGGGCGATGAGGTCGTCGACCGACAGCGTGGTCTCGGCCACGAGCCGACGAAGCGTTGCGGTGCGGCGAAGTCGGCGCATCCGCCGCTGAGGGAAGCTCACGGGGGACACCCTAACGGGGGCTCTTCTCCCCCGGTCAGCCCGCGATCAGCCCCAGCGCGACGCTCGGTGCTTGTCGCGCTCCATGTCGTCGAGCTCGACGGTGGCGTTGAGGCGGCGGATGTAGAAGGCGGTCTTCTTCACGAGCTTGCCCTTGTCGGCGCCCGTGCCCGGGACGGTCACCTCGGCATCGACGGGGAAGCCGCTGGGCCGGACGTGGACCCGGGCGAGGTCGTGGCCGTCGACCGTGTGGATCTGCACGCTGACGTTGGCCGTTGCCGCGGGCCCGATCGCCTGGCTCACGATGTTGCCCAGGTGGAGCTGGAACAGGTCGCGGTCGTCCGCGTCGGGCTTGTCCCGGCGGCGCAACGTCCGGTAGTCGAGGTCGAGCCCGTGCACGGTTCCGTCGTCTCGCACGCCGACGAGCAGCGTGCCGCCCTCCCCCGAGTTGGCGAAGGCGGCGACCGTCTTGATCGTCGCCGTCTCGATGGGCTTGAACACCTCACCCCGGACGCGGCTCGATCCGTCCCGGCCCGCCCCGTCCTCGGCGTGGGTGCGCAGCGTCGCCTTGTACTCGAGGGTGCCGCTCTCCTTGTCCGGGCCGAGCAGCTCGCCGATGGGGCAGTGCTCCTGGTGCGCGACCTTGGCCTTGCTGTGCAGGAGCGGCAGGTAGATCTCGAGGACGGCCCGCTCGAAGTCGGGTTCGTCGAGGTAGCGGATGGCCATCTCCTCGGCCACGGCGAGCTGGTCGATGACGCCGCTCTTGATGCCCTTGTCGGCGACCAGGCTGAACCCGGCGATGTCGTTGGCGGCCGCCGCCTGCTGCATCTCGGGATGTTCGGCGAGCTTGTCGGTGAGCGTCCCGAAGAAGGCCACGACGTCGCCGGGGAGGAAGTCCGTGCCGAAGCGCTCGTTGAGCTTGGCCACCACGACCGACAGCGGCACCTCGTCGGGGGCGTGCACCGGCCCGGACCCGGCGAAGATCGTGGACACCTCGCCGTCGTCGGGGTCGAGCGACAGTGAGCCGGCGAAGGTCTCCTCGACGCGCAGGTGGGACAGCTCGACGGCAGCGCCGAGGTCGAGACCGTTGCGGTCGCCCGGCCCGAGGAGCGCCACGAGCGCCTTGACGTAGAGGAAGTCGCGCTCGAGCTTCGGGTCGGTGAACGGCACGACCTGGGACAGGAACGAGTAGGTGCGGACGAAGCGGTTCGAACCGTCCCGGAACGCGGCCTGCTCCTCCTCGTCGAGGGCGTGGAACCGGTCGACCGCCGGGGCCATCGCGGCGTGGATTCGGCCGTGGTTCGCCACGGTGTCGGGACCGACCAGGAGGTGGACGGCATGCTCGATCTCGTCCATCCACAGCACCCCGAAGGGGTCGAGCGCGGTGCGGGTGTCGTAGAGGAGGTTGGGGTCGGTGGGCGGGGCCACCGTCTTGCCGTACCAGGGCTCGAACGACGCCCGGACGTCGTCGGCGTCGTTGCGGAAGTCGAGGACGAACACGTCGTCCTGGCGCTTGTCGGGGTGGATGCGGTTGAGCCGGGACAGCGTCTGCACGGTGGCGAGGCCGGTCAGGGTCTTGTCGACGTACATGGCGCACAGCAGCGGCTGGTCGAAGCCGGTCTGGTACTTCTCGGCCACCACCAGCACCTGGTAGTCGTCGGTGGCGAGCTCGGCGGCGGTCTGCGATTCGGGGACGCCGTTGAGGTTGGCCTCGGTGAGGGGTCGCCCGTCGACCGAGCCGTCGTCGATGGAGCCGGAGAACGCCACCAGCACCCCGAGGTCGTAGCCGTGCTCGGCGATGTACGCCTTGAGGGCCTGCTGGTAGCGCACGGCGTGGAGCCGGGACGAGGTGACAACCATGGCCTTGGCCTTGCCGCCGATGCGGTGGGCGATGTGCCGGCGGAAGTGCTCGACGATGATCTCGGACTTCTGGGCCAGGTTGTGCTCGTGGAGGTTCACGAACTTGGCGATGGCAGCCTGGGCTTTGCCCGGAGCGACGTTCGGATCGTCGAGCACCGTCTTCTCGATGTTCCAGTACGTCTTGTAGGTGACGTAGTTGGCGAGCACGTCGAGGATGAAGCCCTCGTCGATGGCCTGGTGCATCGAGTACAGCGAGAACGGCTCGTAGCGGTTCGTCTCGCTGTTGCGCCGGCCGAACAGCTCGAGGGTGCGCCCCTTGGGGGTGGCGGTGAAGGCGAAGAACGAGATGTTGGGCTGCCTCCCTCGACCGCCCGCGGCCTTGATGAGGGCGTCCTCGGCGGGGTTCGGGGGTTCGGCCACCAGTTCGGCGTCTTCGATCTCGGCCGCGGTGAGCTCTTGTTCGGGTTCGCCGGCGCTGAGCACGAGCTTGAGGTCTTTCGCCGCCTCACCGGTTTGCGACGAGTGCGCCTCGTCGACGATCACGGCGTAGCTGCGGTCGGGGAGGTCGACGCCGTTCTTGAGCACGACCGGGAACTTCTGGAGCGTCGTGATGATGATGCGGGCCTGGTGCCCGGCCAGGGCGTCGGCGAGCTGTGCCGAGCTCTCGGTGATCTTCTCGACGAAGCCGTGGGCGTGCTCGAACTGGTACACGGTGCTCTGGAGCTGGCTGTCGAGCACGCGGCGGTCGGTGATGACGACGACCTTGTCGAACACCTTCTTGTCGTCGTGGTCGTGCAGGACGGCCAGGCGATGGGCGAGCCAGGCGATGGTGTTCGACTTGCCCGAACCGGCCGAGTGCTCGATCAGGTAGTCGTGACCGGGGCCTTCGACCCGGGCGGCGGCCTCGAGCGTGCGCACGGCGTCCCACTGGTGGAACCGCGGGAAGATGACCGACGGCGGCGACTTCGATCCCGGCTCGGGCTTGTCGACGTGGATGAAGCGCTGGAGCAGGTCGAGCCAGCCGTCGCGCGGCCACACCCGCTCCCACAGGTACGACGAACGGTGGCCGTCGGGGTTGGCCGGGTTGCCCGCTCCCCCGTCGTCACCCCGGTCGAAGGGCAGGAACCGGGTTCGTTCGCCGGCGAGCCTCGTGGTCATGGCGACGTTGTCGGGATCGACGGCGAAGTGCACCACGGCGCGCCGCCCGAGCGTGACGTTCTTGGGGTCGCGGTCGGCTCGGTACTGCTGCTTGGCGTGCTCGAGGCCCTGCCCGGTGAGGAGGTTCTTGAGCTCGGCGGTGGCCACGGGGATGCCGTTGACGAACAGGCACAGGTCGAGCGACTTGTTCGATCCTGCGTCGTAGGGCAGCTGGCGGGTGATGGTGAGCCGGTTGGCGTCGACGAGCTGGAGCAGGTCTTCGTTCAGCCCTGACGCCGGGGCGAAGTAGGCGAGGCGGATCTCGACGCCGAGGTCGATGACCCCGTGGCGCAGCACGTGCACGGTGCCCTTGCTGTCGAGCTCCTTGGCCAGCCGGGCCTTGAACTTCTGCTGGGCGGTGTCGGCGTCGCCGCCGTGGAGGTCGCGCAGCTTGTTCCACACCGTGCCCTGGGTGGTGCCGATGAACTCGAACAGCTCAGCCGTGTCGAGGCCGAGCACGGGGTCGAAGTCGCCGGGACGGCCGGGCTGGCCGGCGTGGTTGCCGACCTTGACGGCATCCCACCCGCCGTTGGTCACCAACCAGTCGGTGATGAACGTCTCGAATCCTGTCTCGTCGACCGCCATGGCGAGAAGGGTACGCGTTGGCCGTGACGCGGGTGAGCGGTCAGCAGCCCAGCGCAGCGTTGAGAGTGACGCAGATCTGCTCCATACGATGCGGAGCCACGGTCGTGATGAGGCGGCGGAACTCGCTTCGGTCGAGGACTGGGCGATCGCCACCGGGCACGTTGGCGAACCACACCTCACCGCGCCGCATCAGCTCGGCGTGCGATCTCGTTCGTCGAGCCACGCCACGAGATCGGACCAGTCCTCGGCCGGTCCCCAGTCGCTCACGTCCATGAACGCTCGCTCCTCATCGGTGAGCGGCTGCTCCTCCCACCGCCTCGCGTCCTCCTCGGCTCGCAGGCGCTTGAGCTCACGTCGGATGGCGTCGCGCAACAGCTCGGAGCGGTCGACGCCCAACTCATCGGCCCACGCGCGGATCTCACGAGCGAGCTCGTCGTCGACACGCAGGCTAAGCATCGTCATACAGGCAAGGTACCGCGTATGACAGCACGCGTCACGGCTTGATGGCGTGCCACTGGCCGTCGACTCTTCGGAGTATCCAACCCTTGTCGTGGATCATGTGGTGGTGACCCCAGCACACGGGGGCACCGTCGTCGACGTTGGTCTCGCCACCTTCATGCCAGGGATTCACGTGGTGGATGTGACATCGATCAGCGGGTTGTCGGCATCCGCCGACGACGCAATGCGGGTCGCGGGCGATGATGGCCCGACGCTGTGCCGGGGAGAACAGTCGCTTGCGACGACCCATGTCGAGCACGACACCGTCGGCACCCATCACGACCCGGCAGATCCAGCTGTCGCACAGCATCTTCTGCACGTGCTTCGGGTTCACCGAGCCGTGGCCGACGATCTCGCACTGCTTGCCGATCACGTCGCCAGCGGAACGCGCTCGGGGAGCATGCCCCTCGCAACCGGTTTCGCAGGTGTCGTCGCACTCGACATCGAGGTCGGCACCCATGACGAGGTCGGCATCGACGACGACGTTGACGGTCTTGTCGGGATCGAGGTGGCCGTCGGTGGTGAGCGAGCGACGGGCCATCTCGGCGAGATTGTCGACGCGGCGTTGACCAGGGGTACGGGGCAGCGTCTGGCCGTCGATCGAATCGGGCTCGTCGAGCGCGTCGAGGGCGGCGAGCACGATGGCCGCCGTCTCGGGATCGAGGAGACCATCGAGCACGACCATGCCCTCGAACGTGCGCGACACGTGCAGGTGCCGCCGGTCGCGGGCGTCGGACGGCTTGATGTCGAGCTCGTCGTCGGCGAGGCGCGACCAGTAGTTGATGAGCCGAGTGGCGTCGTCGTTGTCCATCGGTCCGATGACGTCGAGCAGCTTGGCGAGGTCGCGGGTGAACACCTCGCGCCGGACGTCGGTGTCGACCCGGGCCAGGCTGGCCGCCTTCGCCATGGACAACGCGTCGGTGACGAGCTCGGCAG
>CAZALT010000146.1:6220-8647 GCA_964485515.1 uncultured Rhabdothermincola sp. | reverse complement strand
GCCGATAATCCTCGTTATGTAAGGTTGTCCGCCGGGTTGTCCAGCGATCAGCCCGGTTTCTCCGAGGTGGCCCCTCGGGGCTCGATCCAGGTGCTGGCCAAGGGCCTGGCGTTCTCGATGAGCCAATCGAGCGCTTCGCTGCGATCTTCCGGCTCGTTCGACGCCGCCAGGTCTCGATCCACATCTTCCAGCGCCGCCTGCAGGACGTACAGCCGGCTCTGCAACTCCTCGAGCACCGCACGGGACACGATGAGGTCGTCGTCGCCGAGCCCGTGAGAGGCCGCCAGCTTGCGGGCGAGGTGGGCCTGCTGACGACAGCCCTGACGGCAGTACCGCCGGGGACGACCCCGTCCCGGCGAGACGACGAAGGCCCGCCCGCACCACCGGCACCGCTCCTGCTTCGGCTTTATCGTCACGTGACGATATTAGGGTCGAGCACGGGGTGCCGCCGGGTATGGCCCCCAAGACGCGACGCGGGCCACGCCCGGGCCGAGACGGCATCGGACGCGGCCCACGGGTCGCGATTCAGGTCGAGGGGATCAATCGAAGCGAACCAGGTAGGCGGCCGCTGCCTGACGGCTCGTCGCCAGGGTCGGTCGGAAGGTCCCATCCGAGAAGCCGTCGATCACGTCGATCGACACCAGCCACTCGATCTCCTCGTAGAAGGCGTGGTTCGGGGCCACGTCCGTGAACGACTGGCCGGTCGGCGTGTACGACGGCGAACCTGCCTGACGGTAGAAGAACGCGGCGGTGGCCTGACGGCTCGCGGGAGTCGTCGGCCGGAACGTCCCGTCGCCGAACCCGACCACGATGCCGCTCGCAACCGCCCACTCGATCTCCTTGTAGAACGGATGGGTCGGAGCGACGTCGTCGAAGGTCTGACCCGTGGGCGTGAACGGCGGTTCACCCGAGGACCGATAGAAGAAGGCCGCCATCGCCTGGCGGCTCGCGGCCAGGGTCGGTCGGAACGTGCCGTCGGCGAAGCCTCTGATCACGTCCCACGACCCCACCGAGGCGATCTCGCCGATGAAGATGTTGTTGTCCTCGCACACGTCGGTGAACGCGGCGCGGCCGTCGAACCACGTCGGCAGGTCGGTCAGCTCGGCCTCGGCTGCACCCCACACACCTTGGACCGTCGCCATGAAGTTGGCCCCGGGCGCCCAGTTCGCCTGGAACGCACCGACCGAGGTCGCGTCACCGCAACCGATCTGCCAGCTCAACAGCGACGTGAGCGGGTTGCCTCCGGCGCGCTGCCACGGCGGGTCGGTGACGTCGCCACCGCTCGCCACGATCGCCTGGATCACCACGGCGGTGGAGTTGGCGTCGACACCCGGCCCGCTGATGAAGGCGAAACCACCGCTGATCGGATCCTGCACCGAAGCCAGGTACACCAGCGGATCGGCGGTGGCGGGCTCACCGACCACGGCGAGCGCCTGGATCGCCAGCGCGGTCGAGTTCGTGTCGGGCCCGGAGTCCATCCAGTTGTCCGGGTCGGGCGCCGAGCACGCGACGCTGGTGTCGGCGCGGAAGTCCTCCCACCCGCCGATGGCAGCCGGAGGGGTGACCGGATCAGTCGCCGTGCTCCCGCACTGCTGGTCGGTCAACCAGTCGACGGCACCTTCGGGTACCTTGGCGCCCACCGCCGCCAGGCCCATCAGCGCGAGCGACTGGCGGTACACCCCGTCGTAGGTCGCATCGGTGTCGCCGTACAGACCGCTGGGCTGCAGGGTGTCGTCGAGGGTGGCGACGAGGTCGACGCCTCCGAAGTCGGTCGGGTCGATGGCCTGGTTGTCGGCGACGAGCAGGAGGGTGCCGACCAACCCGACGAATCCCGGGTTCTGACTGGCATCGATCGATGCCAGGTCGTCCGCGTTCGCCTCGAGCCACGCGACCGCGGCGTCGACGGTGGGCTCGCCCTGTCGAGCAGCGGTGAGGGCGAGCACGGCCTGTGCCGTTCCGTTGTAGACCGACGACGTCGCGGTGCTGCCACCGATCGCTCCGCTGGGGTCGGCCTGGGTGATGAGCCACTGGGCGCCGAACCGCGCCGCCAGGAAGGAGTCGGTGGTCGGCGGGGTCGCCGCGGCCGGATTCGCGGTGAATCCGGCCACAGCACCGATCAGGAGCAAGATCGCCACCATCACGGCGATCGGCTTGGGGGATTTCACGGAGAGAGTCCTCTCGGGTCGGCCATCGGTCCCCGAACCTGGCCGACGGAGGCGTGACCCACCATCGCCCCGGCCGTAGTCCTCGACGGCGTGGTGGAACTCCGTCCCGCTACGGTGCTCCGGCTGACCGGTGTGCGAGCACACCGGATCACGGTTGCGGGTCAGCGCCGGAATCGAACCGGCTTCCCCGACACAGGACGACGCAAGGAATGCGCCCGCCACCTTAGCCCTGTGCGAGTCTCGGCCCGTCACCCGTCACCCG
>CAZALT010000146.1:0-6120 GCA_964485515.1 uncultured Rhabdothermincola sp. | reverse complement strand
CCTCCTCGCCCCTCCTCGCCCCTGCCTCGCTCCTCGGCGAGCCCCACGGCTCGGCCTGACGACCTCCGGAGTCCACTGCATGTCCCCCACTCCCCCGCTCCACGGCATCGCCGCGCTGACCGACCTCGCAAGCCACGACGAGTTCGTCGCCCGGCACATCGGTCCCACCGACGGCGACCGTCGGGCGATGCTCGCCGAGCTCGGCGTCGACTCCATCGAAGGCCTGATCGACGCGGTCGTGCCGCCCTCGATCCGCTGGGACAAGCCGCTCGACATCCCGCGCGCGGTCTCCGAAGCCGAGGTGCTGCGGTCGCTGCGCTCGCTGGCGGACCGCAACCAGGTGTTCACCTCGCTCATCGGAGCGGGATACACCGACACCATCACGCCCCCGGTCATCGTGCGCAACGTGTTGGAGAACCCCGCCTGGTACACGGCCTACACGCCGTACCAGCCCGAGATCTCCCAGGGTCGCCTCGAGGCGCTGCTCAACTTCCAGACGATGGTCGCCGACCTCACCGGCATGGAGCTCGCCAACGCGTCGCTGCTCGACGAGTCCACTGCCGCAGCCGAGGCCATGGCGATGCTGCACCGGGTCAACCCGAAGGCAGGCGAGGTCTTCCTCCTCGACGCCGACACGCACGCCCAGACCATCGAGGTCGTGCGCACCCGGGCCGAGCCGCTGGGCATCGACGTGCGCGTCGTCGCGCTCGATGCCCACACCTTCGCCGAGGCCGACGGGGTGTTCGGCGCCCTCGTCCAGTACCCGGGGGCGAGCGGCGCGGTCGTCGACCACACGGCCCTGATCGAGGCCGCCCACGATGCCGGCGTGCTCGTGGGTGTCGCAGCCGACCTGCTCGCCCTCGTCCTGCTGCGCTCGCCGGGCGAGATGGGCGCCGACGTCGTCGTCGGGTCCTCCCAGCGCTTCGGTGTGCCCCTCGGCTTCGGGGGCCCGCACGCCGGCTACATCGCCACGCGAGACGCCTACAAGCGCACCCTGCCCGGCCGACTCGTGGGCGTATCGGTCGACGCGGCTGGCCGTCAGGCCTACCGGCTCACCCTCCAGACCCGTGAGCAGCACATCCGACGCGAGCGGGCCACGAGCAACATCTGCACCGCGCAGGTGCTCCTTGCGGTCATCGCCGGCCTCTACGGCACCTACCACGGCGCCGAGGGTCTCGATCGCATCGCCCGTCGGGTGCATCGCCTGACCGCCGTGCTGGCCGCTGGTCTGCGCAACGGCGGACTCGACGTCGCCGATGGACCGGTGTTCGACACGATCCGCATCTCGGTGCCCGGTCGCGGCGAAGCGATCCGCTCGGCCGCCCGCACCGCGAACCTCAACCTCGGCGGGCTCGTCGATGTCGACGTGATCTCCCTCACCCTCGACGAGACCTCCACGGCCGCCACCGTGCAGCAGGTGTGGGAGGCGTTCGGGGTCGAGGCCTCTGTCGAGGACCTCGACGCCACGACACCCGACGCCCTGCCGGCCGATCTGCTGCGCACGACGGCGATCCTCACCCACCCGGTCTTCTCGCAGCACCGGTCCGAGACGGCGATGCTGCGCTACCTGCGCCGCCTCGCCGACCGCGACCTCGCCCTCGACCGCACGATGATCCCGCTGGGCTCGTGCACCATGAAGCTCAACGCGACGACCGAGATGATCCCCATCACGTGGCCCGAGTTCGGTGCCGTGCACCCGTTTGCGCCGTCCGATCAGGTGGAGGGCTACGCCGAGCTCATCGGCGAGCTCGAGCGCGACCTGGCTGAGATCACCGGCTACGACCGGGTGTCGCTGCAGCCCAACGCCGGCTCGCAGGGCGAGTTCGCTGGCCTGCTCGCCATCCGGGCGTACCACCGGAGCCGCAACGAACCGCACCGCGACGTGTGCCTCATCCCGGCGTCGGCCCATGGCACCAACGCGGCCAGCGCGGCGATGGCCGGCATGCGCGTGGTCGTCGTGGCCTGCGACGACGACGGCAACGTCGACCTCGACGACCTCCGGGCCAAGGTCGACGAGTACGCGAGCGACCTCTCGTGCCTGATGGTCACCTATCCGTCGACGCACGGCGTCTTCGAGGAGGCGATCGTCGAGATCTGCGATCTCGTGCACGACCACGGCGGGCAGGTCTACCTCGACGGCGCCAACCTCAACGCCCTGGTCGGGGTGGCCAAGCCGGGCGTGTTCGGTGCCGACGTGTCGCACCTCAACCTCCACAAGACGTTCTGCATCCCCCACGGCGGCGGCGGGCCGGGCATCGGTCCGGTCGCGGTCGGCGCCCACCTCTCGCCGTTCCTGCCGAACCACCCCGTGGTCGATGCGGCCGGTCCGGACACCGGTGTCGGTCCGATCTCGGCAGCGCCGTGGGGATCGGCGGGCATCCTGCCCATCCCGTGGACCTACATCCGCCTCATGGGCCCCGAGGGTCTGCTGGCTGCGACGCAGAACGCCATCTTGTCGGCCAACTACGTGGCCACCCGGCTCGCGCCCCACTATCCGGTGCTGTACACCGGACCTGGTGGTCGGGTGGCCCACGAGTGCATCCTCGACATCCGACCCATCACGGCAGCCACGGGGGTGTCGGTCGACGACATCGCCAAACGGCTCATCGACTTCGGCTTCCACGCCCCCACCATGTCGTTCCCGGTGGCGGGCACGCTGATGGTCGAGCCCACCGAGTCGGAGGACAAGGCCGAGCTCGACCGCTTCATCGACGCCATGATCGCCATCAAGGGCGAGATCGACGAGGTCGCGGCGGGCACGTGGCCAGCCGACGACAACCCGTTGCACAACGCTCCGCACACCGCGGAGGACGTCGTGGTCGACGAGTGGACGCACCCCTATGGGCGGGAGCTGGCCGGGTTCCCGATCCAGGCGCTGCGGGCCGACAAGTACTGGCCGCCGGTGAGCCGCATCGATGGCGCGTTCGGCGACCGCAACGTCATGTGCTCGTGCCCCCCGCTCGACGCCTACGACGCCCACGACGCGGGATCCCTTCCCTCCTGACGAAATTGCGTGGATCGTCGTCGGTATCCGACGACGATCCACGCCAGAACGGGCAGTGGGGGCTCAGCGGCCGACGAAGGGTGGTTTGACGACCACGGCGGGCAGCTCGGTGCCGCGCACGTCGATGGCCAGCGCGTCGCCCAGCTCCACGTCGGAGGTGACGAAGGCCAGGGCGATGCCGTGGCCGAGCTCGGGCGAGAAGTTCCCGCTGGTCACGATGCCGATCGTCTCACCATCGCGGACCACGGGCTGATCGGCTCGGGGCGGCCGGCGCCCCTCGGTCGTGAGCCCGACGAGCTTGCGGGCCACGCCGGCCTCGCGTTCGGCGAGCAGTGCGTCGCGGCCCCGGAAGTCGCCCTTGTCCCAGCTGACGACCCAGCCGAGGCCGGCCTGCAAGGTGGTGATGCCCGCGCCGAGCTCGTGGCCGTGCAGCGGCAGGCCGGCTTCGAGTCGGAGCGTGTCTCGGGCACCGAGCCCGGCTGGGGTCACGCCCGCGGCCAGGAGGGCATCCCACAAGGCCAGGGCGTCCTCGGCGGGCACGGCGAGCTCGACACCGTCCTCGCCGGTATAGCCCGTGCCGGCAACGGTGAGCGGCACGCCCTTCCACTCGAGCTGCTCGACCTTGAACCGGCCGACCCCACCCGCGTCGGGACAGACGCCGGCGACCTTGATCCGGGCGTCGGGGCCCTGCACGGCGATCACGGCGCGCGTCGAGGTGACGTCGACACCCCCCGCTCCCCCGGCGGCGAGCGCGTCGATCACCCGGTCGGTGTTGGAGGCGTTGGGCATCACATCGAACACCTCGTCGTCGACCCACCACACGATGATGTCGTCGAGCACCGAGGCGTCGGCCTCGTCGAGCAGGTGGGTGTACTGGGCCCGACCCGGCTCGATCTTGTCGAGGTCGTTGGTGAAGGCCCGCTGCAGCGCAGCCTTGGCATCGGGGCCGGTGACCCGGACCGTGCCGAGGTGGCTGACGTCGAAGGCCACCGCCCCGTGGCGGCACGCGGCGTGCTCGGCAAGCGTGCCGTCCGGGTAGTTGAGCGGCATGTCCCAGCCGCCGAACGGCACCATCTTCGCCTCGAGGTGGCGGTGCGCGGCGTCGAGCGGTGAGAAGCGAAGGTCGTCGGCCGTGGATCGTTCGGTCATGCGCCGAGACTAGGCGTCGGCGCCGAGGGCCTCGGTCAGCTCACCGAGCACGGCCGCGATGAGGTCGCGTTGCTCGGCGGTGAGCGGCAGCGATCGCTCCCAATCGTGCAGATCGGCGTTGACGGCCTTGGCCAGATCGAGACCGACCGCCGTTGCCTCGACCACGACCCGACGGCCGTCGCCGGGATCGCGCAGTCGCCGCACCCAGCCAGCGGCCTCGAGCCGGTCGAGCGTGAGCGACATGCCTCCGGTCGTGCGGTGCAAGACGTCGCAGATCACGGTGGGTGAGCTGCGGTGATCGAGTGAGCGACGGACGACGCCGAGCACGAGGTAGTCGGCGGTGGTCGTGCCGTGGCGGGCCGTGATGGCGTCGAGGACGCGGTCGACCGCGGTCGTCACCCGCACGACGTGGCCGAGGAGGCCGTCGTCGTCCGGGAGGTCGAGCGAAGGTGGGGTTGGGGGCGAGGTGGATGGTGAGGTGGCGGGCACCGCCGCGCCCGTCGCGGTCACTTGTCGATGCCGAAGCGCTCGAGGCCGTAGGCGCGGATCGCGTTGCCCCGCAGGAACTGGTAGCACTCGTCGGCATTCATGCCGGCACCCTCGCACAGCGAGTGGGCCACGGCCCGCGAGTCGGGGAAGGTGCCGTCGGAGTGCGGGAAGTCGGTCTCGAACAGGATCTTCTCGAGACCGACGGCGTCGCGGCTCTTGAGCCCGTGGGCGTCGTCGAACACGCAGCCCCACACGCGGTCCTGGAAGACCTCTTTGGGGCCCGTCGGTAGCTCGATGCCCCCGACGCCGTCCTTCCAGACCAGCTCCATGCGCTCGATCTGGTAGGGCATCCAGCCGACCTGGCTCTCGGCGAAGGCGATCTTGAGCCTCGGGAACCGCTCCAGCGAACCGGAGAAGAACCAGTCGCACAGCGATCCCTGGGCGTTCTGCGAGCTGAGGGCCATGGACGTGGCGAGCGGCGCGTCGGGCGAGGTGGACGGCATGGTGGACGACGAGCCGATGTGCATCGACACCGTGGTGTCGGACTCTTGGCACGCGTCCCACAGGACGTCCCAGTCGCCGGTGTACAGCGACGAGTACCCGAGCTTGGAGGGGTTCTCGCTGAAGGCGATGGCATAGCTGCCCTTGGCCGCGCAGCGACGGACCTCGTCGGCGGCGAGCTGGGGATCCCACAGCGGCACGAGGGTGAGGGGCAGCAGGCGGCCACGGGCCTCGCCGCCGCACCACTCGTCGATGATCCAGTCGTTGTAGATCTGGAGGCACAGCAGCGCGAGCGTCTTGTCTTCGCGCTCGGCGAAGCCCTGACCGGCGAAGCGGGGGAAGGTGTTGGGGTAGTTGATGGCCGCCTCGACCTTGTTGATGTCCATGTCGAGCAGGCGCGCCGTGCGGTCGTAGGTGCCGGGGCGGAAGTCCTCGTAGATGGCGGGGACGTTGCGCTGCTCGGAACGCGGGATGCCGGCGGGGGCGTGCAGCAGACCGACGGGCGAGGCGAGGTCCTCGTAGACCCACACGTCGCACCACTGACCGTCGTCGACGTTGCGCTCGAAGCCGTAGTGCCCGCCCTCGAAGGTGAGCTTGACCTTCTCCCGCGACACCCGGGGCCCACGCTCCTTGAGGTCGGCGGGCAGCATGTCGGCCCACAGGTTCTTCGGCTCGAGGATGTGGTCGTCGACCGAGATGATCAGGGGGAGGTCTTCTTCGGCGGGGGTGACGTCGTTGCTCATGGCGGGCTCCGGTTCTGTGGGGTGCGAGTCGGTCGAGCGATCGATCGGCATGCGGACGGAAGGTGGACGGGCGGATAGGACGGGCAGCACGGTGACAGGCGGTGGGTCGACACGTCTCCCG
Organism: uncultured Rhabdothermincola sp.; assembly: GCA_964485515.1. Classification (GTDB taxonomy): domain Bacteria; phylum Actinomycetota; class Acidimicrobiia; order Acidimicrobiales; family Acidimicrobilacustridaceae; genus CAZALT01. The sequence goes on along the minus strand of CAZALT010000146.1, from coordinate 113 downwards.
GCGACACCCATCAGGTTACTTTGTGCAAAGCTACTTTGCATGACGGACGACACGTCTTCTCCCGGATCTGCCCCGCGAGCACCGAGCGATACCAGCGGGCACGGCGATACCAG
>CAZALT010000145.1:0-8874 GCA_964485515.1 uncultured Rhabdothermincola sp. | reverse complement strand
TGTCGTCGATGGGGATGCCCTTGACCACCTTGGAGCCGATGAACGGCGGGGTGAAGATCTCGTTGTCGACCGCCACGTCGGGGGAGCGCTCGGGCAGGTCGACGGGCGCCTCCTCCTCGTCCTGGCGCGAACCGGCGCGGGCCGGGACCTTCGACTCGGACGGGACCATGCCCCACGTCTCGTCGTCGACCTCGCCGGTGGAGTCGCCGCGCTTGATCTCGCCGAGGCGGTCCATGACCCAGAGGCCCTCGAACGCGTCCTTGCCGTAGAAGAGGCGGCCGCCGTAGACGTCGCGCAGGTCGCGCTCCACGTAGGAGCGGGTGAGCGCGGCGCCGCCGAGCAGCACGGGGATGTTCTCCAGGCCGCGGGCGTTGAGCTCCTCGAGGTTGTCGCGCATGATCAGCGTGGACTTCACCAGCAGGCCGCTCATGCCGATGGCGTCGGCCCCGATCTCGGAGGCCTTCTCGGCCATGTCGGCGATGCCGATCTTGATGCCGAGGTTGTGCACCTCGTAGCCGTTGTTGGTGAGGATGATGTCGACGAGGTTCTTGCCGATGTCGTGGACGTCGCCCTTGACGGTGGCGAGCACGATGCGGCCCTTGCCGCCGTCGTCGGCCTTCTCCATGAAGTTCTCGAGGTGCGCCACCGACATCTTCATGGTCTCGGCGGACTGGAGGACGAAGGGCAGCTGCATCTCGCCCTTGCCGAACAGGTCGCCGACGACCTTCATGCCGGCGAGCAGCACGTCGTTGATGATGGCCAGCGGCTCGAGGCCCTCGGCCATGGCCCGGTCGAGGTCGTCGATGAGCCCCTCGCGGTCGCCGTCGATGATGCGGGCCGAGAGGATGCGGTCGATGGGCCAGTCGGAGCGGTCTTCCTTCTCGGCCTTGACCTCGCTGACGTCCTCGAACACGGCGAGCAGCGCCTGGAGGGGGTCGTAGGCATCCTCGGTTGCGGTGGCGGGACGGCGCCGGTCGTAGATGAGGTCGAGGCAGACCTGGCGCTGCTCCTCGGGGATCTTGTTGAGCGGGCGGATCTTGGCCGCGTGCACGATGGCCGAGTCGAGACCGGCCTGCTGGCACTCGTGGAGGAACACCGAGTTGAGGGCGTGCCGCGCCGCGGGCTTCAGGCCGAACGACACGTTGGAGAGACCGAGTGTGGTGTACGCCCCCGGGATCTCCTCCTTGATGCGCGTGATGGCATCCATGGTGGCCATGGCGTCCTTGCGCAGGTCCTCGTCGCCGGTGGACAGCGGGAAGGTCAGCGCGTCGAAGATGAGGTCGCTGGCTTCGAGGCCGTAGCGGTTCACGGCGATGTCGTGCAGGCGATGCGCCACTCGCATCTTCCACTCGACGTCGCGGGCCTGGCCCTCTTCGTCGATGAGCAGGCAGATGACCGCGGCGCCGTAGTCCTTGGCCAGCGTGAACACGCGGTCCATGCGCTTGCCGGGCTCTTCGCCCTCCTCGAGGTTGGCCGAGTTCAAGATGGCCCGACCGCCCAGGCGCTGGAGGCCAGCCTCGACCACCTCGGGCTCGGTCGAGTCGAGCACGAGGGGAGCGCTGGACTGGGTGGCGAAGCGCAGCACCAGCTCGTCCATGTCGCCGGTGCCGTCGCGGCCGACGTAGTCGACGCACACGTCGAGGACGTGGGCGCCTTCTTTGACCTGGTCCTTGGCCATCTGTACGCAGACGTCCCAGTCGCCGTCGAGCATGGCCTCGCGGAACTTCTTGGAGCCGTTGGCGTTGGTGCGCTCGCCGATGATGAGGATCGACGCGTCCTGCTCGAACGGCACGAACGAGTAGATGGACGTGGCGCCCGCCTCATGCGCCGGCGCACGAGTCGCCGGGGTGAGGTCGCGGCACCGGTCGACGACGGCCTTGAGGTGCGCGGGCGTGGTGCCGCAGCAGCCGCCGATGACCGTGACGCCGAGGTCGGTGACGAACCGGGCGTGGTGCTCGGCGAGCTGGTCGGGCGTGAGGTCGTAGTGCATCTTGCCGTCGACCACCGAGGGCATGCCGGCGTTGGGGATGACCGAGATGGGGGTGCGGGCGTGGGCGGAGAGGTGGCGGATGTGCTCGCTCATCTCACCGGGACCGGTGGCGCAGTTGATGCCGATGACATCAGGCTTGAGCGGCTCGAGCGTGGCCAGCGCCGAGGAGATCTCGGTGCCGAGCAGCATGCGACCGGTGGTCTCCATGGTGACCTGGAGCTGGATGGGCACCTGTCGGCCTCGGGCCGCCATGGCGCGGCGTGCCGCGATCATCGACGCCTTGATGCACAGCAGGTCGAAGTGCGTCTCCATGATGAGCAGGTCGACGCCGCCGTCGAGCAGGCCGTTCACCTGGATCTCGTACAGGTCGCGCAGCTCCGCGAAGCCGATCTGGTCGAGGGTGGGCGACTTGGTGCCCGGACCCATCGAACCGGCCACCCAGCGGGGGCGGTCCGGCGTCGAGTACTGGTTGGCGACGTCCTTGGCCAGCTGGGCGGCCTTGACGTTGAGGTCGTAGGACTGGTCGGCCAGGCCGTACTCGCCGAGGGGGATGCCGAAGCTGCCGAACGTGCACGTCTCGAGCACGTCGACGCCCACGTCGAGGAACTCGGCGTGCAGCTCGGTGATGACGTCGGGGCGAGTGACGACGAGGTACTCGTTGCACCCTTCGAGGTCGGGACCGCCGAAGTCGTCGGCGGTCAGCTCGCGTGCCTGAACACCGGTGCCGAACGCCCCGTCGTAGATGACCACCCGCTCCCGTGCGGCTTGCAGGAAGTCGTTGTTCGCCAACTCACTCGTCTCGCTCATCGTCCGGGCAACGCTACCGGTTCGCTCCCGCCACACCCGATTCCGAAGCCTCTGCCCGTCGCTCCGGGCGCGACGTGACGTCCAGGGGTGCGGTGCTGCGAGGGGCCCAGGATGCGGGGCGCTGAGGTCGGTACTTGCCGAATCATGTTTTTCTGTCTATCACTAGAAATATGACTACCGTTGAGAGCGACAAGAAGATGTTCGGCGTCGAGGGGCTCGCCCGATCCTTCATCGTGGGTGCCGTCGTCGGCGGAGTGGGCACCTTCGCCGTGATGCTGGCGATCACCTACAACGCCACCAGCCAGTGGGCTCCGGCCCTGGCGGTCGCGGCGTACACCGCCTGTTGGGGCGGACCCGGCTTCGGCGGGATGCTGGGCGCCGTGAGTGCCATGACCCGACAGGAGCACCGCGATGCGGCCGCTGCGTCGGCGCAGCCCGATGTGGGGCGACTCGTGCTCGGCGATGTAGTTCCAGCGAGCAGCGGAGTATCCTCGGCTGCCTGAGACCTCGCCGGACCCGCACGTCCGGCGGTCGCCCATGCAGCAGGGAGGTGCGGCTGTGGTCACGATCCAGCAGCAGGCTCGGGCGCTCGGCGACCCCACCCGTCACGCCGTGTTCCGCTACGTCCTCGACGCCGCCGCGCCGGTCACCGTCGCCGAGCTCACCGATCACCTCGGGCTCAACCACAACGCCATCCGTCAGCACCTGGCCAAGCTCGTCGAGGCCGAGCTGGTCGTCGACGGTCGCGAAGCACCCGACGGGCCCGGTCGACCCCGGCTCGTCTACATCGTCGACGGACGGGCCGAGAGCCAGTGGGGCACCACCGGACCCTACGAACGGCTCGCGCTGATGCTCTCCGAGATCATCCGCACCGGAGACGATCCCGTCACCGTCGGCCGGCGGGTGGGTCGGCGCCGTCACCTCGGCGAGAGGGTCGACGGCGATCCCATCGAGGTGCTCACCGACCAGATGGCGCGCCACGGGTTCGATCCCGCCGTACGCCGCAAGGGCGACCGCGTCGAGCTGACCTTGCAGAACTGCCCGTTCGCGACCACGGCGCTCGCCGATCCCGACACCGTGTGCGAGCTGCATCTCGGCATCGCGCAAGGCATCGCCGAGCAGGTCGACGGCCTCGTCGTCGACGAGCTCATCCCCCGTGATCCTCGTCGGGCCAACTGCAAGCTCCGCTGCAGCCTCGAGGCCGTTGACGTCTGACGGCGGGAGCGGGCGCACGGCCTCGGCGCGGCACGCCGTAGGCTCACCGCGGTCGGAGGGGCACGGGTCGACAGGGAAGGATCCCCATGGTGAAGATCTACACGCGCAAGGGTGACGATGGCTCCACCGGGCTGCTCTACGGCGGTCGGGTGGCCAAGGACGGCCCGTTCCCGGTGGCCTATGGCGCGGTCGACGAGGCCCAGGCATTCATCGGCCTGGCCCGGGCCCAGGTCGACGAGTCCGCCGAGTCGGGGCGGGAGCTCGACGAGATCCTCGTCGGACTCGAGCGTGACCTGTGGGTGCTGATGGCCGACCTGGCGACGGGGAGCGACAACCGGCACAAGCTCACGGCGGGTCAGACGCTCGTGACCGAGGAGATGGTCACCTCGCTCGAAGCGCTGATCGACGACCTGGGGGAGCGCTTCGAGCTGCCCAAGGAGTTCGTGGTTCCCGGCGAGACGGTCGTCGCGGCTCAACTCGATGTGGCCCGTACGGTCGTGCGCCGGGCCGAGCGCGATGCGATCGCGGTGGTCGCCGCCGATTCGAAGGCGATCGCGTACCTCAACCGCCTCAGCGACCTCCTGTGGTCGTTGGCGCGCTGGCAGGAGTCGCTCGGCGGTTCCAGCCGCACCAGCCGCTCGGTCTGACAAGACACCGGACGGCCAGCGTCAGGGACGGCGAACCGGTCGTTGGCTTGGCGGTGGAGGTGGTGAGGCGACTGCCGGTTCGGGAGGATCGAGGTGCGCTCGCGTGACCTCATTCACCAAATAGGTGAGAACTCCGATTTAATTGGTCAGGATTACTCGCTAAAGTCGACCAAGTCAGTCAGCTTTCCCGAGTGGGTTGGTGGGGAATGACCCCGCCGAGGCCCCCGGATCGAAGCCGACACGCAACGACGCGAGGGATCGAAATTGGACCAACGAGAGATCGATCAGGTCAACGAGATGCTCGAAGGGCAGTCGGCTTCGGCCATCGCCCGGTGGGCCATCAACCGGTTCGGCACGACCATCGTGGCCACGTCCTCGATGACCGACACCGTCCTGCTCGACGTCACGACCAAGGCCGACCCGCTGCTCGAGGTCGTCTTCATCGACACCGGCTTCCACTTCAACGAGACCATCGACACCCTCGAGCGGGCCAAGCGGCGCTACTCGCTCAACCTCACCGTCATGTGCGCACCCGTCGGCGACCGCACGCCCGACCAGTGCTGCGACGGCATCAAGGTCCCGCTGCTCGAACAGGCTCTCGAAGGCAAGAAGGCCTGGTTCTCCGGTGTGCGTCGCGCCGACGGCGGCAACCGGGCCGACGCCGACATCGTCAGCCTCGACACGCGGGGCCTCGTCAAGGTCAACCCGCTGGTGGCGTGGAGCGACGACGACGTCAAGCGCTACATCAAGGACAACGACCTCATCGTCAACCCGCTCCTCGACATGGGCTACACGTCCATCGGGTGCTGGCCCTGCACATCGCTGCCCACCGACCCCGACGACCCTCGCTCGGGCCGCTGGGCCGGTGCGGCCAAGACCGAGTGCGGCCTGCACATCTGATCGCTCGCCCGTGGTCTGCCATCCGGCGTGGCATGGCCCACCCCTGAGCGGCCGGCCCACGCACGGTGGGATCGGCGGGCGCTGCTAGACAGGTCGTCTTCACCGACGATGACCTGAGGAGCGCCTGCATGGCCCCCACCTTCGAGTTGGCCCGGCGCCTGCCGGCCGCCGGCGCCCCCACCGACGACCAGGTCGACGCCGTCATCGTTCCGATCGCGTCCGACCAGTTCGGCGACGACGGGCCTTCGGGTCCGCTCGACCTGGGCATCGCCGGCGAGCTGGCGTCGCTCGACGCCGCCGAGGCCGCGGCGCGCGGCTTCGAAGGCAAGGTCGCGCAGTTGCTCACGATCTCCACCCCCTCCGGGTCGCCCGACGTCGTGCTCGCCGGTGTCGGGGCCACGGGCTCGGCCTCGGCGGTCACGCTGCGCAAGGTCGGCGCCGCGATCGGCCGTCAGCTCAAGGGCCGCACCGCCGTCGCCACCAGCGTGCTCGACGTGATCACCGAGACCGCCGACCGTCCCGATGCCGCCCAAGGGCTCGCCGAGTCCATCGTGTTGGCCGGCTACTCGTTCACCGCCTACAAGTCCGAACCCGCACCCGGCCCGACGCTCGCCCGCGTCACGCTCATCGGAGCGGGCGGCGCACGCGTGGAGCGGGCCCTCGACCGCGGGGTGGCCGTCGCCGGCGGCGTGCTCGTGGCCCGCGACCTCGTCAACACGCCTGGCGGCGACCTCACGCCCGCGGCGCTGGCCGGGGCGGCCAGCGAGATCGCCCAGCAGGAGAACCTGCAGATCACGATCCTCGACCTCGACGACATCCGCGCGGCCGGGCTCGGCGGGCTGCTGGGCGTCAACCGCGGCTCGGACCTGCCGCCTCGCTTCATCGAGCTCTGCTACGAGCCGGAGAACCCGAAGGCCACCGTGGCCCTTGTGGGCAAGGGCATCACCTTCGACTCGGGCGGGCTGTCCATCAAGTCGGGCGAAGCCATGATGGCGATGAAGAACGACATGGGCGGCGCGGCCGCCGTTCTCGGTGCGTTCTCGGCCATCACCGCCATCGCCCCCAAGGTGCGGGTACGGGGGTACATCCCCGCCACCGACAACATGTCGGGCGGCGATGCAACCCGACCCGGTGACGTGCTCAAGATCCGCAACGGCAAGACCGTCGAGGTGCTCAACACCGATGCCGAGGGCCGCCTCGTGCTGGCCGACGCGCTGTCACTGGCATCGGAAGCCAAGCCTGACGCCATCGTCGACCTCGCCACGCTCACCGGCGCGGTCGAGGTCGCGCTGGGCAACCGCATCGCCGGGGTCATGGGCAACAGCATCTCGTGGGTCGCCCAGGTGCAAGAGGCCGCCGACCGGGCGGGGGAGCGCGTGTGGCCCCTGCCGCTTCCCCCCGACTACCACGAGCGCATCGAGAGCGACGTCGCCGACCTGCGCAACATCGGAAAGGGCCGGGGCGCGGGCACCATCACCGCCGGCCTGTTCCTCCAGGACTTCGTGGCCGACGGCATCCCGTGGGCCCACCTCGACATCGCCGCCGTGGCCTGGAGCGATGTGAACGCCGGCGAGAACGCCATCGGCGGCACGGGCTGGGGAGTGCGGACCATCCTCGAGCTGGTCAGCACCTTCAAGAAGCCGCGCTGACTCGGAGGTCGGACGGTTCTCCCATGGGAGCGCAGAGCCCGCGCGAACAGGGCGGGGAGAACGCCGCGTTCGCCGCCACATCGGTGAACCACGCGTACGGTCGGGAGATCGCGGGTGACGGGTCGGTCGCGGGTGGCGGGTCGACAAGCGAGCTGTTCGGGCCTCGGTCGGTCGAGCGCCTTCGCCCGAAGGTCATCCGCATACCCCTCGACGATTGATCCCGATCGGAAGGGACGGTCAGTCGCCTCTGGCCGGCACGACGGGCCTTCGCAGGTCGATGACGACATCGAGGTCGGTGGACCGGTCGGGCGCGCCCGTCTTCGCCGTGAGCGCGGCGAGCGTGTGCTGCTCGACCGCCCAGCGCAGGGCGTCGTGGGCGATGGCAGGGTGGAAGCGCCAGCGGTGCAGCTGTCGTTCGGTGCTGGCGGGATCCTCGCCGACATCGAGGAGCGAGAGCGCGAGGCGGCGGGCGCGCTCACGGAGGTCGGCCACGTCGGGTCGTCGGGGTGCGCGTCGCTGCCACGCCTCGTGCTCGACCTGCAAGGTGACGGGCAGCCGTTGCACCTGGCGGGGGTTGAGCGGCGCGAGCTTGCGTCGCACGGCGAGGGTTTGGCGGCCGACCAGCTTGGCGGCGCCGAAGCGACACGACCGGTCGACCGCCCGTAGGAACGGGGAGGAGTGCCCGGCCCGGATGCCGACGCCGAGCGCCTTGGCCGTCTCGCTCAGATCCAGCGTGTAGCCCTCCGGCGCCTCGTCGAGCGCGTCGACCAGGCGGCGGATGAGCAGCGTCGTGGACGGACCGAGAATGGGCAACCAGAAGCGTTCGATGTACGGGGATCTTGCGTCGAAGCCGTTCTCTTCGATGAGGGGATCGGGCCAGGGTGCGATGGCGACGGTGGCTCGCTCGGCGAGCAGGGTGGTGGCTTTCGATCGCATGTCAGGTCTCCGGTGGGTCTGGCCAGCGCGTGTTCGTGGGTTGCTGTCGAGCACCATGCGCCATCCGCCCGCCTCCTGTCAATGCTTTTCAGTGCATCTCAGGATGTCTGGGTTGTCGGGATGTGGTGTGCGTCGGCGATCCGCCATGCTGGGGCGATGTCGCTGCCCATCCCCGACTCCGCCGCCGTCGACGAGGCCCGGAGCCTCCTTGCCGACGCCCACGCCGTGACGGTGCTCACCGGGGCGGGGATCAGCACCGACAGCGGCATACCCGACTTCCGTGGGCCGAACGGTCTGTGGACGAAGAACCCGAAGGCGGAGCGCACGTCGAACATCGAGCACTACGTGCGCGACCCGGAGGTCCGGCGCCTGGCCTGGGAGGGTCGCATCGCGTGGATGGAGCGAGAGGTCGAGCCCAACCCCGGCCACCTCGCCCTGGTCGACCTCGAGCGATCGGGCCGACTGCACCTGCTCGTCACCCAGAACATCGACGGACTGCACCAAGCGGCCGGGACCTCGCCCGATGCGGTGGTGGAGGTTCACGGCACCATGCGTGAGGTGATCTGCTTGTCGTGCGGCGATCGTCGGCCCACGGGGCCGGTGCTCGACCGGGTGCGCGCCGGCGACCCGGATCCCGTCTGCGAGATCTGCGGCGGCATGCTCAAGTCGGCGACCATCTCGTTCGGTCAGAGCCTCGTCGTCGACGACCTCGAGCGCGCCGACCGGGCGG
>CAZALT010000144.1:0-9010 GCA_964485515.1 uncultured Rhabdothermincola sp. | reverse complement strand
GCCAACGCGGATGTCATGGCCGGAGCCCTCGAGGTCATCAACGACGACCCGCAGGTCAAGTCCATCTTCATCAACATCTTCGGCGGCATCACCCGCGGCGAAGAGGTCGCCAACGGCATCGTGGAGGCCCTCGGCCGGGTCACCATCGACGCCCCCATCGTGATCCGTCTCGACGGCACGAACGCCGAGGAAGGCCGGGCCATCCTCGAACCGCATCTGTCCGACAAGCTGCAGTCGCAGCCCACCATGCTCGACGCCGCCCGAAAAGCCGTCGAGCTCGCTGGGGAGGTGGCGAAGTGAGCATCTTCGTCGACGAGAACACGAAGGTCGTCTACCAGGGCCTGACCGGTTCGCAGGGTCGGTTCTACGGCCTGCGCAACCGCGACTACGGCACGCAGGTCGTGGCGGGCACCAACCCGAAGAAGGCCGGCACCGATGTGGACGGCATCCCGATCTTCGCCTCGGTGGCCGACGCGGTCGCCGAGACCGGCGCCACGGCGTCGTGCATCTTCATCCCGGCCCCGGGCGTGCGCTCGGCCGTGATGGAGGCCGCCGAGGGCGGCATCGAGTTCATCGTGTGCATCACCGAGGGCGTGCCCGCGCAGGACGAGGCCTGGTTCTACAACAAGCTCCAGCGCGACTTCCCGAGCGTGCGCCTGCTCGGCCCGAACTGCCCCGGCATCATCAGTCCCGGCAAGGCCAACATCGGCATCACCGCCGGCGAGATCGCCAAGGAGGGCGGCCCGGTGGGCATCGTGAGCCGCTCCGGCACGCTCACCTACCAGGCGCTCTACGAGCTCAAGTTGCAGGACATCGGCGTCACCACGTGCGTCGGCATCGGCGGCGATCCGGTTCCGGGCACCACGTTCATCGACTGCCTTGAGGCGTTCGAGGCCGATCCCGACACCAAGGCCGTCATGATGATCGGCGAGATCGGTGGTTCGGCCGAGGAAGAGGCCGCCGAGTTCATCGCCAACAAGATGACCAAGCCGGTCGCCAGCTACGTGGCGGGCGTCACCGCGCCTGCCGGCAAGAAGATGGGCCACGCCGGCGCCATCGTCTCCGGTGGCAAGGGCACGGCGCAGGGCAAGATGGACGCCCTCAAGGCTGCGGGTGTCCGCGTGGGCCTCAACCCCACCGAGGCGGGCCAGCACATGGTCGACATCGTGCGGGAGAACGGCTGGGCGTAGTGCCGTCTGCCTAGTTGCGTTGGTGCGGTGCGCTCTGCGCACGAGATCAACGCCAGAAGCGCATGAACCCAGATGATCCTGACGAGGACCCGGTGGCCACGGCCATCGGGTCCTCGCCGTTCCAAGCGGTCTCTTCTCGACGCACCAACGAGCTCGACTCGCCAGATAGTACGTCCTCGACTCGCCAGATAGTACGTCCTCGACTCACCAAATAGTACGTTCTCAGTTCATCAAATAGTACGTTGTGGGGTTGATATCTGGTACGTTGTGGTGCTTGGGCGGAGGATCGTCCGAGGCCCACGCGCCGGAGGTGCGCGCGATGTATCTGTCTCGAGTGGTCGACGGGGAGTTGCGAGAACGGCTGTCGTCGTCGGGTGCCGTGCTCATCGAGGGGCCGAAGGCGTGCGGGAAGACCGAGACCGCCTTGCAGGTGGCGGGCAGCACCGTGCGTCTCGACGTGGACGAGAGCGCCCGGATCGCGGCAAAGACGGCACCGGACCTCCTCCTCGATGGCGAGACGCCCCGCCTCCTGGATGAGTGGCAGGTGGTGCCGGAGTCGTGGAACCTGGTCCGGCGCGCGGTCGATGACCGGCGTCAGCCTGGGCAATTCATCCTGACGGGCTCCGCGACGCCTACGGGCGATCCGCTGCGCCACACCGGCGCGGGTCGTTTCTCGATCCTGCGGATGCGGACCATGTCGCTGTACGAGTCGGGGCACAGCGACGGTGGCATCTCGTTGCGTGGCTTGTTCGACGGCGAGCGTCCCGCCGTGGCCGACACGGGGATGACCGTCGAAGCTCTGGCGGCGTTGATCGCGGCCGGTGGCTGGCCGGCGACCATCGGCCTCACGACCGAGAGCGCCGTGCGCTCGGCGCGCGACTACCTCCAGCACATCCGCGAGGTGGACATCGCCCGGGTCGACAGCAGTCGCCGGGATCTCAACCGGGTGGCCGCGCTGATGAGGTCGCTTGCCCGCAATGTCAGCACCGAGGTCAGCATGCGGGCCCTTGCCGCCGATGCGGGAACAGACGGCACGCCCATGGATCGACGCACGGTGCTCGAGTACCTCGAGATCCTGGCTCGCCTGATGGTCATCGAGGACCAGCCGGCGTGGGCGACGCACCTCCGTTCGAAAGCGATCTTGCGCAAGGCCCCGAAGCGCCACTACAGCGATCCGTCCCTCGCGGTGGCCGCCATGGGTGCCGGCGTACCCGGGCTGCTCCGAGACCTGAACCTGCTCGGGCTGCTGTTCGAGTCTCTCGTGGTGCGAGATCTCCGCGTCTACAGCTCGCCGAGCGATGGGCGGGTGCTGCACTACCGAGACAGCAGCGGCACCGAGGTGGACGCCATCGTGGTGCTCAGCGACGGACGTTGGGGTGCGTTCGAGATCAAGCTCGGCGCCGGCCTGGTGGACGACGGTGCCCGGGGCCTGCACCGCTTCATGAAGAGCGTAGACACGTCGAAGTCGGGTGAGCCCTCCGTCCTTGGTGTGATCACGGGGACCGGACTCGGCTATCGCCGTGAAGACGGGATCGCCGTCATTCCGGTTGCCGCGCTTGCTCCGTAGTCTTCTGGCGTAGAACACGCCTTTTCGGTGGTCGACGGTCATCGGAGGGGTCATCGCGGCGTGCGATCATGGTCGGTCCCATGGCTCGCTCGGTCCGTCTTCGTCGTTGGCAGAAGGATGCCCTCGATCGACTGGCGGCCCACGACGGCCCCGACTTCCTCGCCGTGGCCACCCCGGGGGCCGGCAAGACCACCTTCGCCCTGTCCGCCGCCCTCCAGCACCTGAGCCGACGCCACCAGGACCGCATCATCGTGGTGGCGCCCACCAGCCACCTCAAGGTGCAGTGGTCGCGGGCGGCGGCCACCTTCGGGCTGCACCTCGAGCCGTCGTGGCCGTCGTCGCTCGGCCATCTGCCATCGGACATGCACGGCGTCGTCGTCACCTACCAGCAGGTGGCGTCGCGGCCCGATGCGCTGCGACCGCACGCCGCCACGTCGATGATCATCCTCGACGAGCTCCACCACGCGGGCGACGACCGGGCCTGGGGGTCCGCCGTGCGCCACGCCTTCGAGCCGTCCACCAACCGGCTGGCCCTGTCGGGCACCCCGTTTCGCTCCGACACCCATGCCATCCCGTTCGTGAACTACGTGGGCGACGAGGCCCGCCCCAACTTCGAGTACGGCTACGCCGACGCGCTGAAGGACCGACGGGTGGTGCGCCCGGTGTACTTCCCCCGCATCAACGGGTTCATGGAGTGGACCGCGCCCGATGGCGAGACCAACTCGGCCAGCTTCGACGACGCCCTCGACAAGCAGCGCTCGGCGCAGCGCCTGCGCACGGCGCTGAGCCTGGAGGGGGAGTGGCTCCCCACCGTGCTGGCCCAGGCCAACGACCGGCTGCGCGAGATCCGCCTCGACGAGCCCGACGCCGCCGGCCTGGTCATCGCCACCGACCAGGACCACGCCAAGGGCATCGCCGCGCTGCTCATGGACCGATACCGCACGCCGGCCGTGGTGGTGACCTCCGACGACCCGTCGGCATCGGGACGCATCGCCGCGTTCGCCACCGGTACGGCTCCGTGGATCGTCGCGGTGCGCATGGTGTCCGAGGGCGTCGACATCCCGCGGCTGCGCCTCGGCGTGTTCGCCACCACGACGGCCACCGAGCTGTTCTTCCGCCAGGCCGTGGGCCGCTTCGTGCGTCACACCGGCGGGTTGGCCGGGCGCGAACGGGCGTGGCTGTTCATCCCCGACGATCCCCGGCTGCGTCACTACGCCCACTCGGTCGCCGAGCAGCGCCGGCACTCGTTGGTGCGCAAGGAGCGCGAGGAGGGCGAGACGAGCTTCGAGGACGACATCGCCTTCGATGCGGTGCCCGACGACGACGTGCAGGAGCAGATGTCGCTGTTCCAGGTGCTGTCGGCCCAGGTGGTCGACGAGGGCGACACGTCGTCGGTGTTCGACTCCGACCCGTCGCTCGGTCCCGACGGCGGCACCGATGGCGACCGCGACGGTGTCGACCTCGACGGCGACCACGGCATCCCCGTCGACCTGCCCAACCCGCCGCCGCCGGGCGCCGGCAGGTTCACGGTTGGCATCCCCGCCGAGCTCAAGGGCCTGCCGCTGTCGGAGGTCAAGCAGATCCTGCGGAGCTCCAACGCCGAGATGGCCCGCGACCTGGCCCGCTTCACCGGCATGACCCACCGCGACGTCAACGGCCAGCTCAACCGCCTGGCCGGCATCGGTCGCATCGCCGATGCCACGGTGGACCAGCTGTGCAAGCGAGCCGACCAGGCCGAGAAGTGGATGGCGTCGCTCTGACCGGCCACCCGCCCAGCTGATTGGCTGATCAGCCGATCGGCTGATCGGCCGGCGTGGCTCCGGGAGTTCGTGGGTATGCACCCGCGCATATGCCTCTTACACTCGCCGTATGACGACGAAGAAGCGGCTCACCGTCACCGTCGACGACGTGTTGGTCACGGAAGGCCAGCGGGCGGTCGAGGCGGGTCGGGCCGACTCGGTGAGCGGATGGGTCAACGCCGCGCTCGTCGAGAAGATCGAGCGAGACCGCCGCCTCGCGTCACTCGCCGACGCCATCGCCGCCTACGAGGCGGAGTTCGGCGAGATCACCACGGAGGAGATCGAGGCCCAGCGCCGCCTCGACCGCGAGCGGGCCACCGTCGTGCGTGGATCCGGGCGTCGTCGGACGACGAAGTCGCCATGACGCTCATCCTCGACCGCGACGCGCTCGTCGCTCTCGAACGCGGCGAGCGAGCCATGTGGGTCCGCCTCAAAGGGGCTCTGGGCGATGGCGCCGCTCCCGTCACCCACGCCGGAGTGCTGGGCCAGGTGTGGCGCGGCGGTGCCCGTCAGGCACGGCTTGCGCAGGCCCTTCCCGGCGTGGACATCCGTCCGCTCGACGAGGCTCTCGGTCGTTCCGCCGGGGTGCTGCTCGCCGTCGCCGGGCACGTCGACGTCATCGATTCCGCACTGGTGCTGCTGGCCGTCGACGGCGACGAGATCGTCACGGGTGATCCGCAAGACATCGAGCGGCTCGCCGCCGCGTCGGGCCGTCACGTCGATCTGGTCCGTCCGTAGCGACGCGAGCGGTCGAGCGTCGGAGGAAGAACGCGGGAACCGAACGGGGTCGTCGGTCGTCGTTGGTTCCATGGGGGCAGCGACGTGGCGGTGAGTGGATCGAGGACCGAGCCCGACGGTGCGCCTGATCTGACGGACGAACCGGTGCATGAGGTTCCCATCTCGGCCGACCGCGATGCGGGCTTCGAGGAGCTGTACCGGCGTGAGTACGACCCGATGGTGCGCCTCGCCGTGCTGCTCGTGGGGCGGGACGGCCCGGCGCAGGAGGCGGTGCACGACGCGTTCGCCAAGGTGTACGAGCGGTGGGACAAGCTCGACAACCCTGGCGGGTACCTGCGCACGACCGTGGTCAACGGGTGCCGCGACGTGCAGCGCCGCACGCGGCGGGAGCGCACGCGTGACGCCGAGACCCGCGAGTCGATCGAGTCGGTGTCGACCGAGCTCGGAGCCCTCGAGCTGGTGGACGCCCTGGACAAGTTGCCGGCAAAACGTCGCGCCGCGCTGGTGCTGCGCTTCTACGCCGACCTGAGCGAGGCCGAGATCGCCGAGACGCTCGGCGTGCCGGCCGGAACCGTGAAGTCGCTGGTGAGCCGGGGGCTCGCCGAGCTGCGAAAGGTGGTGGAGCGATGACTCCGACCGAACAGGACGACCGGACCGAAGCCCTGTCGAGCGACCTGGCTCGGCAGTTGCGTGTGGCGGGGGACCGGGTCGCGGTGCCCGATGATGGCCGGACCCGGGTGTCGGGACGCGTGCGGGCCCGGCGGGCTCGTCGCCGCACGCAGTCGGTGCTCGGCGCGTTCGCTGTGGCCGTCGTGCTCGTGGGTGGCGTGGCCGTCGTCCGTGATCGCACCGGCGAGGAAGCGGCCCCGGTGGTGGCCGGTCCGGGACCGACCTACGACCTCGACTTCCCGGTGCAGCCGCTCGCTCCCGTGGGCGTCGACTGGCAGATCGACACCTACCGGCCACCCGAGGTGTACGAGGTCGACGGTGAGGTCGTGGTCAACAACTTCTCCTACGTGGAGACGACCTTCGAGCTGAGCGGGGTCGCCTGGCGAATGACGGTGTCCTCTGCGGAGTGGGCCGCGATCGGCGACGAGGGGTTCAGGTGGGTCGGGGACGAATCCGGGTCGACCGAGCAGATGCACCTCGTCGATGGCAAGGAGGTCACCCTCCGGGTCGACACGGCGGACCCGACACGGGTGTACCAGGCGTCGTGGACAGATCCGTCGGGCGATGGCATCAGCCTCGTTCCGGCGGCACTGACGCACATGAACCTTCAGCGTGCTGGAGGCAGTGGTCCGGTGAGCTTGGCGGGAAGCGCCCAGAGCCTCCCCACGGTGGACCAGGCGCTCGAAACGGCAGGAAGGATTCGGCCGGTCGACGACGCCTCGTGGCTCGCCGCGCTCATGCCGCCCGACGGAGCCGTCGATGCGCGTACGGGTGCGACGGTGCGTCCGCTGCGACTCGGACGGCCGGACGAGCTCGAGACGATGCGCATCTCCAACCTGTCTCCCTGGACGGAGATCGGAGTCGGTCTCGGACAGCTCGCGCAACCGACCTCGATCTTCCGGCTCCGGTCGGTCGCCCTCGATTCTCCCGGTGCCGGCGAGCCGGTGGAGCCTCCTGAGCTCGAGCGGGTCGCGGTCGCCGTTCGCGGGGTCAGCGGCGTCTACGTCTCCAACATGGTGAACGGCACCCTCACCGAGTTCGGCCATCGGCTCGTGTGGGAGGAGGCCGGGTCGCGGGTCGAGATCTGGGGGAGCGCCGACCACACCACCGACGATCTCGTGGCGTTCGCCGATTCGCTCGTCGTGCTCGACGACGCGCAGTGGGAGCAGGTGCTGCTCCCCGGATCGGGAGGTCGCCAGAGCGCAGGTGGGGAGTTGGCAGAGGATCCAAGCGGGGGCCTCGACGAGCCGGTCATCGCGGACGGCCTACCCCGGGCGACCCCGATCGGCGACGTGTTGCCGGTGATGGCGCCGTCCAGAGGGTCGTGGAGCAGCGCTGACTATGCGCCAGCGTCCGCCGAACAGCAGGCCAGCTACGCCCTGCGCTTCGAGCAGCAGGGCCGCACGTGGGAGCTGCTCGTCGGCAAGACCGAGATGAGCAAGATGATGCAGGACCCACAGGAGTCCGCGGTGCACGACAACCCCGTGGTCGACATCGACGGTCGACGCGTCACGCTCGTGCCGTCAGCGACCTCTGGCCGCTATCCCGCTGTCGAGGCCGAGGGCGCCGTCCACGCGGCGTACTGGACCGACGACCGCACCGGCATCGAGGTGCTCCTGAGCTCCCTTGGCCCCGACACCGAGGATGACTACTTGGATGCCGAGGAGCTCAGCGCGGTCGTGGAGACCATCGAGGAGGTCCCCGTCGATCGGTGGGCGGCTCGTTTCGAGGAGGCCCTCGATGACCTGGCGGGAACGGTGCTCGCCTCGCCCGACCGCCTTCCCTCACGGTTCTGGTTCGGCGAGTCCGGTGTGCAGATGTCCTTCGGGAGCGACGACCAGCCCCAGGTCCACCTGTCGTTCGGCGAGGAGCGGCCGGCGGGTCAGCCGGAGGCGACGGAGAGCGTGGTCGTGCGGGGGAGCGATGGGCTGTTCGGGCCGTGGGCCGACGCGAGTGCGCTGGGCCCGTGGAATCGACCGCAATCGGTGCTCGAGTGGCAGGACCAGGGGTCACGTGTGGCGCTCGAGCTCCCCTCGGGTGTCACCGCGGTCGATGCCGTCGTCATGGCCGACGCGCTGCTCGCTCCGAGCATCGACGAGTGGATGGTCATCCTCGGCCTGGTCTGACCTACCTACCCGGGGTCGCAGTGGCCTGGCCGTAACCCGATGGACTGGCCTGTCCGGCGGCCTCGCCTCGTCGTTCGCGCAAGAACCTGGGAACCTCGTGGGGCCTTCGCCCGTCGTTGGGGCGGATGGATGCTGACCGGGGACTGGTAGGGCTCGTGGCCGACGCGGCGGGAGAGGCCGAGATGGAAGACGTGGGTGCGCCCGCGGCTCGGGCGGTGGTGGTGGACCGCGACGTCGCGTTCGACGAGCTGTACCAGCGCGAGTACGAGCCCATGGTGCGCGTCGCCGTGCTGCTGCTCGGTGGGCAGGACCGGGCCGAAGAGGTCGTCCACGACGCCTTCGCCCGGGTGTACGAGCGGTGGGACAAGGTCGACAACCACGGCGGCTACCTGCGCACGGCGGTGGTGAACCGGTGTCGTGACGTCCAGCGCCGGTGGCTCGTCGAGCGGCGGACGGCCGCGAGTCGACAGCCGGATGCGACTGATGCGGGTGAGGTAGCCCTCGGTGCGAACGAGCTCGTCGATGCGCTGGCATCCATCCCGTCCAAGCGCCGGGCCGCGCTGGTGCTGCGGTTCTACGCCGATCTGACCGAGGCCGACATCGCCACGACCCTGGACGTCGCACCCGGCACCGTGAAGTCCCTCATCAGCCGAGGACTGGCCGATCTCCGAAAGGTGGTGGAGCGATGACCCCGGCTCCGCACGATCTCAACAACGACGCCCTGGCCCGCAGCCTGGGCGACCAGCTGCACCGGGTCGGCGACGCGGTGCACGCCCCGCCGCCACCCGACGGGCGCTCGCGCATCCAGTCGCGGGTGCAGCACCACCGCCGGACCCGGCGGGTTCAGTCGGGTCTCGCCGCCGTGGTGGCCTTGGCCGTCCTGGTCGCCGGCATCGCCGTGCTGGCCGGGCGGGGCGAGGA
>CAZALT010000143.1:0-9229 GCA_964485515.1 uncultured Rhabdothermincola sp. | reverse complement strand
CGAGCCCGGCCTCGTCGGACGGGTGCTCGAGGAGGCTGATGAAGATGCCCCCGCTCCCCATCAGCTCGACGGCGCCACCGCCGTAGTCGCCACGCACGGCGGGGAGCGCGAAGTTGGCGAGGTGCAAGATGGGGGTGGCGGTCTCGGCGAGCGCCGGACCGCGACCGGCGGGCAGCACGTCGACCTCGTCGGCCCGGGTGTAGATCTCGCCGTCCCAGCCCCGCGGCGCCTCGACCGCCAGGCCATGGGCGGCGATGGTGGCCATCAGCGTTCGACTCCTGTGGTGGGCGCGTCGAGCGCTGCGCTGGTGCCCGACGAGGCGTCGGAGTCGACGTCGTCGAGCGGGGTCTCGATGCTGTCGGGATACAGGCTGGCGTGCCCCGGCCCGATGCCCGCCGCGGCGAGCTCGTCGTCGGCACGCTTCTCGCGTTCGATGCCGTTGAGGTGTGCGGCCTCACGACCCTGGCGATTCGACGAGGTTGCCAGCCCGTTGTCGGCCGCGGCCTGGCGCAACAGCCCGACCACCTGCTCCCAGGTGGAGGCCGCACCCTCGCCGACGACACCTCCTGATGGGCCGTCGACGAGGATGAAGTACGGGTTGACCTCGACCTCGTAGTCGTCGAACGCCTCGCTCGACATGACCGTCGGGTGCTGACGGGGTGCGAGCTCGGCGACCGCCGACTGGCTCTCGCGGTCGAGGCCGCGGGTGACGATGACGAGTCGGGTGTCGGTGCCGGGAAGCTCGTCGGCCTCACCGGCGGCGAACGCGGACCAGAACCCCTGGCACGTGCCGCACCCGCTGGAGAGGAACGCGAGCAGCGTCGAGTGCTCGACCCCGGTCACCCCGATGGCTTTGGACGATCCGGTCGCGGTGATGCCGGCGATGTCGTGGGCCGGGGTGGTCGCCCGCCCCGGCGCCGCGACACCCGGCTGCGTGCCGAACGACGGACCCGGCTGCGTGCCGAACGACGGACCCGGCTGCGTGCCGAACGACGGCCCCGGCTGCGTGCCGAACGACGGGTTGGCGGTGAGAGCGACGGAAGACCTGATGCCGGTGTGGTCGTGGGCATCGCCACCGACGGTGTCGTCGTCCTCGTCGTAGACACCTGCCCCCAGCTCGTGAAGCCGTCGAAGGATCTCGGCATGGCTCCGCAGGAGCCCGACGACGAGCACGGCGAGGATGAGGATGACCAGTCCCTCGACCACGACGACGACGGTCATGCGACCACGGTCCGGCAGGCGAGCAGCGGGTTGTCGCCCGCGCCCGCCTTGTTGATGGCGTAGACGCAGACCCTGTGGGATCCGGCCGAGACCGGGAACGACCCGTTGAACCCGTGCGCCGCGCCGTAGCCGGGGTACGCGGACGCGACATCGGTGCGGTCCTTGTCGGCCGCGACCGCGCCCTTGAGCCTGTCGTCGATGTAGACGTGCACGATCGTCGGATCGGCGGTGTCGGGGTCGATGGCCCAGCCACGCACCGAGATCGATCCGCCGCTCGCGCTCACCGCGTCGAGGCTGCCGAACGGCGCGCCTCCGATGAAGACGCTGCGACATCCGACCAGCGGGTTCGTCGTCCCCGTGGCCTTGTTGATGGCGTACACGCACACGTCGTGGAAGCCGCCGGCGAGCGGGAAGCTCGCCTCGAACCCGTGGGCCGGCCCGTATCCCGGGTTCCTGGCCGCCACGTCGGTGCGGGCCTTGTTGGCCGTCGTCGCGCCGAGGTACCGGCCACCGGCGTACACGTGGATCTCGACGGCGTCCGCGGTGTCCGGGTCGATGGCCCACCCGCGGATGCGCACCGCCGACGGACCGGCGGTCACCGCGTCGAGCGAACCGAACGGGTTGCCGCCCCGGACCGTCGCGGCCTTGCAGCCGATCATGGGATTGTGCCCGGGCGTGTCGTTGAGCACGTAGACGCAGACCTGGTGGGCACCAGCCCCGGCCGGCACCTCGATGTCGTAGCCGTGCGCTGATCCGTAGGCCGGGTAGCGGGCGCCGATGTCGGGACGGTTGAGCCTCGCCTCGCCCTCTCTGGCGACCTTCCCGTCGACGTAGACGTGCACCTTGACCGGGCCGGCGATGTCGGGATCGATCGCCCAGCCTCGCGCCCGCACCTTGCCCGGTCCGGTGGTCACCTCGTCGAGCGAACCGATCGGGGTCCCCGCCATGACCTGGACGGTCTTGCACCCGATCGCGGGGTTCGGTCCGGCTCCGTCGTTGATCATGTAGACGCAGACCTGGCGCGATCCCGCCGCCGCAGCCACGTCCACCGAGAAGCCGTGGGCGTTGCCGTAGCCGGGATGGCTGCGGCCCACATCGGGTCGGTCGATGGCCGCAGTGGCCTCTCTGGCGAACTTGCCGTCGACGTAGACGTGCACCTTGATCGACGACGGGGTGTCGGGGTCGATCGCCCACCCGGACACCCGGATGCCGCCCGGCCGAGGCGATGCGACCTCGAAGCTGCCGAACGGGGTTCCCACCTCGTAGGGGACGCATCCGATCAAGGTGTTCACGCTCCCCAGGCCGACGTTCATGGCGTAGACGCAGACGTTCTTCGCCCCGTTCTGGATGGGGAACTCCGCGCTGTAGCCGTGGTTGCTGCCGAATCCGGGGAAGGCCGCGCCGACGTCGGGGCGTGACCGGTTGGCGGTGTGCTCGCCCTTGTAGACGTTGTTGACGTAGACCCGAACCTTGATGGGTCCTGTGGTGTCGGGATCGATCGCCCAGCCCGACACCTTCATCGTGCCGAGTCCGGCCGAGACCGCGTCGATCGAGCCGATCGGGTTGTTGAGCGCGATGCGACGGCACCCGATCAGCTGGTTGCCACCCGGACCGGCCGCGTTGATGGCGTAGACGCAGATGTCGTGGCTACCGGTCCTGCCGTCGACGAGGAAGTCGAACCCGTGGAAGGGGCCGTGGCCGGGGTTGGCGGCACCGACGTCGTCGCGTCGGCCGTTGGCCGTGGCCGATCCGATCAGGACGTTGTCCGAGTAGACCTCGACCCGCACGGGACCGGCGGTGTCGTAGTCGAGCGCCCATCCCCGCACGCGGATGCGTCCGTTCTCCTCGCCGGCGTGGTCGAGGTTGCCGATCGTGCGGTGCAGGCAGGCCCGGTCGTGGAAGGTGGTGGCCTGGTCGACGCGCACGGCCGTGGTGCACGAGGCGTCGACCTCCCACGGTGCGATGCAGGTCACGACGCGGCACAGGATGGGACCGAGGCACGGGATGGCCTGGTTGCACTGTCCGTAGCGGAAGTTGGTGCAACCCGCCTTGCGGTTGTTGCAGTCTCCGTTGGCGCACCCGCAGCCCGTGCCCGAGCAGCTCCCCGAGCAGATGCCGTTGCCCCCGCACCCGCACCCGTTGCAGGGTGCGTTGCAGTCCATGTAGTAGCGAGCCCCGCTGCACATGCCACTGCCGTCGGCCTTCCACCAACCACCCATCAGGGTGCCGGCGGGACACTTGTTGTTGCCCGTGAGGGTGCAGCAGAACTCGGTGTAGCCGTCGCAGCACAGCGAGCCGCACTGGCAGGCCGAGCCTTGGCAGTTGCACACCGCGGCGTAGGCAGTGGTGGGTTTGAGGGCGAAGCCGACGGGGCTGGCCGCCACGGCGCTGCCGACGATGGCCGACCGGGCGAAGAACCCACGTCGGGAGAACCGGGACGACAGGACACCGGAGACCTTCTCGGCGACCCGGGTGGACATGGGTGCGGTCATCGCCGTGCGCTCCTCATCGGACGGAGCTCACGTCGAACTCGGCGGGCGGTGCGGTCGCCGGGCCTCGACGGACGGCGGTCATGGTGTCGGGCAAGACCGTGAGGGCGACCACGCCGAGCCACGTGCCGATCCCGACGAAGAAGAGGTAGGTGAGGCCGGCGGCGGGCAGCTCGGCGCGCAGGTCGACGAACCCGGGCGCGTCGACGGCGACGGCGAGGGCGGCGAGGCAGGCCGCGACGAGGTTGACCGCGACGTGGATCCCCGACGGCGGCGAGGACAGCCGACCGAAGCACCCGCACGACGCCGCGCCGCCCTGGGCGATCAGCATCCCGGTCATGGCCGCGAACAGCAGGAACGCGAGCGCGACCAGCACCTGGAGGACGAGCCCACCGAAGAGGAAGGCGGCGACACCGAGGGTGACTTCGATGAGGCCGCTGGCCCGGGCCAAGGTTCGGGATCGAGGGAGGCCGAGCACGCCGAACATCTCGGTCGTGGGGGTCGGGTCGACGATCTTGAAGACGCCGCCGACGGCGAGGACCCCGGCGACCACGGCGAACAGCCCTGCGACCTCCATGAGCGTCCAACCTTAGACCGGTGGCTCTGCGGTTCCAGCTCGGGTGGCAATACTGGGAGGGTGCTCCGCTCCGTGTTGCTGCTCACCTGCCCCGATCAACGAGGGATCGTGGCCGATGTCGCGGCATGGGTCGCTTCGGTGGGGGGCAACATCGTCGATGCGGGTCAGTGCTCCGACGCCGAGCACGGCCTGTTCCTGCAGCGGGTGGAGTTCGACCACGACGCATCCCACGACGACCTGCGGGGCGAGTTCGAACCCGTCGCGGCCCGCTGGTCCATGCAGTGGCAGCTGCACGACCCGTCCGGCGCGCCTGGCTCTTCCGGCCGGTCGGGCCGGGCCCGTCTCGTGGTGCTCACCTCCCGCGAGCCGCACTGCCTGTACGACCTGCTCGGCCGGTGCGCCACCGACGACCTCCCCGCCGAGGTCGCCGCCGTCATCTCCAACCACGCCGATCACCGTCTGGTGGCCGACCGCTTCGACACCCGGTTCCTCCACGAACCCGTCGCCGGCGACCCGAGCCGTCCGACCGCCGAGGCCAAGGCAGCGCAGGAGCTCGCCGTGGTCGGGCACCTCCGCAGCCTGCAGCCAGATCTCATCGTGCTGGCCCGGTACATGCGCGTGCTATCGCCGGCGTTCTGCGAGGAGTTCGGGCCGGCCACGATCAACATCCACCATTCGTTCCTGCCGGCGTTCAGCGGCGCTCGGGCCTACCACCAGGCGTGGGAGCGGGGGGTCAAGCTCATCGGCGCAACCGCGCACTACGTCACCAGCGAGCTCGATGCCGGCCCGATCATCGCCCAGGACGTCGCCCGGGTGTCCCACGCCGACACCCCTCGCACCCTCGCCCGACGGGGTCGCGACCTCGAGGCGCTCGTCCTCGCCACCGCGGTGCGCGCGCACCTCGAGCACCGTGTGGTTGCCTATGCCAACCGGACGGTCGTCTTCGAATGACCTGCACGCCTTGAACCTGGAGTCCACGACCACATGAGCAACCTCGATCCGATGGCGGAACGGGCAGCCGCGACGATCCTCGTCGAGGCGACCGATCCCGCAGCCGCGGCGGCCGATCCCCGAGTCGCCGAGTTCCTGCAGAGCTGCTCGGAGCTGTTAGGTCGCGAGGCGGCGTCCATCATGGACCTGCGCTGGCGCGACGGCCTCGACGCCGAGGAGATCTCGACCCGTCTGTCGATCCCGGTGGAGTGGGTCAACGATCAGCTGGCCATGCTCCCCGCGCTGTTCGGGAACATGGTTCGGTCGCGGCTCCTCTGGTTCGGCGGCCAGCCCCACCACGACGAGCTGGGTGCCCAACTCGCGGGCGCCGGGGCCACCGCCTTCGACGCCATGACGAGTCGCACGATCCTGGCCCACGCCCGCAACTGCGAGACCTGCGACGACCTCACCTCGATGCGCATCGAGCCCATCGTCGCCTTCGGCGAGACGCCACCACCGGCTCCCGTGCCGGAAGCGCCTCGCGCTCCCTCCGTCGCTCCCTCCGTCGAACCGGCGACCGGGTCCAGCTCGGCGGCGGCGCGCATCGCAGCCGCGACCGCGGCGGGCAGTGCGGCCGCGGCGGCCTCCGCGGCCGCTTCGACGCCACGGGTGGACGCGACGCCTCCTCCACCGACGGTCGGTCCGCGCCATGCCCCGGTGGGACGGACCACCGACGACGAGGGCGGCAACAAGAAGAAGGTGATCATCGCAGCGGTGGCCGGTGGCGTCCTGGCCGTGCTGCTCGTCGGCTTCCTCCTCACCCGCAGCGGCGGCTCCGACCAGGCCGACGTCGCCACGGGCGGGGCCTCGCCGACCACGGTGGAGAAGAAGGTGTACCAGTCGACGTCGACGACCGCACCGACGACCACGACGACCCGACCGCCGACCACGACCACCACCGAGGCCCCGCCGGTTCCGGACTCCCTCATGGCGAACGTCAACGGGGGCCCGACGGCCAACGTGCCGCAGGGGTTCCCGACCTCGTCGGCCACCATCAACTGGATCACCGTCGTAGCTCCGGTCCTCAATGTGGACACCGGTGGCGACGGGGCGTCGATGCAACCAGAGCGGTGGGTCGAGGTGTCCGGTCCCGGCATCAGCCGCGGACGCCACCCCGAGACAGGTTCGCTGGCGGTGTGCCCGAGCGCCGAGCCCGACCTGTGCAACGTCGTACCCGGCTCGTACGACTACACCGTGACGCTCTTCGTGAACGGGGCCGACATGGCGTCGCAGACGGTGACGCTCATCGTCGACCCTCCCCCCGCTCAGCCCGGTCCGTAGCTTCGGGTCTGGTGCTGGGGGTCGCACGCCGGGAACCCTCAA
Organism: uncultured Rhabdothermincola sp.; assembly: GCA_964485515.1. Lineage (GTDB taxonomy): Bacteria > Actinomycetota > Acidimicrobiia > Acidimicrobiales > Acidimicrobilacustridaceae > CAZALT01. The sequence goes on along the minus strand of CAZALT010000143.1, from coordinate 2,629 downwards.
CATCTCCTCGCGCGCGGCCGAAAAGACAAGGACCTGTTCCGCCACGATGGAGCAGACGACGGTGCGCGCGACACTGCCACACAGGCGAAGGGCAAGGAACTCCCGTGAGCAACCCGAGCGACGACATGGATTCTGAGGCGGCCCAGGCGAGGGCCGCACGCAGCCAGCAGCGGTACTCCCGCGACCAGAAGTGGGCGGCGGCAGCACGGGCGGGCGACCGCCAGGCCTTCGGACGTCTGGTCGAGGCGTGGTTGGATCCTGCCCACGACCGAATCGTGCAGTTCGGCGTCCCCGTGGAACGGCGCGCCGAGGTCCTCACGAGCGGGTTCGAGGACGTGCGAACCGAGCTCGACCTCGGGGCCACCGGTCCGTTCCCGAGCTTGCTGGTCCGATCGCTGATCCTGCGCACCGGTGCCCCGAAACCGGCGTCTCCTGTGGGCAACCCCGACGCCGAGCAGCGCGCCGCCGAACGACTCACCCGGGGAACCGACCTACGTGCGGTCGCCACCGATCCGTCGGTGGCTGCGCTGCTGTGGGAGGTCGCCGTGCTGCTCGGCCCCGAGACCCGCGACATCCTCGATCTGCACTGGCGCCACCTGCTCCGCCCCGATGAGATCGGCGCCGGCGTGGAGATCCCCGAGGATCGGGTTGCGGGAACCGTCCGCAAGCTGCCCGAGGGTTTCGCCAACGTCGTCCGGGCCCGCCTGCTGTGGGCCGGAGGCAAGCCCCGGAACAAGGACCTGGCCAACGCCTTGAAGGCTGCGGGGGTCACCGCGTTCGACGCCAAGGCGGTGCGCACCATCCACACGCAGGCCCGGGAGAGCTCGGTGCTCCGCGCCCAGGCGCTCATGCCCTTGTCGCCGATCGAGGTGTTCGCCCAGATCCCGCTGGTGTCTGCACCGATCGGGATGCGCCGTGACGTCATCATCGCGGCCACCTCGGCGGCCGGCACAGCCGGCACGGTTGGCACGGCCGGCACGGCCGGCACAGTTGGCACGGCCGGCACGGCCGGCACGGCCGGCACGGTTGGCACGGCTGGGACGGCCGGGACCGACGACACTGCGGAAGAGGAGAGCAGCGGCACCCTCAGTCGAGCGGAGAAGGACGAGATCACGGCCGCGGCGCTGGCCGCGGCTGCGGCCAACAAGGCGGCCACGCCCTCGGAGCCCGAGGCTGACGAGCCCGAGACTGACGAGCCCGAGGCCGACGAGCCCGAGGCCGACGAGCCCGAGGCTGACGAGCCGGCGGCTGACGACGCTACGACCGACCCAGCCGCTGATTCGGCTGCCGGCGAGGACGACGAGGTCAGTGGAGCCGCGCTCGGCGGCGCCGCCGCGGTAGGTCTGATCGGCGGGGCGGCGGCCGCCACCTCCGTCACCCCGACCGCCGGATCGGCCGCACCGCCCACACCTCCTGCCCCACGACCGGTGGGCAGCGGTCCCGCCCACGCTCCGATCGGCAGCGACTCCGCCGACGAGGACGATGGCGGCGGGCGCAAGAAGCTGATGCTGGCGGGAGCCATCGCGGCGGCCGTCCTGATCTTCGGAGGGATCGTTCTGGCCGCGATCGGTGGAGGGGGCGACAGCGACGAGCTCGACGCCGCGTCGCCCACCACGGTCGAGAAGAAGGTCTTCGACTCCACGAGCTCGACCGCGTCGACGACGACCACGACCACCGAGGAGGCCACCACCACTACGGAGGAGGCCACCACCACGGAGGAGGCCGCGGCGGGTGACACCACGTCGAGCACGACGGCCCAGGTGTTTGTCGCCCCCACGGTTCCCCCGGCCGCTGGCGGCAACGCAGGAGGTGGCAGCACCGGCGGTGGTGGTGGTGGCACGACGCCGACGACTGCCGCGCCGAGCCAGTTCACCTCCAGTGCGTCGTTCTACCTCGCGGACCCGAATCCCGCGGGTTCACCGAACCGCACCTTCCCGCTCTGGGCCAACAACCAGGTGAAGCTCAACTGGTCGGCCAGCTCCAACTACCCGCTCACGGCCTCGGTCAAGGGTCCGGGTCTCGACCTGCCCAATGCGCCGATCAGCGGCACCGCCAACCTGTGCCCCAACGGCGGGGGGAACAGCTGCGGGAACCCAGGGACCTACACCTACACCATCACCTGGTACCAGAACGGTGCGGTGAAGGGCACCAGGTCGCTGACGCTCTACGTCGCCGAGTAGGCCACTCGCCTGCCGTCAGCGCTTGCGGTCGGCGAACAACCACGAGCTGGCGGCGGACACGCCGGCGACGGCGAACACGGACGGCCACGCGCCGATCTTCTTGGCGAGCGGGTGCGATGCGCCGAATCCGCCGAGGTAGATCGCGCTGAGCACCGCCGTCGTGGCCGGCCCAGCGCTGCGGTACCAAGACCGTCCGGCGATTGCTCCGGCACCCGCGAGCACCACGCCGCCGAGGGGACGGATCCCCGTCTCGCGGGCGACGAGGTAGCCCCCAACGAGTCCGGCAGCAGCGATGGGAGCGGAGGGGATGGAGGCCATGGCGGCACCCTAAGGCCGGCGACCGGGGGTCGACCAACCGCGGCGCGACCACCGAGCAGCGCGGGCGCGGGTGTGACCCGGCACGGGGCGTGCCGGGTCGTTTCGGGGGTTCCGAACAGGTTGGGTCTCTG
>CAZALT010000142.1:0-9242 GCA_964485515.1 uncultured Rhabdothermincola sp. | reverse complement strand
GCTTCGACGGGCGAGAGCTGCAGGACAGGGGTCCCGGCGCTTGTGCGGCCGAGCCGATCAAGAACCGTCATGCTGACCGCCCGGTGAGCTCGGCCAGCTCGATCTGCGCCTCGGCGAGTGCTGCATTCCGCTCCGCCTTGCGTTGAGCCTTCACCGCGGCAGCGGCCTCCTGTAGTCGACTCGCCGCAATCGACGAGGCCTCGTCCGCACTCAGGCCCGCGTTCTCCTCGATGAGCCGATCCGCCACCACCGATACCTCGTCCTCCGTGAACTGACGGGCCAGCGCGGCGGCTGGCGCTACCCCAGGCAGCGACTTGGCGGTCAGATGCTCGATCGTGGCCTCGAGGTTCGCCTTGCGAGTGACGTATTCGTGGTGTTCTTTCAGGGGCCCGACGATCGAGTCGAGCAGGTGCTTGTCCGACGACCGAGGAGCCACAGCATCAGCGAGAGCGAGCAGGCGTCGAGCATCGGGGATCGGGATCTTCTTGACCTCCACAGGCAGCCGGCGCATCCACTCGAAGTCGGCCTCGGTCAGCTCGAGATCCTCGACGGGACTGCGACCTCCGCTGAGAGTGGCCGCGGGCGCCCGCCTCACCGTGACCGGGCGGCCGACGAACAGCGGGTTCGGGATCGGCTCGGGTGCTGCACCCGGCCCAGCGGCTTCGGCCTGGCGCAACTGCCGTTCGATCACGGCCCGCTCGGTCGGCGACGATACCGACCGCAGCCGAGCCTTGAGCTTGCCGACAGCGAGCTTGCCCGTCGGACGCTGCGCCATCTCGTCGACAAGCTGATCTGCCGACCTTGACGAAGTCTTCGCCGCCCTCTGGTCAGCAGCGAAGCTTTCGAGAGTCGGCCGCGCCTCGTTCGTTGCGATCTGAGCCAGGAGATGCAGCGGCACACCGTCCTCGTTAGTGCGGAAGGCGACTCCACCCACGCTCACTGGCAGAGCGATGACCTCCGGCTCCGGCACCGGCGCTGCCTTGCGCCTCGTCACGCTGCTCTCCTCTTCGTTGCGGGCCGCAACTTCCGTGCGTCGATCATCTCGTCGAGGTCCTTTCGGTCGAACAGCACCCGGCCCCCCATCGGGACCGGTGTCAGCTCACCCCGCCCGACCATCCGATCGAGTGTGGGAACGCTCACGCCGATGTAGCTGGCGGTGTCCTCCCTCCCGAGGAGACGAGGGGGTGCTGACGGACTCGAGTCATCCTGCAACTCGGCCAGCACCACACGGAGCTCGTCGACCGACATTGGTGACGCCTGACGAGCTATGACGAGATCGGCGTAGGCAGCAAGCCCGTTCAGGCCGACGACAACGTCCTCCGGCAGATCCCGCATGTCCCGAACGTGACGCCGGAGCGCCCTCGCCGCCTGAAACCAGACCGCCAGATCGGTCGGCAGTGGGAACACCGGCGAGAGATCAGCCACAGCGAACACCCGGTTCTCGGACCCAGCAGCGCCGTATGCTCCGCCGATGGCGGAATGGCTTCTGGTCGCGGCGCTCGTGCTGCAGCTCGCCGGCATCACCATCACCGGCATCGATATCGGCACCAAGGTCAGGCGGTATCGGAACACAGAACGCCCGACCGTTCGCTCGGTGCGCTCCGCCCGCGAGACCATCCGGCGTGCTCGAGAGGCAGGCGTCGTCGACGGTGGAGGTGAACACCCAACATGGTCCGCCATCGACTCGGCACGGGCCCAGGCAGACCGCCACACAGCCGAACAACTTCGCCTGGCCAAGGCGCTCGATGACCTCGTGCAGAACGGATACCAGTGGCTGCTCGTCGGCCTCGGTCTCACCGCCGCCGGCGTGGTCCTGGGAACCGTCGCCAGCCTCGTCGCCCCGTAGGCCTACGATCCGCTCATGGCGGCCCTCTACGTTCTCGGCTCCATCGTGCAGGTCACCGGCTTCGTCCTCATCGGATGGTCGCTCATCACCACCACCAAAGATCGCGATCCGGACCGTGTCCTGATGAAGTACAAGGCCTGGATTGCCGTCGGGCAGCCAGACCCCGAGCCACCGACTGTCCAGCCAACGGACATCAAGGTCTACTCCGCCGGGCTTGCCCCGCCCCCAACAGTCGAATCGCTGCACAAGCAGGTGACCGAACTCGAGTACCAGGTCACCATGCTCAAACGCGACGGGGCAAAGGCCCAGCGCGAGCGGGAACGTGCTGACGCCGCCCTCGAGGCCGGCATTCGCAAATCGGCACTCGATGGCCTCCCTGTCGCGTGGGCAGGTCTTGCACTCTCGGCTGTCGGGTTCGTCCTTGTCACGATCGGCGGGTATCCGTCCTGAGCGGCCAGTCCCTACGATGCGGAGATGGCGAATACGGCCCATTGGGGAGACCCCGAGATCGTGGTGGCCATCCTCGGCAGCATCGGGGCTTTGCTGGCCGCCGGCGTTGGGGCGTGGGCGGCGTGGCAAGCCAAGCGAGCCGCCCAAGCGGCCGAGGCCGCAACTGCGCATGCAGAAACCGCTGCGAGCGCCGCACAACGCACCGCCGAGGCGGAACAAGCGAGCCTCGCCCTCGAGCGTGAGGCGTTCGCCGACGAGCAGTACCGCTCGCGTCAGGCCACCCTGATCCCGAGCTTCCACGCCAGAGATGCATACCTCGAGGTCAAGAACGAGGGCATGGCTGAGGCCCGGGATGTCCGGGTTCGCCTGCTTCCTGGCACCACCGGCGACTTCCGAGACTTTCTCGATGAGGGCGGCTGGGACCTCACATCGTCGATGTCGTTCGCGTGGCTCCCGGCGGGCCGCCACGAGCGCCTGCCCATGGAGCGCTATCGGCCGATCGGGACGGGCATGCATGTCGGCGTCGAGATCACGTGGACCGACGGCAACGGGCCAGACCAATCCCGCGAGATCATCGTTCGAGAGTGAAACCGGGCGACGACGGACGAGGCGACCATGAATCGCTCGGTCGTCATGAAACCGCAGGTCAACGGCACAGGATCGGGGCTCGGCTAACGGCAAGCTAACCATCGGCGTCCTTACGGATCTTGCGGGCCGCAACTTCGAGGGGTGACGGCAACGCGTCGAGGCGGTCGAGCAGCTCGGCGACCTCGACCATCAGCTCGTCGCCCTCATCGAGCAGGCCGCGCTCGACCAGCTGCGCCTGCGCTAGGCGAGCACGCACCGCCCTCGCCGCACTCACGACCCACCGTCACCTTCGTCGGCGAGACGAAGCTGCTCATCGAGAAGCGTCGGGAGCGCCTCGATGACCCGCGCCTCTACGAAGGTCGGCACGCCAGCGGGGTGCTCCTTACGAAAGACGGCGAGCACGGCATCGACCGTCCCGAACAACACCGTGGCCATGAGCTGGGCCTGTGACTCGACGAGACGAACCCGTCGCTCATCGAACCCGACACGGATAGCGATCTCGGACAGGCGGCCCTGACGATCCAGCCACCGGCCGTACTCCTCGAGGATGGCGTGCGTCGACTCCTCGCCGAAGCGGTCCGGGTTGAAGATCCCGCCGCGATGCCACACCTCCGGGTGTTTGGTCCGCTCGTCCCCCGGCACCGTCAACGCCCCGACCATGAGACGCAGCGCCTCCGTCATCGCCGACGTCCGCTTCAGAGCCACCTCGAGCTGCTCGACTGGCGAACGATCCCCCACCTCGATCTCGAGCTCTGCCAGCGCCAGGCCGAAGTCGGCGCTGCGGAGATCCTCCAACGCCAGCCGCTTCTTGGCGGCGGCCTTCACCTGCGGGGCCGCCCCGCCATGAACCCGGCACACCGTCCCGCCCAGAATCGCCGCACGACGGCAACGCTCCCCCGAGCTCCGAGCCAAGGCCGTGCACCGCCGAGGATGATCAGCCGGCAAAGCTTTCCCGCTCATCGTTGACTCCATCCATCATGGGTTGGACACGATCGCGATCGATCAAGGGTCGGATGCGGGATGCGGTGCGTGCGGCGCGCATCTGGGCCGGGGCGCCCTGTCGGTTTGGAACGATGGAACGATTGGAACCTTTGTCTGTTCCGTCCCACATGTGCGCACGCAAAGGGTTCATGCCGGATATCGGTTCCGGATGGTTCCATCGTTCCTTTTCTGGTTGTCATTGATCCGTCCAGTGGGGTGCAGTTTCGGGGGCTTTGAGGGCGATGCCGTGCCAGACGATGCCGTTGGAGGACCGCTTCTCGAGGCCTCGTTCGCCGAGGGCGGTGCCGAATGCTTTCTGGCTCATGGAGCGTTCGCCGTTGGCTTCGGCCCAGGTGACGTACTGGTCGTAGAGGTCTTTGGCTCGTGCTCGGACTCCGTCGACAAGAACGCAGTGGTCGGAGATGTACTGCCCGAGCGTGTCGCTCTCGGTGCGGTAGTCGGCGGTCGCTGCGACGATGGCAGTGGGTTCGGTGAGTCCGTTCTTCTGCCAGCGGAGGCAGCCTTGGACGGCCCAGGCCAAGATGCCGGGGGCCTCACGTCGGAGCTTGGCGGGGAGCTCGTGGTCCTGGTCGTGGTCGGCGATGGTGACGGCGAAGGGGATGAGCCGGGTGCGTCTCCAGATGCCGTGGTCAGTGCCGTCGATCTGGGGTTTGTGGTTGGTGGACAGCATCAGCTTGTGGCTGGGGGTGAACTCGAAGAAGTTCTCCCGCATGTACCGGGCCTTGATCTGATCGCCGCCGGTGAGCCGCTTGACGAGGCTCTCGTCGAGGCGGCGGCCCTGCGCGGTCTCGGCGGCGAGGACGAGGCGGGCGCCTTGGAGGTCTGCGAGGCCGGTGGGGTGCGGGTCGTCTCGGCGGCGCATGAGCAGGTCGGGGGCGGCCTGGCGGGCGTAGTCGCCGAGGATCGTTTCGAAGACATCGGTGAGCGTGGTCTTGCCGTTGGCTCCGGATCCGTATCCGACGATGAACTTGTGCTCTCGGGTGCTGCCGGTGAGGACGTAGCCGAACCATCGGGCGAGGAACTCGCGGACGTCGGCGTCGGGCTGGATCTGGTCGAGGAACCGCTCGAAGGTCGGGCACGCTGCGGCCGGGTCGTAGTCGACGGGTGCCAGCTTCGTAATGAGGTCGGCGCGGGCGTGCGAGTGGAGCTGCCCGGTGCTGAGGTCGAGGGTGCCGGTGCGGACGTTGAGCTTCCACGGGTCGGCGTCGAGCTCGTCGGGATCGACGGGGATCTCGGGGGACGACTGGGCCAGGACGACCATCGCTCGGATGCGGTTGATGTTCTCGCTGGCGATGGCGTGCTTGGCCAGCTTCACCCGGTCGGTATCGGGTGCTGCGGCCGCCTCTTCGAGGATGGACGCAGCGGTTGCCTTGGCCCGCTCGAGGTGCAGGCCCTTGGTGTCACGGCGCCACCTGGTGCCGTCCCAGACCAGCCAGGTCGACCAGGCCGGGACGTAGCGGAGATCGTCACCGTGCTGGTCCACGAACCGCTCGGCGTTGCCGACATCGGTGAGTGCGTGCGTCATGCGGCCTCGTCGATGTAGCCGGCGAACAGCGAGTCGTCATCGGTCTGCAGGAGCGCCCGATCGTTCGCCTCGGCTTCGAGGAGCTGTTCGAGCTGGCCGCGAGCCTTGACGGCATCAGGGCCACCGGGGTGCGTGGCTTCGAGGTTGTCGACCATGTTGCGGAGTTCACCGATGGCGCGGCCGCGGGCGGCGATCGCCTTCTGCAGTCCCCGTCGAGCTGGGTCATCGTGCTCGACGTCGTCGTAGGGATCGTGCCGGGTGAGCTGGGTTCGCCAGTCAGCGGCGCGCTTGGCGAGACGCAGGTGTTCTTCCTCCAGGCGATGCTGGCGGCCGACCTCGTCAGTCTTGCGGCCCGCAACCGCCAGCCCGTGGGCCAGCCTGATGGACCGGTCGGCGTCGTATCGGGCGAAGCCAGCGCAGATGACGAGCGCCATTTGGCGGAGCAGGTGCCGCTCTTCGTCGGTCATCTCCTCGATCCACTTGGGGACGAGCACGGCAAGGGTGTCGTTCATGGCGCGACCGCCAGTTGGCGGACTGCAGCGCTGGCGAGGCCGACGGATTCGAGGAGGTCGAGGGTGGCGTTGGCGACGAGAGCGGCGCAGACGACGAGTTCCTCGGGGTCGGAGGGCTGCTCGCCGAGAAGTTCGGCGACGAGGTGCTGCTCGCTGAAACCTCGGAGCGTGTCGAGGATGGCGAGGGCTTTGTCGATGGCCTCGAGGTCGTGCTCGTCGAGGCCGAGTTCGAAAATTGAATGTGTACGCTGACCGGGTCGGTCGTGCATGGTGGGTTCAGCTCCATGTCGATCAGCGGACCCCGGCGAGGGCGCCGGGGTTCCGCTCTTTTTGGGCCGGCCACAGGTGGGCGTGTGGGATTGCGGGCCGGAGCTGGGGTGATGGGTCAGGCGGCCGTGGGCGGCTCCTCGACCAGGTGCAGCGGCGTCGCCGGTGGCGCCTCATCGAGGCCGAGCATGCGCCGGAGCTCGGCGGTGGGGATCAGCCATCGGCGGCCGACTCGTATCCCTGGGATGTCACCGCGGCGCACCGCCTCGGCGGTTGCGGACCTGCCAGTCCGAAACACGCCGAGGCTGACGAGCTCGTCGATCGTCAGAGTCGGCTTCTCCTCGGGATCCGGGATCTTGTGGTTCACGCTGCGACGGCCTCGAGTTCAGTGAGGATCTCAAACCACCGAACGGCCGGGTCTCCCGCAGGGCGCGCCTCGCCGTTCTCCCAGCGCATGATCGTCTGCCGCGAGACACCGACACCCTTGGCCATCTCACCGAGTGACAGCCTGGCGTGTTCGCGAGACCGCCGGGCCTCGCCGCTGGCAGCCATGGCCCGGACCTTCGTGATCGCCATCAAGGCGATGAGTGGTGTGCGTTCCATCCGGCGACCATAACCGGCTAGTGGTGCATCTACTCAGGCTAGATCCCGAGTAGTTCTAACTAGCCGGACTTGTTGCATATCTCGCCCATAGTCGGTACGGTCGAGATGTGTTCAGCTTCGACAGCTACTCACTCACCGCCGAGGGCGGCCCAGACGACCGCAAGTGGTCGATCGAGTTCGCACGGAACGATGTCGTGTTCGCCGGTATCGAGGTCACCTTCGACGACAGCCTCAAGGTGGTCGATCACCGCCTCTGGAACGAGGACGGCATGACAGCGTCCGAGGTGACCCGCTTCCCCTGGGTGAAGTGGATCGACGCTGCCCGGGCCGCCGTCCTCACCCGGCGATGGGATTACGGGCCTGATGGGGCGATCCCCTGGGATGCCGTCGAAGACGTCGATGCAGCACTGGAGCCGCTCTACAGCGAGCTCACGCGAGTGAGAGGGCTGCTCGACGCAGCCGTCGAGTCGAAGGGCAGGTCGCGGCCTGGCCCCAAGCCCCCAGTCGACTACGCCGAGGTCCTCGCCAGATACAACCTGCTGAAGCAGAACCCGGACACCAGGCGAAGGGTGATAGTCGAGCTGCAGCGGGAGTACGAGCGGCAAGGAGTGATCGCCTCGAAGGGGACGATCGAGACATGGCTCAAGCGGGCCAAGGAACTGGCCCAAGCCGGCAACCCTGAAGGAGACGAACGATGAGCAACACGACCACGGGCAACGACGAACCTGGCGAGTTCCTCGCGAAGTACGAGGATGAGCACAGGCGAGCGCACCCGGCGCCGACCAGCCTCGAGGTGAGTGCCTGATGGATGGGCACGTGAAGAAGCGCGGGACGAGCTGGGGCTACTGGGTCGACGCGGGACGGTTCCCGGCGCAGCGGTGCACGTCCTGCCGGCATCGACGGTGGGCCGATCGCGGGCCTGTCGAATCGTGCGAGAAGTGCGGTGCCGAGCTCGGCGACGTCGTGCTCGAGCGCCGGCAGCTGACGAAGTCCGGGTTCGCCACGAAGGGCGCTGCGTCATCGTCCATGCGCGAGCGAATCCGGACGGTCGAGTCCGGCGGCGATCCCGTGCCGTCGTCGATCACGGTCCGGGAGTTCGCCGAGCGGTGGCTCACGTCTGACACTGTGCGTGGGCTCCGCCCGCGGACCAGGTCGAGGTACCGCCAGGTCCTCGTCGACCACGTGCTACCCATCATCGGATCGATGAAGGTGACCGACGTGCGCCGGCGCCACGTCGCCGCCGTACTCGAGGGCGTCACCGCCAACGGACTGACAGCGCGCTCTGCCGAGGAGACGAGGGCCATCGTGTCGTCGCTGTTCCGGGCTGCGCTCGACCTCGAGCTCATCGAGTCGAACCCGGCCTCCGGCGCCCGAGTCCCGAAGAAGGAACGGGCGAAGCTGGTCGTACCGACGACCGAGCAGCTCGTCGCACTCATCGCCGTCGCCCGCGGCACAACCCACGAGATCCCGCTGTTGCTGGCCGCAACGTCCGGCATGCGCCGCTCTGAGGTCCTCGGCCTGAGGTGGGCCAACGTCGACCTCGACACCGGCGTCGTGAACGTCGTGGAGAACCTCCAACGTGTCCGCGACGAGAAGGGGTCACGGCTCGACTTCCTCGACCCGAAGACCGACCGATCGCGGCGGGCGATCGTGCTCCCCCAGATGGCAACCCTCCGGCTGCGGTCGTGGAAGGCGGAGCAGGCGGCGCGCCAGTTGCGTCTGGGTCCGGCGTGGATGCCGATGGACCTGGTGTGTGACCGCGGCGATGGTGGGCCGCTGGACCCCGACGGGTTCTCCAATGCCTTCAAGCGTGCCGCGGCAAAGGCCGGCCTCGATCCGGCAACGCGCCTCCACGACGTCCGCCACGGCGTTGCCACCGCGCTCCTGCAGCGAGGAGTCGACACCGTGATCGCTGCGGCCGTCCTGGGCCACTCCAATCCCGGGTTCACCGCCTCGACTTACCAGCACGTCCTCACCGGCATGACCGGCCAGGCGGCCGCGGCTCTCGACGAAGCACTCGGCCAGTGAGCTGGGAGGCAGCAGCTGCGATCGCGAGCGCCGCCGCGGCGGGTGCAGCAGGTTGGGCGGCACTGGCCGCGAGCTCGACAGCGAAAGCAACACGCAGCTTGGTAGGAGAGACGGCGTCGCTCGCTCACGAGACGCGCAGGCTCGCCGAGGAGACTGTGAAGGTCGTCCAGATTGAATCCGACCGACGCGCGGACGAGCTCGAGGCGACGTTGGTCGCCGACGTCCGAGGATGGTTCGCTGGAGTCCCCGGAAACACCTGGTTCGTCATCGAGAACCGAGGCCCTGCGGCTGCGGACGATGTGACGTTGCGGGTTCCCACCGGATCCCCGGTACCTGGACCGTTTACCCCGCGGCCGTTGGCTCCGGGTGCTCAGTGGAGGATCGGGTGCAGAGCGGGACACTTCAATTTCGCCGACCACTT
>CAZALT010000141.1:0-9313 GCA_964485515.1 uncultured Rhabdothermincola sp. | reverse complement strand
GCCGTCCCCCAGACCCCCTGCTACGCCCTCAGCCCACCAACTCGCGGATCTTCTCGGGTGTGGCCTTGCCGTCGTAGGCGAGCTCGCCATCGCGCAGGCCGACGCAGCGGGAGGCCTTGGGCGTGAGGTCCATCTGGTGGGTCGACACCAAGATGGCGGCACCCTGCTCGGCGACGTCGGCGAGGACCTCGACGAGGGTCTCCTGGCCGGGGGTGTCGAGACCGACGAACGGCTCGTCGATGAGCAGCAGGTTGAACGGGCGGATGAGGCCGAGGATCAGCGACGTCTTCTGCTTGAGGCCGCGGCTGAACCGGGCCGGCATGTCGTCGGCGCGGTCCTGGAGGTTGAACATCTCGAGGAGGTCGTCGGCGTACTCCTCCCACTCCGTCGTTCCGTGGAGGCGGGCGATGTACTCGATGTGCTCGTTGAGCGACAGGTCGTCGTACAGCACCGGGGCGTCGGGAAGGAACGACGTGCCGGCCCGGGCTCCGATGGTGCCGACCGCGTCGCCCCGCACGTACACGTGGCCCTCGTTGGGCTCCAACATGCCTGAGCAGCACCCGAGCAGCGTCGACTTCCCGGCGCCGTTCGGGCCGACCAGCATCACCAGCTCACCGGCGTTCAGCACGAGATCGAGCCCGTGGATGCCGTTGCCGTCGCCGTAGTCCTTGACGACGCCCGCCACGTCGAGCGCGGCGTTCGGGTTCTCCGAAGGTGGAGGCGGAGGCTTCGGGATCATCGAGGAGGTCACAGCGGCTTCGGCTTTCTCGTGCGCAGGTAGAAGAACGCGCCGACCACGGCGATGAAGGGATAGAGCATGGCATTGGACACGTTCGCGTAGTTGATCGCGTTGACGTCGTCTCCCGCGAGGACGAGCGGGGCGAGCGTGCCGACCACGATGACGGGCGGCAGGATGAGCCGACCGGCGAGCACGAAGCCCATGAGCTCGGGTCCGAGGCCCATGATCGCCGCCGTGTTCGGTGCGCCCTGTGCCGCACCGATGCCGGCGGCCACCGCGCAGCCCGCGGCGGAGATCGCCAGCACCGACAGCGTGAGCCGCCACACGATCTCGAACGGGACGAACGCGAGAGACGTCGCGGAGCCGATCAGGATGACGATCATCATGAGCAACGCCGTGGCAGGCAGGTGGTGGGTGAGGAGCTTTCCCTGCTCGATCGGGAAGCTGTCCCAGCGCGACGGGTGGTCGACCTCCTGGGCGATGCCCTCGCTGGCGTCGTAGGCCGCGATGTAGAGGGCGAGGCCGGTCACCAGGAGCATCGGCAAGGCGCCGCGCCACACGAGCCCGACCGAGACGCCGGCCGCGACGCCCAGGAACGCCATGCGCAGCAGTCGGGTGGCGGGGAAGCGCAGGATGCTCTGCCAGTCGCGGCGCCACACCGCTGGGAGACGACCGCCGCGCTTCATCTTGATGTACGGGGTGCGGCGCGGCTTCTCCTGGGACAGCTGGCGGCGCAGCAGCACGACCGTGCGGACGTCTTGCAGCGTGACGGCGAAGCGGAGTTGCGACACGAGACCGGCACGCCGCAGAGCCGCCTCGGTGGAGATGCCCCGGATGCCGAGGACCCCGATCACCGGGATGACGAGGGCGAAGGCGACGCCGATGTAGGCGAGGGGCTCGAAGGTGATCGGCCAGAAGGCGATCTCGGCGACGAAGGTGAGCGGCGAGGTCCTGACGTCGAAGAAGACATCGGCCGCCGACCAGGCCAGGGTCAGCAGGGCGATGGCGTTGGCGGTCTTCCAGCCGATGCGTCGGCCCGAGCCGACCATGGCGACACCCACCGCCCCGCTGGCGGCCAGGGCGAACGCCAGGCCCACGCACGCCATGGCGAGCAGCGAGTTGACCTCGATGCGACGGGACGCGACCTCACCGATGACCGCGCCGATGACGGCACCGGAGAAGGCGAGGAACCGGAGCTGCTTGATGGCCGGGCCCCGCAGCACGAGCGCTCGATCGATGGGGGCCTCGAGCTCGTGGACGACCACGGGGGCCTCGAGCACCAGCGGACCGCCGCGGCCGCCCGAACGCAACCCGATGGCGAACGCGAGGGCGAACGCCGCGCCGAGCCACGGTGTGACGTCGTGGGCGAAGTCGAGCGCCTCGGCGGTGGTGAGACGATCAGCGGGGAGCCTCCCCGCGGCGGCGAACATCGCCAGCGTGCCGACCAGGACTATGAGGTACACGCGGTACAGCGCGTCGACCCAATGGACGTCGGCCAGGCGGTTCTTCCGTCGGGTTCGACGGAGCTCTCTGAGCGCCTCGGCACCCAACTCCGCGGAGGTCGTCGTCGTCACGGCTGCGCAATCTACCTACCATGCTGCCGGTGATCCTCATCGACGCCGACCGCATCGCGGCAAGCCGACCTGGCAAACCGCTGTTCAGCGATCTGTCTCTCACCCTCTCCACCGGCGACCGCCTCGGCATCGTCGGCATCAACGGCGGGGGCAAGTCCACGCTGCTCTCTGTGCTGACCGGCGACCGCGAGCCGGAGGACGGCATGGTGCGGCGCGGCAAGGGCGTTCGCGTCGCCGCGCTCACCCAACGACCCGACCTCGGATCTGGCACGGTGATCGACGCGGTTACCCCCGCGGCCGACGCCCGCTGGGAAGCCGAAGCGGTGCTCGACCGCCTCGGCATGGGCGCCTACCTCGACACCGACACCTCGAAGCTGTCCGGCGGACAGGCCAAGCGCGTCGCCCTCGCCCGAACGCTCGTCGTCGAGAGCGACCTCCTCATCCTCGATGAGCCGACCAACCACCTCGACATCGACGCCATCGCCTGGCTCGAGGACCGTCTCGACGCGTACCGGGGTGGGCTGATCCTGGTCACCCACGATCGCCACGTCCTCGACCGCGTGACCAACCGGGTCCTCGAGCTCGACCGCGGGAAGGGCTACATCCACGAAGGCGGCTACGACGCCTACCTCGAAGGGAAGTCCATCCGCGAGGAGCAGGCCGCCAACGCCGAGTCGAGCCGCAAGATCCTCGCCAAGAAGGAGCTGGCCTGGCTCCGACGTGGGGCCCCGGCCCGGACCCGCAAGCCGAAGGCGCACATCGAGCGAGCCACCCAGATCGTCGAGGCCCGTGCCGAAGGTGCGGCTCGCGACGGCACCCCCGACCTCCACCTCGGCACGCCCCGCCTCGGCGACCAGGTCGTCGAGCTCCACGGCGTCGGCTTCGCCCATCCCGACCACGCTCCGCTGTTCGAAGGTGTCGACCTCGCCCTCGACAACCGCGAGCGCCTCGGCATCGTCGGCGTCAACGGCACCGGCAAGTCGACCCTGCTCGACATCATCGCCGGGCGACGCGACCCGTCGACCGGCCGGGTCGTCACCGGCTCGACCGTTTCACTCGGGTACTACGACCAGATCGGCACCGAGCTCGATCCGGGGATGCGGGTGCGCGACGCGGTGGCAGGCAAGAAGGGCGAGCCCGACTGGACCGACAAGGCCCTCCTGGAGAGCTTCTGGTTCGACGGCGACGCCCAGTGGGCGCCCATCGGCCTGCTGTCGGGCGGTGAGCGGCGCCGTCTCCAGCTGCTGCTCACGTTGTCGGCCAAGCCGAACGTGCTGCTGCTCGATGAGCCGACCAACGACCTCGACCTCGACACGCTCCGCGTGCTCGAGGACTTCCTCGACGACTGGCCCGGCGCGCTGCTCGTCGTCAGCCACGACCGGGCCTTCCTCGAACGAACCGTCACCGATGTCATCGTCCTCGACGGCAAGGGCCGGGCCGGCCGCCGGCCCGGGGGCTACGCCACGTGGGAGAACGAACGCCGCGCCGCGAGAGGCATCGGCCCCGCGGCCGGCGGAGCATCGAAGGCACCGAAGGGCCGCCCCGCCGCGGCAGCGAAGCCGTCGGCCGGGTCGGCCGGGTCGGCCGGGTCGGCCGGGTCGGCCGGCGCGGACGGGTCGGGTCGGTCGCCGAGCACGCTGCGTCATCTGATGAAGGAAGCCGAGAAGGACATAAGGCGCCTCGACAAGCAGCGAGCCAAGCTCGAAGCGCAGCTCGTCGACGCGGCGGCGGACCACGCCAAGATGACCGAGCTCGGCAAGGAGCTCGCCACCGTCAATGGCCAGTTGACCCAACTCGAAGAGCGCTGGATCGAGCTCGGCATCGAAGCCGAAGCCAGCGCCTGAGAGCTCCGACCTGGCGCCCCGCTCGAAATTGCGTTCGTCGGCGTCGTGGAGCAACTGCGAGGTACGCCAGAACGAGAAGGGGTGTTCGGTGGGCCACTCCCGGTAGCCTGACCGACGCCATGAGCGACACCGAAACCCCCGTCCAGGACGAAGCTGCCGTCGACGCGGCCAGCGACCTCGTCCTCACCGTCACGCCCGAGGCGCTGGTGAAGGTCATCGAGATCCGCGATGCCGAGGACGACCCCGGCACGCTCGGCCTGCGGGTCGAGATCCTCGGCGCCAACGGCAGCGAGTACGCCTACGACCTCGGCTTCGAGCTCATCTCCGCCGCCGAGGAGGAGGACCACGTCTCGGTGCAGGACGGGCTCACCGTCGTCATCCCGGTGGCGAGCGTCGCCAACCTGCGCGGCGCCACCCTCGACCTGCCCACCAGCCCCGGCCAGGGCGGTCTGGTCATCCGCAACCCGAACCGGCCGTCGGCGTCGAGCGGACTCGTCGACCCGAGCATCGTGCTCACCGGCGACATCGCCGAGAAGGTCACCCAGCTCCTCGAGCAGTCGATCAACCCGGGCCTCGCCTCCCACGGCGGCTTCGCCGAGCTCAAGGGCGTCGACGGCACGGTCGTGCACCTGTCGATGGGTGGCGGCTGCCAGGGCTGCGCCATGAGCGCGGCCACGCTGCGCGAAGGCATCCAGGTGGCCATCAAGGAGATGATCCCGGAGGTCACCGACATCATCGACGTCACCGACCACGACGCCGGCGAATCGCCCTACTTCACCTGATCCCGCCCGATCCTGGCGGTGGCGCGAGGCTGGCTTCGTGCCGACCTACATCGCGCTGCTCCGAGGGGTGAACGTGGGAGGCCGCAAGCTGCCCATGGCCGAGCTGCGCACGGCGCTCACCGGGGCCGGCGCCACCGACGTGGTCACCTACATCCAGAGCGGCAACGTCGTGCTCGACCACCCGTCGACGTCCGACAAGACCGTCCAGGAGCTGGTCCAGGACACCATCGCGTCGAGCGTCGGCCTGGACGTGCCCACCATGATCCGCTCGCGCACCGAGCTGCGTGCCGTCGTGGAGGCGTGTCCCTACGAGGTCGACGACCCCACCAAGCTGCACGTCGTCTTCTTCAGCGGCGACGCTCCCGACCCGTCGAGCTGGATGGACCTCACCCCGTTCTCCCCCGAGGAGATCACGGTGTCGGGCCGCGAGCAGTACTTCCACCTCCCCGACGGCATGGGTCGCTCCAAGATCGTCGAAGCCATCGGCAAAGGCCAAGGCCGCAAGGTCGAACACGGCACGGCCAGGAACTGGCGCACCGTCCTCAAGCTCGTCGAGCTGGCGGACCGGTAGGCCTGTGGTGCGCGAAGTCTGCGTCTGTCTCAGCCGGTGGCGACCGACAGCGGATGCCACACGGCGGGTGTCCTGGCTGGGTTGAGCACCGTCGAGTGCCGGGCTACTTCGTCGCGGCGGCGATGACGCCGGCGACGTCGAGGCCGAGCTCGGCGAGGATGTCGTCGGGCTTGCCGTGAGGGATGAACGCCACGGGAGTGCCCAGCACCCGAACGATGGGCGAGCTGCCGTTTAGGTTGCCGCTGTGCTCGGCCTTGTCGCGGACCTGCTCGGCTATGGCCGCACCGATGCCACCCTCGCGGAGGCCGTCTTCGATGGTGACCACGACCCGATGCTCGGCGGCGTCGGCGATCATCGCCGGGTCGAGCGGCGACACGCAGCGGGGATCCCACACCGACACCGACAGGCCCTGGTCGGCGAGCTGCGCGGCGGCCTGCTCGCAGACCTCGACCATCTTGCCCACGCCGATGAGGCACACGTCGGTGCCCGACTGCACCTGGCGGGCGGCGAGGCCGTGGCCGATCTGGTCCTCGGTGACCTGGCGGGCCATGGTCTTGGCCCAGCGGATCGCCACGGGCCGGTCGGTGATGGCGAGCGCGTCGTGGAGCATGACCTGCAGCTCCTGGTAGGACGACGGGGCGAACATGACCATGCCTGGCACCTTGGTGAGCAGGACCATGTCGAGCACGCCGTGGTGGCTAGGACCGTCATCGCCGGTGATGCCGGCCCGGTCGAGGCAGAAGATGACGGGCTGGCTGTGCAGGCCGACGTCGAGGTTCACCTGGTCGAAGGCCCGGGTGAGGAACGTGGAGTAGACGGCGACGATCGGCCGCAGGCCGCCCATCGCCATGCCGGCCGCGGCGGTGACCGCGTGCTGCTCGGCGATGCCGACGTCGAGGAACTGATCGGGGTAGCGCTCCTTGAACGGGAGCAGGCCGGTGGAGTCGGGCATGGCCGCGGTGATGGCCATGATCTCGGGGTGTTCCTCGGCCTCCTTGATGATGGCCTCGGTGAACGCGGCGGTGTAGCTGCCCGGCTTGGCCTCGGAGGTGTCGTGCAGGTGCTTGACGTCGTCGAGCTCGGCGGGCCCGTAGCCCCGACCCTTGTGGGTGATGACGTGGATGACCTGTGGACCGCCGATCTCGGAGGCGTTGCGCAGCTCCTGTTCGATGAGGCCGATGTCGTGGCCGTCGAACGGGCCGGTGTAGCGAACACCGAGCGACTCGAAGAACACCGGTGGTTCCCACATCTCGCGCACCGCGGCTTTGGTGGCGTCGAGGGCGCGCTCGAGGCGATCGCCGACCCACGGCATCTCGCCGACCACCTTCTCGATGCGCGCCTGGCGTCGCATGTACACCGGGTTGTTGCGGATCTTGGCCAGGCTCTCGCCCAGGCGGGAGATGGTGGGTGCGTACGAGCGCCCGTTGTCGTTGAGCACGATGATGCAGTCCCGCCCGCTGTGACCCAGGTTGTTGAGCCCCTCGTAGGCCATGCCCCCGGTCATCGACCCGTCGCCGATGACCGCCACGATGCGCCGGTTCGAGCCCAGCTCGGACTGCTCGGCGGTGGCGAGCCCGTGGGCGTAGCTCAAGATGGTCGACGCGTGGCTGTTCTCGATCCAGTCGTGCTCGGATTCGTCGCGGCACGGGTAGCCGGACAGGCCGCCGGCCTGGCGCAGGGTGGTGAAGTCGTCGCGTCGACCCGTGAGCATCTTGTGCACGTAGGCCTGGTGGCCGGTGTCCCACAAGATGATGTCCTCGGGGGAGTTGAACACCCGGTGCAAGGCGAGGGTGAGCTCGACCACGCCCAGGTTCGAGCCGAGGTGCCCGCCGACCCGGTTGACCGACTCGACGACGAAGGCCCGGATCTCCGTGGCGAGGACCGCGAGCTGCTCGTCGTCGAGCGCTCGCAGGTCGGCCGGGGAGTTGATCGTCTCGAGGATCATGTGACGTTCACGGTACCGCGGGATCTACGCGGCGGCCGTACGCGCGGGCCCCGCATCCGCGTCGGTGTCAGGTCCCGGCTTGCGGCCGTGGATAGCGAAGGCCGGTGCCCCGGCGAGGCTCGCGGCCAGGTTGAGGAGGTAGAGCAGCAGACCCAGGGCGATGGCCTGTTCGGCCGGGAAGCCGAGCGGGGTGAGGAAGAGCACGAACGCTCCCTCGCGGATGCCCAACCCGGCGATGCCGAGCGGCAGCACCTGGGCGATGAGCACAGCCGGGAAGAAGGCGAGGAGCGGGGTGAGCCCGACGTCGGCGAGTCCGACCGCGGCGGCCGCCATCAGCGCGGCGAGGCAGAGCACGAACTGGTACAGCAGCCCCACGGCCAGGAGGCCGACGGCGGCTCGGGGGTGCCGGCGCAGGCGGTCGACACCCACGTGCACCGCACCGATGAAGCCGAGGGCGCCGGTGTGCGAACGGAACCGCCCGCCGGCGCTCGGGTGGTAGGCGACGAACAGCACGGCGACGAGCGCGATGAGCGTGCCGACCGCGGTGAGCAGGGCGATGGTGCTGGCCGTGCCCTTGTGGAGGAGATCGGGGTTCACCAGCAGCCCGATGAACGTGATGATGGGCAGGACCAGCCATCCGGTGAGCCGCTCGAGCACCACGGACGCGAACGTGTCGGGGGCGTCGCCGTTGTCCTTCGACAGGCGGCTGACCCGCAGGACATCGCCGCCGATGGTGGTGGGCAAGACGTTGGAGACGAACTGCCCCGCGAAGTAGAGGGGCACCAGTCGCTTCATCGGGGCCTTGTCGCCGCCCAGGTCCAGGGCGTTGAGCACCTGCTTCCACCGCAGGGCGGACAGCACGATGCCGAACATGGTGAGCGCCGCGGCGCCGAGGAGCCACCACGCGGTCGAGGCTGTCCAGGCGGGGACGACCTCGTCCCAGTCGAGGTTGGGGAGCCGGGTGTAGAGCAACCCGAGCATGAGGACGCTCGCCGCGATGCGGAGGGGGAACGAGAAGCGCTTGAGGAAGCTGGGTGGACTCGCCGGGTCGGCGGTGCTTCCGGCTGGTTCCGGGGGCGCGACAGGAGGCGGATCGGCCGCGTCGACGACGCCGACCGCGGAGCTCACCCCCTCGGAATCCATGGGGCAAGGGTACCCACCTGGTACCCGCGAGTCACCTGCGGCGTAGCTGAACTGGCTGGGAAGAGCCGGTCTGTACGGCGTATCTGTCCAGCCAGAACGAACCTCAGGTCGTCTTCTCCAAGAACCGCTCGGTGTCGACCACGACACGGGTGACCCGTCCGACCGCGATGAGGCCGCGTTCGTCGTTGACCGACACGGTGAAGATGACCCGGCGGCCGACGACCTTGTCGACGGTGGCCTCGGCGGTGACGGTGTGGCCGACCGCGGTGGGGGCGAGGTGATCGAGCTGGACCTGCATGCTGACCGTGGTCTGCTCCGCTCCGAGCTGGCCGACGATGCTGGCGACCGCGGCCTCCTCGCACAGGGCCACGACTCGAGGTGTGCCCAGCACAGGCACTTCTCCGGACTTGGCGGCGATCGCCGTGTCGGTGTCCGACACCAGCAGATCGACCGAGGCGCTCCGGCCGGGCTTGATGGGCATCGGGGTACCCTAAAGCGCTCAACGATCGGGTATCCACTCGCCTGCTCCGGCCGGTCGAACGGCGTCCGATCCCCCGGAAGTCCCGAACGTCGTCGTACGTCCCCGCACAGGAGTCACCCGTGATCGAAGAGTCCGTCGTCACCCGCGTGCTCGGCACCGCCCTGCAGACAGGCGGTGAGTTCGCCGAGGTGTTCGCCGAGGACAAGCGCTCGTCGTCGGGTGTGCTCGACGACG
>CAZALT010000140.1:4079-9321 GCA_964485515.1 uncultured Rhabdothermincola sp. | reverse complement strand
AGGTGTTGGACTCCTCGACGGTGATGACGCCGTCCTTGCCCACCTTGTCGATGGCGTCGGCGATGATGGCGCCGATCTCGGGGTCGGCGGCGGAGATGCCGGCGACCTGGGCGATCTGGCTCTTGTCGTCGACCTCGACGGCGAGGTCGCGGATGGCCTCGACGGCGGACGCGACGCCGGCCTCGATGCCCCGCTTGATCGACATCGGGTTGGCGCCCGCGGTCACGTTGCGGAGGCCCTCGTGGACCATCGCCCAGGCCAGCACCGTGGCGGTGGTGGTGCCGTCGCCCGCGACGTCGTCGGTCTTCTTGGCGACCTCCTTGACCAGCTCGGCGCCGATGCGCTCGTAGGGGTCTTCGAGGTCGATCTCCTTGGCGATCGAGACGCCGTCGTTCGTGATGGTGGGGGCGCCCCACTTCTTGTCGAGGACCACGTTGCGGCCCTTCGGGCCGAGCGTGACGCGGACGGCGTCGGCGAGCTGGTTCATCCCCCGCTCGAGGGCACGGCGTGCGCTCTCGTCGAATTCGATCATCTTGGCCATGGCGGCTCTCCTTGAGATCTGGCCCGGGTGAGATCCCGGAAGGCGGTCACGCGGCCGTCTCTTCGAGCTGAGCTGAGACCGCGGCGGTTAGCACTCTCGTGGTGCGACTGCTAAGCCAACCACCCTCACCCGCGATTCGCAACCCGGCGTTTCGCAACCTATGGGCCGAACGACCCCACCTGGGGGCCAGATGACCCGTTCGCATCAACTCCGGGTCCGCCGTGGACGATCTTGAGATCACGTTGCGGTGGAACCCAGATACCCAAGTCTGCTGACGGCACTCGAGAGATCCGGGGGCCGACTTGGTGTCCGTCCAGTCGGTCTGGGGCCGACAGGGCGGACGGCGGCGGGATCAGCCCCCAGCCACCGCCTGCATGATCGACAGCGTTCCGCCGTCGGGCACCGGCGTGTCGAGGCCCTGCAGGAAGCGGACGTCGTCGTCGTCCACGAACAGGTTCACGTACCGCACCAGGCTGCCCGCATCGTCGAGGAGCTTCGCCTGGAAGCCGGGGTGCGCACCCTCGAGCGAGGCCAGGACCTCGGCCACCGTCGCGCCCTCGACGCTCACCTGGGAATCGCCCGCGGTCAGGGTGCGGAAGACGGGGGGCACACGAACGGTGACACTCATGATCGAGGGTTCCTTTTTGTGGAGAACGTGACGATGAAGCGGGGAACGAACCGGCAAAGCGTACCGTGGGGGCACCGTGACGACGCCATTCCCCAACCGACCGATCGACGTGAAGATCTGCCCGACGACCCGCACGCTCGGGCCGGCACGGCTTGCCGCATGCTGACGCGTCCGAAACGATGGCGGTCGTGCTGATCCCCCTCATCCGCGAGTTCCGCGCCGACGACTTCGACGCTCGCGCCCTCGCGCAGCGCAAAGGCGACCAGTCCATCTCGGTCTGCATCCCGGCCCGCAACGAAGCGGCCACCGTCGGCGCCATCGTCGGGGCCATCGCCGGCGCCCTCATGCGCGACGTGCCCCTCGTCGACGAGATCCTCGTCATCGACGACCACTCGACCGACGACACCGCGGCCGTGGCCCGCGCCGCCGGCGCCACCGTGGCGGCGGCGACGACCATCTTGGCCGACCACGGATCGGGGCACGGCAAAGGCGAGGCGCTGTGGAAGTCGCTCCACGCGTCCACCGGCGACCTCATCGTGTGGTGCGACGGCGACCTCGTCGACTTCGATCCGGCCTTCGTCGTCGGCATCGTCGGTCCCCTGCTCGAACGGCCCGACATCGGGTTCGTCAAGGGCTTCTACGATCGGCCGCTCAACGGGGCCGGTGAGGGCGGCGGCCGGGTCACCGAGCTCGTCGCCCGCCCCCTCCTCTCGTTCCTGTTCCCTGCGCTGTCCACCGTCGAGCAGCCCCTCGGCGGCGAGTACGGCGGACGACGCGAGCTGCTCGAACAGCTGCCCTTCGTCACCGGCTACGGCGTCGACATCGGTCTGCTCATCGACGTCAGCCGCCGGTTCGGCATCGACGCCCTGGCCCAGGTCGACCTCGGCGAGCGCAGGCATCGCAACCGCCCCATCGACGAGCTCGCCCCCCAGGCGGCCATGGTCATGCAGGCGGCTCTGCGCCGGGTCGACTCCGACCGCGCCGGCCAACCGCTGGTCGGCGAGCACGTCACGCTGGTGCGTCCCGACGGAGTCGTCGAGATCGACGGCGTGGAGCGGCCACCGCTCATCACGCTGGCCGAGTACCGCGAGCGCCACGACCGCGAGCCGGTCGACGACACCTCCGAGATGCACGCCTGATGGGGCTTTGACGTGACCGCACCCGACGATCCGAACCTCGAACGACCGACGATCCCCCTGTGGGTCAAGGTCGTCGTGTGCGCCCTCGCCGTCATCGGCCTGCTCACGATCGTGAAGTGGATCGTGTCGTTCGTGCTCGGCGTGGTCTGGGTGCTGGCCATCATCGCGGTGCTCGTCGCCGCCGCCTACGTCCTGCGGTCGGCATCGCGCCGCAAGCGCGACACCGGCACCTGACCGGCACCTGACCGACACCCCCGCCGTCCTACCCACTCCTGGCTGGACAGATGCGCCAGATCCGGCGCGTCTTCCCCGTCAGTCCGCCTGCGGTGCGTGCGGTGCAGTGCGTGCGGTGCGGTGCGGTGCGTGCGGTGCGTGCGGTGCGTGCGGTGCGGTGCGTGCGGTGCGGTGCGGTGCGGTGCTGCGTTCAGCCCGCGAGACGCTCGGTGACGGCTTCTTCGATGCAGACCAGCGGGTCGCCCATCGAGCGCTCCTCGCCGAAGAGCTGCACCGTGCTGATGGTGTCGACCCGTTCGTCGGCCCCGTCGAAGATCTCGCCCACCACCGCGAGCACGGGGATGCCTAGCTCCTCGGCCAGTCCCACGACTCCACCAACAACTTTGCCGTCGAACGACTCGGCGTCGAGGAACCCCTCCCCCGTGACGATCAGATCCGCCCCCTCGAAGCGGCCGATCAGGTCGAGCTCCTCGGACACCACCTCGAATCCCGACTGCAGATCGGCACCGATCGCGGCGAGCGCTCCCGCCAGGCCACCCGCCGCACCGCTGCCGTCGAGGTCGGCCAGGTCGATCTCGTACTCCTCGGCATAGACCTGCTCGAGCCGGATGAGGCGGTTGTGGAGCAGCTTGACCTGGGACGGCGTCGCCCCCTTCTGCGGTGCGAACACCACGGCGGCGTCCGTGAAGCGGGTGGCCACGTCGCACGCCACCACGAGCTCGACGCCCTTCAACCGCTGCGTGGGGTACAGGGCTCGCAGCGCCCCCAGGCCGCCGTCGGTCGTGGCCGACCCGCCGACCCCGACGAGCACCCGGTTGGCCCCGGACTCGACTGCCGTGGCGATCAGCTCGCCGACACCCGAGGTCGACGCGCTCACCGGATCGTTCTCGTCGGGTCCCCCCGCGAGGGCCAGACCGCAGGCTTCGGCGCTCTCAATCACCGCGGTGCGTCGGGCCAGGCGCCAGCTGGCTTCCACCGGATCGCCGAGCGGTCCCGTGACGAGGGTCGTCCGGTTGGGGCCGCCGAAGACGTCGACGAAGCCTTCGCCTCCGTCCGACAGCGGCACCTCGTCGCACGTCCCGCCGGAGGTCGCGACCGCCCGGGCGATCGCCGCGGCCACCGCCCCGGCCGGGGCAGTTCCCTTGAAGGTGTCGGGCGCGGCGACGACGTGCACCGACCCATGCTCCCCCAAGCGGACCGCCGTTGCTGTTCTGGCTGGACAGACCCGGGCTATTCGGCGTATCTGTCCAGCCAGAACGATGGGGGTGGGCGGCGGTAGGGTGCGCGCGTGACCGAGCATCTGGACTCTGCGGAACGACCGATCGTCATCGTCTCGAACCGCGGGCCGCTGTCGTTCCGCATCGAGGGTGGCGAGCTGCTCGCCCGACGGGGCGCAGGGGGCATGGTCTCGGGCCTGGCGCCGCTCGTCGTCAACAGCGACACCACCTGGATCGCGGCGGCCATCTCCGACGGCGACCGCGTCGCCGCCGGCAAGGGCGTCATCGAGGAGGAGGGCTTCCGGGTGCGGACCCTGGCCCTCGACGCCGAGACCTACCGGCTGGCCTACGACGTCGTGAGCAATTCGACGTTGTGGTTCATCCACCACTCGTTGTACGACCTCGCCAGCCAACCCCGCTTCGACGACGC
Source organism: uncultured Rhabdothermincola sp. (assembly GCA_964485515.1). GTDB lineage: Bacteria > Actinomycetota > Acidimicrobiia > Acidimicrobiales > Acidimicrobilacustridaceae > CAZALT01. The sequence goes on along the minus strand of CAZALT010000140.1, from coordinate 5,132 downwards.
CTGGCGCGAGGCGTGGCAGGCCTACGTCGAGGTCAACGAGGCGTTCGCCGAGGTCGTCGCCACCGACTCACCACCCGATGCGATCGTGCTGATCCAGGACTACCACCTGATGCTGCTCGCACCCCGGCTGCGAGACCTGCGCCCCGACCTTCGCCTCGTCCACTTCAGCCACACCCCCTTCGCCGACCCGGACATGTTCCGGGTGCTGCCGGTCGACGTGCGCACCACCCTGCTCGAGGGCATGGCCGCGCACGACGCCTGCGGCTTCCACTGCCAGCGGTGGGCCGACGCCTTCACCCGCTGCGCCCGAGAGCTGGCCGGCGTCGAGGTCCCCGCGTTCGTGGCACCGCTCGCCCCCGACGCCGGAGACATCGGCGGCGTCGCCGCTCGTCCCGCGTGCGACGACGCCTTCGCCGAGCTCGATGAGCTCATCGGCGATCGGCTGTTCCTCGTCCGCGTCGATCGCATCGAGCTGTCGAAGAACCTGCTCCGCGGCTTCCTGGCCTTCGAGACGCTGCTCGAAGACCGACCCGAGTGGGCCGAGCGCGTCGTGTTCGGGGCGTTCTGCTACCCGTCGCGCCAAGGCGTGCCCGAGTACCACGCCTATGCCCAACAGGTCGAGGCCGCCATCGCTCGCATCAACGACCGGTTCTCGACCGACTCGTGGACACCGATCCTGTACGAGGGCACCGACGACTTCCCCCGATCGGTTGCTGCGCTACGCCGCTACGACGTGCTGTTGGTGAACCCCATCCGCGACGGGCTGAACCTCGTCGCCAAGGAAGGGCCCCTCGTCAACGAACGGAACGGGCTCGTCGCGCTCAGTCCCGAAGCCGGCGTCTGGCCCGAGTTGGCGGGCGCCGTGCGCGAGGTGCACCCCTACGACATCGAGGGCACCGCCCAGGTCCTGCACGATGCGCTCACCACCGATGCCGACACCCGACGCAACGAGGCCGCCGAGCTGCTGCGCCGGGCGCGAGAGCGCTCACCGGCCGACTGGCTGCGCGACCAGATCGCCGCCATCGGCTGATCGTCTGATCGTCTGATCGTCTG
>CAZALT010000140.1:0-3979 GCA_964485515.1 uncultured Rhabdothermincola sp. | reverse complement strand
CTGATCGTCTGATCGTCTGATCGTCTGGCACCGATCTACACCCGCGTGGCACCGATCTACACCCGCGCTGGCGCCACACCGAACTGCATCCAGCCCGGGCTGACGCCACCTGGGGTGGGCGGCTCGACGGAACCGGACCTCGTCGTCAGGAGAGACGAGCGAGCAGCTCGCGAAGCAGGGCGAAGACGCCCTCGGGACCGTCGACCACGACATCGGCGCGTTCGACCAGCTCGGCGTCGGCCTCGGCGCTGCGCACCGCAACCCGCACGCCGGGCCGACCCGATGCCGCCAGGACATCGAGCGCGTCGAACGCGGTGAGGTCTCCGTGATCGTCACCGATGTAGCAGACCGGTCCGAAGTCCTCGGACAGCGCCGTGATGGTGGTGCCCTTGTCGGAGTCGATCGGCGGGTGCAGCTCGACGGACATCTTGGCGGGACGAGCCTCGAGGCCCGAGCGGGCCGCCTGCTGCTCGGCCCAGCGCACCACGGCCCGTTCGCACTCGGGGGCGCCCCGGTAGTGCAACGTGAGCGAGAGCCCCTTCGATTCGACGCGCATGCCAACCGGTCCGCGGGCCTCCGAGACCGACACCACGTCGTCGACGACCTCGCGCCACGACCCACCCAGCGGATGATCCGATCGCTGTCCGGCGATGGACGCCTCGAGCCCGTACAAGCCCGCCAGTGCGATCTTCGGGTCGAAGAACGGTTCGAGGAACGTCACTGGTCGCCCCGACACGACACCGACCCGACCGAGCACGTCGGCGAGCGCGGCGAGCGCGTTGGCGACACCGGGGAGGGGCTCGGCGGCGGCCGGATCGTCGACGATCGGCGACATCGTCCCGTCGAAGTCGACGAAGAGGGCAGCGCGCCCCGGGTCGTCGAGGATCGGGGCCAGAGCCGTGAGGTCGATCGTCTGCTCCGTCACATGGTCGACCTTACCCAGCGCCGCCCGCCGTGGACATGGGCCCTCGGGCACACATCCGGTGGCCGCTCAGACCTTGTCGGACCCGATGATGACCAGGACGGTGGCGCCGTCGAGCGGCGCGGGCGGCGACGCCGGCATCGCCTTCACCTGGTCCTCGGCGATGCCGAGCGCCTTCGCCACCGCCTGCGCATCGCCTTCGGCGCCGTCGGCGCCGTCGGCGAAGTAGACGACCGAGGTGGGCGTGACCGACGCGTTCGCCGTGGCGACATCGGTGAAGCCCTCACCGGCCAGCGTGGTCTGCGCCTTGCCGGCCTGACCCGACCCGCCGGAGCCGTTGGCCACGACGATGGACACCTCGGCCGGTGCCGTGGTGGTGAGCGTCGCCGTCGTGGTGGTGGTCTCGATGACCGGGGGCTCGTTGGCGCTGGACCCGTCGGTGGTGGTCGTGGTCTGCTCCGGGTCGGCGGTGTCGACGACGCCGCCCTCCTTGTCGAAGCCGAGGCCCAACAACAGCACGCCGATGCCGACGGCGACGACGATCAGCACGATGGCCTGGACCGACGTGCGCTGCTCGTCGTCGACGGATGGGGCGGACTTGCCGCCGGTGGAGCTCACGGTGCGGGCGGGCTGCTCGCCTGGAGGCCTTCGTGACGGGTGCGACGACGGCGATCGCGCAGTCGTCGGAGTCGGCGCACGACCAAGGGGTCGTACTCGTAGGCCTCGGGGGCTTCGAGCAGCTCGTTGAGGATCTGGTAGTAGCGCGTGGCCGAGAGCTCGAAGCGCTCACGGATGTGCGCCTCCTTCGGCCCGGACTCCGACCACCACGAGCGTTCGAAATCCAAGATGGCGCGGTCGCGGTCCGTCAGTTCCATTCCGACGATCCTTCCCGCGTGACCCCGCCGATGCAAGGACCCTACGGCGACAGCACTCTGCTTCAGTAGTGTTCGACCCTCAGGGAGGCCTCGGGTGCGTTCGATCAGCGAAGCGGTTCCAGGTGTGTCGGCCATCCGCACCTATCAGCGCGCCTGGCTCCGCGCCGACCTCGTGGCAGGGGTCGTGCTCACCGCCATCCTCGTCCCCCAGGGCATGGCCTACGCCGAGCTGGCAGGGCTCCCGCCGGTCAACGGGCTCTACGCCACCATCGCCTGCCTCGTCGTCTACGCCCTCTTCGGCCCGTCACGGGTGCTCGTGCTCGGCCCCGACTCGTCGGTGTCGCCCCTCATCTTCGCCACCATCGTGCCGCTGCTCGTGGTCGGCGACCCCGGCAGCGCCATCGCGCTCGCCGGCATGCTGGCCGTCCTCGTCGGCATCGTCGAGATCGGTCTCGGGGTCGCCAAGCTCGGCTTCGTCGCCGACCTGCTGTCGAGCGAGGTCAGGGTCGGCTACCTCAACGGCCTGGCCGTGGTGATCGTCGTCGGACAGCTCCCCAAGCTGTTCGGCTTCTCCACCGATGCCGATTCGTTCGTGAGCGAGGTGTCGGAGTTCGCCAGGAACCTCGACGAGACGAACTGGCAGACCCTCGCCACCGGTCTCGCGGTTCTCGTCGTCCTGCTCGGCCTCCCTCGCCTCACGCGGAAGGTCCCCGCGGTGCTGGTCGGGGTGGTCGGCGCCACGATCGTGTCTGCCGCCGTGGGTCTCGACGAGTTGGGCGTGAAGGTCGTCGGCGACCTCCCCCAGGGCGTGCCCACCCCGTCGGTGCCGTGGACCTCGTGGTCCGACATCGCACCGCTGCTCGTCGGCGCCGTGGGCATCACGATGGTGTCCATCACCGACACGATCGCCACGGCAACCGCGTTCGCGGCCCGCCGCGGCGACGATGTCGATGCCGACAAGGAGATGATCGGCGTCGGTGCGGCCAACATCGGCGCTGGGCTCTTCCAGGGCTTCGCCGTGTCGGTGAGCAGCTCGCGCACCGCGGTGGCCGACCAGACCGGTGCCCGTTCCCAGGTGACCGGCCTCGTCGGTGCCGGGCTCGTGCTGCTGCTGATCACGATGTTCAGCAGCCTGCTCGCAGATCTGCCGCAGAGCGCGCTCGCCGCCGTGGTGATCATGGCCGCCATCTCCCTGTTCGATCTCGGCGCGCTGATCCGCTACGCGAAGCTGCGCCGCTCGTCGCTGATCATCAGCCTCGTGGCATCAGGCGGTGTCATCTTCTGGGGTGTGCTCCAGGGCATCCTCCTGGCGATCGCGCTGGCCGTGCTCCTGTTCTTCCGGCGCAGCTGGTCGCCCAACGGGGTGACGCTCGGCCGGGTTCCCGACCTCGCGGGGTGGCACAGCACGGCCGACTTCTCCGACGCCACCGAGCGAGACGACGTCGTGATCTACCGGTGGGAGGCCCCGCTCTTCTTCGCCAACGCCGGCACGTTCCGCACCAAGGTCCGCAAGCTCGTCCGCGACCGCAACCCCCGTTGGATCGTCCTGCACTGCGAAGCCATGACCGACATCGACCCCACCGCGGCCGAGATGCTCAAGGACCTCGACCTCGAGCTCAACGCCCAGGGGATCAACATCGCCTTCGTCGACATGCTCCAACGCCTGCGCGTCGAGGTCGAGCGCTACGGCCTCAACGAGACCCTCGACGCCGACCACTTCTACTCCAGCGTCGACGAGGCCCTCGCCGCCATCGACTCCGGCGAGACCTGATGCGACGCGTGACGGGCTACGTGGGGACGCCGAGCTCCTGGACCAGCTGACGTACCCGGCGCTCGAGCTCGTCGCGGATCGGGGCGATGTCCTCGACCGCCAGTCCCGCGGGATCGGGCACGGGCCAGTCCTCGTAGCGGGTGCCGGGCACGTAGGGGCAGGAGTCGCCGCAGCCCATAGTGACGACCACATCGGCCGCCTCGAGCTGGGTGTCGGACCAGCGCTGCGGCACGTTCGAGCTGATGTCGATGCCGACCTCGGCCATGGCGGCGACCGCACCCGGGTTGAGCGTGGCGGCCGGGTCGCTGCCGCCCGAGTAGGCGCGAGCTCGACCGGCGGCGAGGTACTCGAACCAACCGAGCGCCATCTGCGATCGGCCGGCGTTGTGGACGCAGAGGAACAGGACCGTTG
>CAZALT010000139.1:0-9337 GCA_964485515.1 uncultured Rhabdothermincola sp. | reverse complement strand
GACCTTTTCCTTACCATGGAAACGCTCTGCCGACTGAGCTAAGGGGGCAGGTTGCCACGCCCGGGGGCGTTGACAACGGCCCGACATACTGCCACGGCTCCCCCATCGATCCCAACCCGAGATCTGGTCGGACCTCCGGTGAGCGGTCGGGTGGCGGTCCAGCCACCGGTCAGGCGGTCACCGCACCCCGGGTACCGGAGCGACGTAGCGGTCGTCGGCGACACCGATGGCGTCGAGCGCGCCGACGGTCGCGGGGTCGCCGGCCACCACGACGTACTCGAGGTTGCGCAGCCGCGAGACCGCCCCGACCTTCTCGCCCTGCGGGTTGTGGATCCCGATCTGGGCGCCCACGTAGCGCTTCGAGTCGAAGGCGAGCGAGATGACCTCACCGCGCCCCGAGCAGATCTCTTCCAGCTCGCCGAGATCGAGCCACGACTCGTCGTTGTACGACACGACGACGGTGCGGGCGTCCACGTCGTGCACGACCTGACGCAGCGCCGAGGCCATCGTGGCGCGCCGGTTGAAGACGCTCTTCGTCTCGGGGTCCCGTGCGTCGACCCGCTTGCACGCCACGCCGTAGTGCTCGGGTTCGTCGGCCGCGACGAGCGTCTCCCAGACGTGGTAGTTCGTGAAGTAGCGGTGCTGGTTGTACGGCGGATCGATGTAGGCCAGGTCGAATCCTCCGAGCGCATCGGGCCCGCGCCGGGCGACGACCTCGCAGGCGTCGCCGCGCATCACGGCCCCGGTGCCGTCGAGCAGCACCGGTGCGCGCAGCTCGAGCGGCTTGGACGATCGAGCGGCCCACTGCTTCACGTAGGCCATCTGCAGTCCGGTCGTCGAGTCGACCCGGTCGGCCGCCTCGATGAGGCTGGTGAGCAGCAGTGGCCGCAACGGCGACTCGGCGAAGTCGCGATCGATCCCGGCACGGATCGCATCGATGCGCTCGCCGTTGAACGGCTGGAAGAACCGGGAGCGACGGCAGAACACCTCGGTGACGTAGCCCGCTTCACCCGGCAGGCTCGCGAGGTGGTCGAGCGCACGCTGCAGCTCGGCGGGATCGATGGCCGACCGATCGGTCTCCAGGTAGCACTGACCGAAGACCTCGGAGTACCGAGCGGTGTCCACCGCGGTGACCCTGGCCCCCCGACGCTTGAACTCCTGAGCCACGCGGGTGGTGCCGGTGAACAGGTCGAGCGCGGTCGCGGCGCCCGACGCGGCGAGCATCTCGCCCAGGAGCGGCACCAGCCGCCGCTTCGAGCCCAGGTACTTGATCATGGTTTCGCCGGGGCCCCGCCCCTGGACCCTGACCTGGCTCCCCCGCTCATCTGGCGAGCCTACTGATGCTCCCGTGGGTGATGCTCCCGTGGGTGATGCTCCCGTGGGCCGGTTGGCCCGACACGTGGACGACGGCATGAGTCATTCGGCCCAGATTTCTCTCAAGTCGGGATCGGAGACCGCCGATGCGCGGAGGGTGCAATTCGAGAAGTTGATCATCGAATCGAGGAACCGGACCTTCACGCTCGACCTCGGAGACACGCTGACGGTCATCGCGGGCGCAGGTCCGCTGGAGCGAGACGGGTTGATCTCCGAGCTCGTCGGGTCGCTGGGTGCCGGACGAACCGGCGTCCACGTCGAGGTGAGCTCAGATGCCGGGGAGGCTTTCGTCATCGCGCGACCCACCGATGGCGACCCCAAGGTCCTCGATGCCCACGGTCGCGACGTCACCACGTCGTTCACCGACGCGGGGGGCCGCGTCAACATCCTCCAGCGGTCGGGACTCACCGTGGACCAGGCCCGCCACCTCATGCGGTTCAGCGCCGCCGACCTCACCACGGCATCGGAGGAGGAGGTCCAGCTGAAGCGGCTGGCCCGCGTCGACCAAGGTCGTCTGTGGGAGCTGGCCCGCAAGGTTCACGAACGTCATGCCGACCTCGAGCGGATCGCCGAGGAGATCGGCAGCGACCCCGTCGACGCCGATCTGCTCGGCGAGATCGAGGCCCGCCACGCCGCTTTCGAGTCCGCCGAGGCCGGCCACGAGCAGGCCCGCAAGGTGGCGTTGCTCGCCGCCGTGAACGCCACCGTGCTCATCGTGCCCCTCGCCGCCGTGTTCGGCGTCGCCGCCGCCGGGTTCGCGGCCATCGCGGCCATCAGCGCCGGGATCTACTCGTTCGTCCACTGGCAGCGGATGGAAGAGGCCCGCCGGCACGAGCAGCGCGCGCTCGAGACCGCGGGGGCCAAGTCCTACCTCGCGTTCCAGCTCACGAAGGTCAACGGGCTGCTGTCCGACGACCGGTTGCGCGCCGAGATGATGCGCGCCGCCGAGTACCACCGGACGGCGCTCGCCGAGTGGGAGCTGCTCGCCGACGGCGTCGACTTCGACTGGGCGGTGGCCCATCGTTCCGAGGTGCGCCTCGCGGCCGCCCGGTTGCGCGAGACCGTCGAGGTCCGCAACCCGATGGCCACCACCATGACCTCCGACGAGGAGCGCTCCGCCGACCTCGCCCATTGCCTGCTCCGTCGGGCCCAAGAGCTCGCTCGGGCCGGCGCCGGCGGGGAGAGCCTTCCCATGTTCGTCGACGAGGCGTTCACCCGCATCGACGGGGCCGAGACCAAGGCCGACCTCCTCCGCTCGCTCGCGCGGATCGCCGCGCACCAGCAGGTGGTGGTGCTCACCGCGGATGACGACGTCGTCGACTGGGCCCGCACCGAAGCGGCCGACGGGCGAGTCGTCCTGGTGGAGCCGGCATCGACGACCGCGGACAAGGACCACGCCGCGGCCTGACCAGGGCGACGACGAGGGTCAGGTTCTCTCAGGTCACGGCGCCGATCGTCGTGCGAGGCCTCAGATGGAGAGCACCTCGCCGACGCCGTAGACGAAGGCCACGATCACCAGGAACCCCCCGAACAGGAGGCGCACGACGTGGTCGGACGATCCCATCGTGACGCGGGATCCGACCTGGGCGCCGGGGATCACGCCGAGGGTGAGCAGTGCGGCGAACGTCCAGTCGATGTGGCCGAGCAGCGCGTGGGACGTGAGGGCAGGCACGCTGAAGATCGCCACGCCGACGAGGCTCGACGCCACCGCCTCTTTGATCGGCACCCCCAAGATCGAGGTGAACGCCGGCACCATGACGACGCCGCCTCCGACGCCGAGGAACCCGGCGAGGAACCCGGCCGTCGCGCCGATCACCACCAGGGAGCGAAGCGGCACCGGCGTGTGCGTCGGCGGATCGGGGAGGACGTCGAGGTCGATCTCGGTGTCGTCGGCGGGCACGGGATCGGCCAGCAGGGCAGGCTCGCCGGGGCGGACCAGGCCGGACCGGAAGATCGACACCCCGCTCACGAGGAGGAGCCCGGCGGTGAGGGCCATCAGCAGGTGCCCGTTCACGTGGTCGGACGTGACGGCGCCGAGGGCCGCGGTCGCGGTGCCCACCAACCCGCAGGTGAGCCCGATCCGCCAGTTGACGAGCCCCGCCTTCGAGTACCGGTACGTACCGGAGATCGCCCCGGGGAAGATGGCCGGGACCGTCGAGCCGACCGCCTCGATCGGCGAGGCGCCGAGCGCCCGGATGCCCGGCGTCGTCACGACAGCTCCGCCCACGCCGAACATGCCCGACAGCACGCCGGAGCCGAACCCGAGGGCGAAGGTGGCGATCGCCACGTACCAGGACACGCCCAAGTATCCGGCACCGTCGGGGCCATCGCCCATTCACGGCACGATCGGGCCAGGCCAGGGCGCTCCGGGACCGGCAGATCCGGCGAGTACCGTCGCTCGTCATGCCACGACCTCCCCGTCTGCGACGGGCACTGATCGCGGCCGGGGTCTTGGCCGCGGGCGCGGGCGCCCTGGTGGCCGTGCGACGCCGCCCGACTCCAGAGACGCCTCGCGTCCGAGCGGCGGTCCCGCGGCGCAGCCGACGATCCCGCACCACGACGGTGGCGGTCGTCGGCGCGAAGGTCGGCGCGGACTACGCCGCGCACCGTGCCCGACGTCGCTTCGCCGATGCCTCCCGCCGCGAGGAGCTCGACACCCAGTTCGAGCTCCGGACCGCACAACAGGTCGCGGACACCCTCGGCAACATGAAGGGTGCCGTGATGAAGCTCGGGCAGATGGCGAGCTACCTCGACCAGGGCCTTCCCGAACCCATTCGCGCCACGTTGGCCGACCTCCAGAACGACGCCCCGCCGATGTCGGCCGACCTGGCCGCGTCGGTGGTCCTCGCCCAGCTCGGCGATCGTCCCGAAGCGGTGTTCCAGACGTGGGATCCCGTGCCCATCGCGTCCGCCTCGATCGGTCAGGTGCACCGGGCCATCACGTGGGACGACCGGGCCGTCGCGGTGAAGGTGCAGTACCCCGGCATCGCCGATGCCATGGCCAGCGACCTCGGCAACCTGGGCCTCGTCTTCGGTGGGCTGGGCCAGCTCTTCCCCGGCCTCGAACCCGGCCCGCTGGTCGACGAGCTCCGGGAACGGCTCACCGAGGAGCTCGACTACGAGCGCGAGGCGGCCAACCAACGGCTCTTCGCCGAGGCCTACGCCGGGCATCCGACCATCCACGTCCCCGCTGTCGTCGACGAGCTCTCGACGGCGAGGGTGCTCACCACCGAGCTGGCGACGGGTTCGACGTGGGCCGAGCTGCTCACCTGGGATCAGGTCGAGCGGGACCTCGCGGCCGAGACCCTGTACCGGTTCGCGTTCGGCAGCCTCTACGGCCTCCGCGTCTTCAACGGAGATCCGCAGCCGGGCAACTACCTCTTCGAGCCCGGGGGCCGGGTCACCTTCCTCGACTTCGGCCTGGTCAAGCACTTCGACACCGGCGAGATCACGGCGTTCGAGGACATGATCATCGCGATGGTCATCGACCGGGACATGGCGGCGTTCCGGCGCACCATCGGCGACATCGGCCTCCTCGACCACGATGCCGACTTCACCGATTCCGAGATCGAGGCCTACTTCGGCCACTTCTACGAGTTCGTCCGCGACCGCGGCGTCTCGACCGTCACCCCCGAGTACGCGTCGGAGACCGTGCGGCGCTTCTTCGACCGCAGCGGACCGCACGGCGAGATCATGGGCGCCGTGAACCTGCCGCCGAGCATGGTGGTCATCCAGCGGATCAACCTGGGGCTCTACGCGCTGTTCGGCGAGCTGCGGGCGACGGGCGACTGGCGGGCCATCGCCGAGGAGCTGTGGCCGTTCACCGCGGGTGCGCCGTCGACCCCGATGGGCCGACAGATCGCATCCTGGCGCCGAGCTCGTCTCCTCCCGCCGCCCGGACCGTGAAGGGTCCCTGACCGACCCCGCTGGACCTGTGCCTCGGGGCACGATGATCCGCCGTTGTCGCGACCAAGTCTGTTAGGGCGAAGCGCTCAACCCCTGCACCCTTGGCGCCGATGGTAATGGGAGCAGTTGTGCGTGCTCGCGACGCCTGGTCCTGATGCCAGGCCACCACTCACGAGGTTTGCGTGTTCAGGACCGTTGGCAGAGTCGATGCGGAGGGCGACGCATGAGCGACGCGCCGCGCAACGACACCTGGTGGCAGGCCTCGGACGGCAAGTGGTACCCGCCGAGCGATCAGGCACCCCATCCTGGGTGGTGGCTCGCGTCCGACGGCAACTGGTATCCGCCAGAGCCAGAGGCAGAGAGGCGAGGCGCCCGTCCCGGGTCGGCGGTGACCGGCGGGCCGTCGAGCACCCCACCAAAGCCGTCCAAGCCATCCAAGCCATCGGGACGAGCGGGCCGGGGACGCGAACGGGCCAGGCCGCAGCCCCTCCACGAGTCGGCCTCGCCCACCGCGTCCGCCTCGCCCGCGAAGGCACCGGCGGCCGGCACGCCGAGCGCTCCGGCGCCGAAGTCGGGTCCCGCCGAGGGCGGTCGACCCCTGCCCGGTCCACGACCGAACACCAACGACGGAGTGTCACCACAGGATCAGATCGCCCGCCGCAACTCGGCCTCGCAGGCCGACCGCCAGGTCCTCGCCCGATCACGATCGCTGGCCGCCAGCCGACTGCTGGCCAGCGTGGCCAAGGAGCAGGGCGCCGACGCCGGCTCGCGACCTGTCGTCCCGACTGCGAAGGCGGCCAAGCCCGATCCCCCGCTCTCGACCACGGCGAAGTCGAAGGCAGGACCCCGTTCGACGTCGACCGATCGTCCGACGTCGCCCAACGACCCGCTGCTCGAGGTGAAGCAGTCGGCGCTGGCGGCCGATGTCGAGCACCTCGGCGAGCGCCTCGCCATCTTCAACGACCGAGTCGAGCTGCGCGACCGGCACGACGCCGTGCGCCAGGTCGTGATGGGCGACGACATCGCCGACATCGTGGTCAACAAGCGGCTCACCGGTGCGGTCCTCACCATCGAGACCGTCGAAGGCCCGGTGATGGTGGCCAAGGGTCTCCGTCCCGAGCAGGCCGAAGAGGCCCGCCAGCTGATCATGCGCAAGACCCGCCCGACCGGTCCGGTGCAACGAACCGACCGACCGCCGGCGGCGAAGAGCCCCAGGTCCGGTCCCGGGCCTGTCACGCCGAGCCACGTCGACGTCGTCGTGCCCGGCACGTCGCCCCGGCCCACGATCTCGAGCCGGCCCATCGACGAAGCCGACGTCCTGCGCAAGCTCGGTGATCTCCATCGCCTCGGCATCCTCACCACACAGGAGTACGAGGACAAGATCGCGCTGGTCGGTAGCCTCGTCCGCGGCGAGATCACCCTGCCGGCCTGACACGCCGGTCGCGTCGGTGATCAGCTGGCGCCGCTGTTGGCCGCGATCGCCACCAGCAGGGCCATCATCAACAGCAGCCCGATGACCAGCCAGATCCACCGACGGCCCTCATCGGTCTCGACCGGGTTCACGTTGGCGAGCGAGGCCCGGGCATCGGTGAGCTCGAGGCGCAATCGCTCCGAGCGCTCCTGCAGAGAGCGGATCGTGACGTCGGTCGTGAGCAGGTTGGCCCGGATGCTGTCGGGATCGAGGTCGGCTCCCGCCGCGTCATCACCTCTTCGCAGCCGATCGGTCTCGGCCAGCCGCTGCACGGACAGATACGCGTCGCGGAGTCCGGTGACCGCCGCGTACTGGCTCTGGAGCTCGGCCAGCTGACGGGTGACCGCCCGCTGCTTGCCCGTTGCCGACTTGGCCTGGTCCTTGACCTCTTCGAACTGGCTCTGGAGCTCGTCGTACTGCTTCTGCAGGACGCTGAACTGCTCCATGAGCGCCTCGGTCTCCGTCTGGCCCGAATCGCGGGCGACGTCGCGCACGTTGTCCCAACGGAGCTCTTCGGTCAGGCGGACGAGGTCATCGGCCAGCGGTGACTGGATGGCGCGAAGGATGTCCTCGGCGTCGAGGAACACGTCGAGCGCGTAGTCGAAGTCGAAAGGGTGCTGCTCGTCGGGGTGGGCCCAGTGGTTTCGGGCGGTGCGCAGATCGGTGATGGTCTGGCGGTGGCTCTCGCCGAGCACACGACCGAACGCGGGACCCCACCAGCGGTTGATGACTTCGAGCTGGAAGTGCGGGTCGGACAGCGACACGAGCACGTCGCGTCGCTTCCCCAGCTTGTTGGCCGCGATGAGCACCCAGTCGTCGCCCGGGTACACCGTCTCCATGCGTGCGTCGACGAACGGCGCGAGACCCTCGGCGAGGACCTCGAACATGGTGGCGACCTGACCCCGGTAGCTCACGACCATGGTCACCTGTCTACAGCGTTCCCCGGCCATCGAGACGTCGGCCACCGTCGGGTCAGCCCTCGGGCCGCGGGATCGGAGTGACGGGATGCCGGTCGCTGAGCACCCGGATGATGTTCTCGCTGACCAGTCCCACCATGTCGGCCCGGGCGAGCGTGGTGGCCGATCCCACGTGGGGGGAGAGCACGACGTTGTCGAGCTCGGCAAGGCCCGCGGCGAGGGCAGGTTCGCGCTCGTACACGTCGAGGCCCGCGGCGAAGATCCGCCCGGTTCGCAGGGCAGCGACGAGGGCCGCCTCGTCGATCAGCGGACCGCGCCCCACGTTGACCAGGACCGACGTCGCCTTCATGGTTCTCAGCGCCTCCGCGTCGAGAACGTGGCGCGTGGTCTCGTTGAGGGGCGCGGCGAGCACGACGAAGTCGGCGGTGGCCAGGAGCTCGTCGATCGGGACGTGCCGAGCCCCGACGGCATGGGCGTGCGACGACGGCCGCGGTCCGGCGTAGACGACGTCCATGTCGAAGCCACGCCCGCGGGCGGCGACCGCCGCGCCGATGCGACCGAGGCCGATCACACCCAAGACGGTGCCCGACACCGGCACACCGAGCGGCTGGTCGGGCACGAGTCCGGTCCAACCTCCGGAGCGCACCAGGCGCTCGCCCTGACCGACCCGACGCGCCGCGGCGAGGAGCAACGCCCAGGCGAGGTCGGCGGTCGCGTCGGTGAGCACATCGGGCGTGTTGGTGGCGATGACCTGGTGGCGCGCGACCGCCGCGAGATCGATGTTGTCGTACCCGACACCGAAGTTGGCGACGATGCGCAACGCGGGAGCGGCGTCGAGCAGCTCGTCGTCGACCCGGTCGCCGAGCGAGCAGAGGATGGCGTCGGCGTCACCTACCAGGTCGAGCAGATCGGTCCGCGTCAGGGTTCGGCCGGGTTCGGCCCCGATCACCTCGAGGCCGGCGCCGCGCAGGAGGGCGGTGCCCGGAGGCGGAAGCCTGGCGGTGACCACCACCTTGCCGGCCGGTTGCAGGGTGTCCTCGTCGGGGAACAGGTCGTCGGAGTCGATCGGTCGATCGCTCGATGCTCCGGTGCTCATCAGCTGGTCGGCCGTCCGAAGGCCACGTCGAGGAGTCCGCTGTAGGTGCCTTTGGCCCCCAGGTTCTGCTCGGCGAGCCCGACCCGGCTCCCGGGAGGCACCAGGATGCGCAGACCACGGGCGACCGTCGCGAAGCGCAGTGGCGTATCGAAGACCATGGTCTCGCCGTCGAGCCCGGCCGACATCGTGGGCTGCCCCGACTCGACGATCAGCTCCGGCGCCGACCACGACCACAGCGCCCCCGCGTGCTCGGCCCATCCTGCGGCGGCGAGCATGGTGAGTCGGACGAGGTCGCCGGTGCGTTGCGGGTCGACGGTGATGATGCCGAGCACACCGTCGGTGAGGCTCCCCCGTCGACCGAGGCCGGAGGACAGGTCGTAGGTGCCGTTGGAGACCTGGAGGAGGGCGGCCTGGTCCAGTCGGCCGTGGTCGGGGACGTCGAAGTGGAGGTCGAAGTTCGGGCCGCCCTTCTGGAGCAGCTCGGGGAGGGTCTGGAGGGTGGTCTCGATCTTGGCGTTGCGGTACTCGTCCTGCTCGACGATCGCGGCGTACACCCCGAGCGACACGTTGTTG
>CAZALT010000138.1:7528-9377 GCA_964485515.1 uncultured Rhabdothermincola sp. | reverse complement strand
CCCTTGTCGTCGGTCATCCAGAACACGCCGATGGCGCGCACGTCGATGTAGCAGCCGGGAAAGGTCGGCTCCTCGAGCACCACGAGCACGTCGAGCGGGTCGCCGTCCTCGGCGAGGGTCTCGTCGACGAAGCCGTAGTCGGCCGGGTACACCGTGGCCGAGAACAGACGGCGGTCCAGCTTGAGCACGTGGCGCTCGTGGTCCATCTCGTACTTGTTTCGGCTACCGCGGGGGATCTCGATGATGACCTCGAAGAGGGTCTCGTCACCGGGGGCATGTTCGTGAGTCACAGGCCAACTCTAGGGCCTGCGCAGGGGGCCAGATCCAAAGCGGCTCAGGAGCGCCCTCCGGTTCACCCTCGATCTGGTCGACCGTGTCGTCAGGCGTAGCGGGCGATCGCCGCGGCGGCTGCGCCGGCGTAGCTGCCGCCGAACGCGATGGCGTGGACGACGAGCGGCGCGATCTGGTGCAACTGCACGCGCTCCTCCCACCCATCGGCGAGCGGGTGCACCTCGCGGTAGGCGCTGAACGCGTCGCGCCCGAACCCGCCGAAGAGCCGCATCATGGCCAGGTCCGATTCGCGGTGTCCGCCGTACGACGCCGGGTCGATCAACCAGTTCGCGCCTGCGTCGTCGATGAGCCGGTTGCCCGCCCACAGGTCGCCGTGCAACCGCGCCGGCGGTTCGGGTGGCCCACCGATCTCCGCGAGCCGATCGGCGAGGCGGTACAACCCCGTGACGGCGTCGCCGTCCAGCGCCTGCGACTGCTGGGCCTTGTCGGCGAGCGGCACGAGGCGGCGGCGCCCGTAGAACAGCGCCCAGTCGTCGGCCGGCTCGTTGGGCAGCGAGAGCGAGCCCGTCGGCCGGTTGTCCTCCCGTCCGAACACCGGCGCTCCGGCCTGGTGCAGCGCGGCGAGCTGGCGGCCGAACTCGACCTCGGTCGACGCGGTGCCCCGCCCCTCCTCGATCCAGTCGAGCACGAGGAACGCAGGCTCGTCGCTGACGGCGAGCACCTCGGGGACCTTCACCGACCCGACGTCTCGCAGCCACCGCAGTCCGGTGGCCTCGGTCGTGAAGCAGTTCGGCGGCGGATCGGCGTGGGTCTTGGCGAACACGACCTGCCCGTCATCGAGCTCCACCCGGTGGGCGATGGCCACGTCGCCTCCGCCGACCGACGACGACGACCGCACCTCGGCACCCAACGCGCCGGCCAGGGCGTCACGCAGCGACGAGTGCATGGCGGGATCGTAGGAGCTACCGCGACGTGGGCGGAGCGATCAGCGCGTTCGATCCCGAGGGGAGGCGGACCAATTCGGTGCCTCGCCCATCACGGCCCGCCGTCGAAGGGGTCGGCCCAGACCGCACACCCGAGCCGGAAGAGCGTCTGGCCTGCCTTCCCTCCGTACACCACGACCTTCGAGCCGTCGTCACTGGTGAAGATGCCCTCCATCTGGGACCAGCCGGTCACCTTCGTGACCTCAAGCGTGCCGGGCACCTGCTCTTCCGTCCTCCAGTCGAAACCTCCCGCCGGCGATCCCTGGAAAGCGAGTCCGTCGACGTTGATGGCGAGCACCATGCACTCGCGGTCCACACCGGCGACGACCTCACCATGGTCACCCAGCTCACGCTCGGGTTGCTGCGACCACCACGCGTAGCCGAATCCGACGAGTCCCACCGCGAGCACGATGATCGCCCAGGTCACCGGAGAACGAGGCAACACGCTCGGCTTCGCCGTCGCCGCCTTCCACGCCGGCTCGCCCTCGGCCGGTGCTTCCGCATCCGCCACGGCCACTCCCCCTCGTCGTGGGCAACTTGAGCAACTCCAACTTGAGCAAGTCCAACTTGAGCAA
>CAZALT010000138.1:0-7428 GCA_964485515.1 uncultured Rhabdothermincola sp. | reverse complement strand
ACTCTAGGACAGCTCCCACCCAGAGGGCCGCGTCCTCGCGACCGCGTCACGTACCGAACGCCGCGGTGAGACGCCGACGCCGTTGGCCACCGTTCGCACGGCCACCGAGGGGCCGGCACCGCTGATGGTCATGGCCTCACGGCTCCCGCGCACGGGTAGCTTGCCCGCATGCACCGGACCGATGCCGGGCCGGTCCGCGAACCGCAGCGCCGTCTCCGCCGACTCGACGAGGTGGCGAAGACGCACCTCATCGTCAGGTTCAGCCGAGCAGGCCTGAGTCTCGGATCGCTTCGGCCGCTGCTTCCAATGCCGCGGGTGTGTGGGGCGGCGGGACGTAGACGATGCCGAGGTCGACACCTGCTACGGCGAAGCCGGCGGCCTGCTCGGCGAAGGCTGCTGCTCCCGCGTCGGGGTCGTAGAAGAGGTGGACCGAGCGGAGGATCTCGGACGGGTCACGGCCGATCTCCTCGCAGTGGCCGATGAGCACGTCGTTGGCGATCGCCCAGTCCTCGGGCGAGGCGCCCGGGTGGTTCCAGTGCTGGGCCCAACGCGCCGCGGCGCGCAGGGTGCGCCTGGGGCCGGTTCCACCGATGACGATGGGCGGGTGGGGGCGCTGCACGGGTTTGGGCTCGTTCCGTGCCCCCGTCAGCGTGTAGTAGCTGCCCGAGAAGTCGGTGTTCTCGTTCGTGAGCAGCGAGGTGATCACCTCGAGTGCCTCGTCGAAGCGGTCGAAGCGCTCGGTGAGGCTGCCCAGCTCGATGCCGTAGGCCTCGCTCTCCTCCTCGTTCCAGCCCGCGCCGAGTCCGAGCTCGAGGCGACCGTTCGAGACGATGTCGACGGCAGCGGCCATGTTGGCCAGCACGGCGGGATGCCGGTGGTGGATGCCCGTGACGAGCACACCCACCCGGATTCGAGAGGTCGCCTGGGCCAGGGCCGAGGTGACGGTCCACCCCTCCATGCATGGCCCCGTGCTGTCGCTGAAGATCGGGTAGAAGTGGTCGAAGGTCCAGCCGGACTCGAACACGTCGATGTCGTCACCGGCCCGCCACGTGTCGAGCAGGTCGGACCAGGTGGTGTTCTGCGGTGAGGTCTTGAAGCCGAAACGCACCTCGGCAGCCTATCCAACCGATCGGCCGACGATTGACGACGCCTATCGACAGCATCGGCAGAAACGATCGACTCAGTGAATGAACCCGTGCCTATTTGATATAGGGTGCCTATCACTGTTCACCGGCGGAGTTCACCGCCGTCCCCTACTGGAGGATCCAACCCCCATGTCTCTGATCAACAGCGAAGTCCTGCCCTTCACCGCCACGGCGTACCACAACGGCGAGTTCGTCGACGTGAGCGAGGCGGACCTCAAGGGCAAGTGGTCCGTGGTCTTCTTCTACCCGGCCGACTTCACCTTCGTCTGCCCCACCGAGCTGGGCGATCTGGCCGACAACTACGCCGAGTTCCAGGGCCTGGGCGTCGAGATCTACGGCGTGTCCACCGACACCCACTTCACCCACAAGGCGTGGCACGACACGTCCGAGACCATCGGCAAGATCCAGTACCCGCTCGTGGGTGACCCCACCGGCGCCATCAGCCGCAACTTCGACGTGCTCATCGAAGAGGCCGGTCTCGCCGACCGCGGCACCTTCGTCATCGACCCGTCGGGCACCATCCAGCTCGTCGAGGTCAACGCCGGTGGCATCGGCCGCAACGCGACCGAGCTCCTCCGCAAGGTCAAGGCCGCCCAGTACGTGGCTGCCCACCCCAACGAGGTCTGCCCCGCCAAGTGGGAAGAGGGCAACGAGACCCTGACCCCCGGCCTCGACCTCGTCGGCAAGATCTGACCTTCTCTGCCTGATCGAGCGCACACCTGCGCCTCGATCACCGCAGATCGGATCACGGAGATCCGACTGCACGAACGGTGTCGCACGCGGGATCGGTCAACGGTGCCCGATCCCGCAGCGACCCACCAGGCCACCAGAACCACCAGGCGGCCACGGCGGAAGCGGTCACGGTCCGCCGAGCGGGTCATCGACCCGCAGACCCGCACACCTGACGCACGGCGACCCAGCTCGCAGCCGCTCCCGTCCCGTCGTCTCCTCCCCCACCCCCGGCACCGGCCCCGGCCGTCGCCCTCTCTTCGGAGGTCTCTCCCATGCTCGACGCATCGCTCATCGCCCAGGTCAAGACGTACCTCGAGAAGGTCACCCGCCCCGTCGAGCTCGCGGCCTCCCTCGACGACAGCCCCAAGGCGGCTGAGATGCTCGAGTTCCTCACCGAGATCGCCGCCCAGTCCGACAAGGTCACCGTCGTCCAGAGCGACGACAGCGACCGCCGGCCCTCCTTCGCCATCAAACAGCTCGGCACCGACGTCTCGGTGCGCTTCGCCGGCATCCCGCTCGGCCACGAGTTCACCTCGTTCATCCTCGCCGTCCTGCAGGTGGGCGGGCACCCGTCAACCGCCGACGCCGAGGTCATCGACCAGGTCGAGAACCTCCAAGGCGAGTACCACTTCGAGACCTTCTACTCGGTCACGTGCCAGAACTGCCCCGATGTCGTGCAGTCGCTGAACCTCATGTCGGTGCTCAACGCCAACATCACACACTCCGCGATCGATGGCGCGCTGTTCCAGGACGAGGTCGAGGCCCGCAAGGTCATGGCCGTTCCGACCGTGTTCCTCAACGGCGAGCTGTTCGACCAGGGTCGCATGACCCTCGAGCAGATCGTGGCCAAGGTCGACTCCGGCGCCGCCGAGCGCGACGCCGCCAAGATCGCTGAGAAGGACCCCTTCGAGGTCCTCGTCGTCGGCGGTGGCCCCGCCGGCGCGGCCGCCGCGGTGTACGCCGCCCGCAAGGGCATCTCCACCGGCGTGGTCGCCGAGCGCTTCGGCGGGCAGGTTCTCGACACGATGGCCATCGAGAACTTCATCTCCGTGCCCTACACCGAGGGACCCAAGCTGGCCGCCGCGCTCGAGCAGCACGTCAAGGAGTACGACGTCGACCTCATGAACCTCCAGCGGGCCACCAAGATCGTGCCCGCCGAGCAAGAAGGTGGCTACGTCACCGTCGAGCTGGCCAGCGGCGTGTCGGTGCAGTCCCGCTCGGTCGTGCTGTCCACCGGAGCCCGTTGGCGCAACATGAACGTGCCCGGCGAGACCGAGTACCGCAACAAGGGCGTCACCTACTGCCCGCACTGCGACGGTCCGCTCTTCAAGGGCAAGCGCGTCGCGGTCATCGGCGGCGGCAACTCCGGCGCTGAGGCGGCTATCGACCTCGCCGGCCTCGTCGCGCACGTCACGCTCATCGAGTTCGACGGCCAGCTCCGCGCCGACGAAGTCCTGCAACGAAAGCTGCGCAGCCTGCCCAACGTCGACATCATCGTCAGCGCCCTCACCACCGAGGTGGTCGGCAACGGTGAGAAGGTCACGAGCCTGGTCTACGAGGACCGCACCACCGGCGAGTCCAAGACGGTGGAGCTCGAAGGCATCTTCGTGCAGATCGGCCTGCTGCCGAACACGGAGTGGCTCGAGGGCGACATCGAGCTCTCCCCCCGGGGCGAGATCGTCATCGACGACCGCGGCGCCACGTCGATGCCGGGCGTGTTCGCGGCCGGTGACTGCACGACGGTTCCCTACAAGCAGATCGTCATCGCCATGGGCGCCGGCTCCACCGCCGCGCTGAGCGCTTTCGACCACCTCATCCGCACGACGGCCCCCGAGCGTGCCGAGCTCGCGACGGCCACCGCCTGATCTGCCACCGCCTGATCTGCCGCCAGAGGGCCGGGGCCCACTCCACACCCTGGAGCGATGGACGACCCCGGCCCGCGGTGGTAGCCCGGACCCAGCACGACGCACAGCCAGAGCCGACGACATGAGAACCGAGGGTCCATGAACCTGCGAGATCTCCGGTACCTCGTGGCCGTCGCCGATCACCGGCACTTCGGGCGTGCCGCCGAGGCGTCGTTCGTCAGCCAGCCCACCCTGTCGACCCAGATCAAGAAGCTCGAGCAGGAGCTGGGAGTGCAGCTCGTCGAGCGCAACCGCCGACAGATCCTGCTGACCGATGCGGGTGAGCGCATCGTGGACCGGGCCCGCCTGATCCTGCGCGAGACCGACAACATACGCGACATCGCCCGCCAGGCACGCGACCCGGAGGCGGCCAGCATCCGCATGGGCCTCTTCCCCACGATCGCGCCGTACCTGCTCCCTCACGTGGTTCCGACGCTGCACACACGCTTCCCCAAGCTGGAGCTGCTCCTCGTCGAGGAGAAGACCGAGGTGCTGCTGCACCAGGTCCGCGACGGCATCCTCGACGTCGTGGTACTGGCGCGGCCGGTCAACGATCCGCAGCTGCACGAGGCGCTGCTGTTCACCGAGGACTTCGTGCTCGCCGTCCCCGTCGACCACCCGTTGGCGTCGGTCGATGGACCGGTCGATCCCGCGATGCTCGTCCACGAACAGGTGCTCCTGCTCGAGGAGGGTCATTGCCTCCGCGACCAGGCGCTCAGCGTGTGTCAGCTCGCAGGTGCCTCCGAGCGCAGCGGGTTCCGGGCGACGAGCCTCGAGACGCTGCGTCAGATGGTCGCCGCGGGCGTCGGCGTCACGTTGCTGCCAGAGCTCGCTGTGCAATCGCCCGTCCCGACCTCGGACGACATCGTCTTGTTGCGGTTCACCGATCCGGCACCTCGCCGCGAGATCGCCATGTACTGGCGAGAGACCTCGGTGTTCGCCACGTTCCTACCCCAGGTCGCCGAGGTGATGGCCGGTCTCCCGGCCGACCTCCTCCACCCGGTCTGATCTCTCCGACCGCTCAGCCCTCGAGGAGCCGGGCGACGCCGCCGAGCACGTCGGGGTAGCGCATCGTGTGCGCGCCGCCGTCGACGGCGATCACGGTGCCGTTCACGTAGGAGCTGATGTCGCTGGCGAGGTAGAACGCCGCCTCTGCGATGTCCTCAGGTGTTCCGGCGCGGCCGAGCGGGGTGTTGTCGATGTACTCGTCGATGACGCCGGGCACCTCCTGCAGTGGAGAGGTGAGCGGGGTCAGCACGAACCCGGGAGCAACCCCGTTGACTCGCACGCCCGCCGGCCCCATCTCCATCGCCCCGACCTGGGTGAGCATCGAGACGCCGGCCTTGGCCGAGCAATAGGCACCCATGCCGAGGCCCGGCTGCACGCCGTTGAGGCTCGAGGTGATGATGATCGAACCCGAACCGGCGGGGACCATGTGCCGACCGGCGTGCTTGACGGTGAGGAACACGCCCGTGAGGCAGAGGTCGATGACTCGCCGCCACTCCTCGAGGGGGTGGTCGACGAGCAGCACCGAGGTCCCCGAACCGGCGTTCGCGGCCGCGATGTCGATCCGGCCGAAGCGGTCTGCGCCGGCGGCGAAGAGCGCTTCGACGTCGTCCTCGGAGGTCACGTCGGTCGGGACGCCGAGCACCACCTCGCCGAGCTCCTCGCCAAGGCTGGCGAGGCTGCTCGCGTCGATGTCCCCTGCGACCACCGATGCGCCGGCTGCCGCGAACCGACGAGCCATCGCCCGACCGATGCCCGACCCTGCCCCGGTCACCACCGCCACCCGGCCCGCCAGCTCGCCGGTCGCTTCTGCACCCATGTCTGTCTCCGTTCGGGGTCGAATCGTGTCCTGATGTGTAGCGCATTCGGACCGAACCTGAGCACGCTCCGCGACCGGTACGATGACGCCGTGCCTGGGCGGAGATATATCGGGCTACGATATATCTCGTGCCCAAACCCAACCTCTCTCGTCCTCGTGTCGCCCAGGCAGTGATCCAGGTGCGCAATGGCCTCTGGCCGGCCGTCCTTGCGGTGGGCATCGGCGGCGGCCTCATCGGTGCGGCCTACCTCGGCGCGATGCACGCCCTCACCGGCATCCTCGGACCCGACTCCCACGGGGGCGCCGTCCAACTCTCGATCCTGGTCGGAACGGGGGCCCTCGTCGCGCTCATCACCCGCTTCGCCGGAGCGTCCGGCGACGTCGAGCTGCTCGTGGACAACATCCACGTGCTCGGCGGTGCCGACGACGTCCGTCGTCTCCGGAGCCTCATCCCCACCTCGCTTCTGTGCGTCTCGGCAGGTGGGGCGATGGGACCGGAGGCGCCGCTGGTCCAGACCTGCGGCACGTTCGGCACCTGGCTGGCAACCCGACTGGGCCGACCGGCGACCGACGCTCGCATACTGACGATCACGGGCATGGCCGCTGCCTTCGCCGTGCTGTTCGGCGCTCCGTTGGGCGCCGCGCTGTTCGCGCTCGAGATCCTCCACCGACGCGGTTTGCAGTACTACGAGGCGCTGCTCCCTTCTCTCGTCGGTTCATTAGCCGGCTATGGGATCTTCCTCGGTCTCAACAGCCAGGGAATCGGGCCCGTCTGGGAGTTCCCGGCCATCGGCGACCTGCACCCGACCGACCTCCTCCTGGCCGTGGGACTCGGGCTGCTCGGAGCTGCGGGCGCGTGGGCCTTCGCCGCCACGGTCCGCACCCAGCGCTTCGTCCTGGGGCGACTGCCCGCGTCCGCGCGCGTCGTCGTCGGCGGGCTCATCCTCGGCCTCCTCGCGCTCTGGTCGCCGTATGCGCTCACCTTCGGCGAGCACCAGCTGTCCGAGCTGCTCGAGTCGCACCTCACCGTGGCCGCACTCGCGACGGCGCTGATCGCCAAGCTCCTCGGCACCACCGTCACCCTCTCGTCGGGCTGGAAGGGCGGCTTCATCATCCCCCTGTTCTTCCTGGGAGCGACGGCAGGGCAGCTCCTACACCACGCCTTCCCCGGAGTGGACGAGTCCGTCCTCATGGCGACGCTGATGGTCGCGTTGTGCGTCGGGGTCACGAAGACCCCGCTCGGCACCACGCTCGTCGTCACCGAGATGGCCGGGATCGCCCTGCTGCCTGTCACCATCGTGGCCGCGGTCGTCGCGCTCGTGGCGACCGGACCGCTCGCCATGATCGACTCGCAGCGCTCCCGCACCGATGCCGAACCCGACGAACCCCCGCTCGAGGTGGCCACCCCATGACCCGTCCGCTCTCGGACCCCGACTACATCGCCCTCGCCACGTTCCGGCACGCGCTGCGGGTCTTCCTGCGCTTCTCGGAAGACGCCGCTCGGCAGGCAGGGGTCACCCCCGCGCAGCACCAGCTGCTCCTGGCCATCAAGGGCTGGGCCGGCCCGGATCCCGCATCCATATCCGACCTGGCCGATCAGCTCCAGCTCAAGCACCACTCGACGGTCGAGCTCGTGGGCCGAGCTGCCGAGGCCGGCCTGGTCTCCACCTCGACGGACCCCGGCGACGGCCGACGCCAGCTCCCGCTGCTGACCGCGCAGGGCGACGCGCTGCTGTCATCGCTGTCGGTGATGCACCGAGACGAGCTGCGCCGCTTCCGAGCCGAGATGCACGACATCCTCGCCGAGCTCGACTGAAGCTCG
>CAZALT010000137.1:0-9564 GCA_964485515.1 uncultured Rhabdothermincola sp. | reverse complement strand
GCACCGGCCATGTGGGCCTCGACGGCGGCGACGTCGTGCTCGACCGCCATGCCACCCGCGCACACGACGGTGCTGCCGTAGGCGACCGACACCTTCGTCTGATCGAACGCGGCACCGGAGCTGCCCAGCTCGCTCGCCACCCTCCCCCAGTAGGCCTTGCCGCCGTACCACGAGCACTTCACGAGCAGGCTGTCGGCGACGCGCCGAGCGGCCTTGTCGGCGTCGTCCTCGCTGACGGCGCCCACGACGGTCACCCGCACGAACTTGGTGGCGCCTTCGGCGTCCATCGCCATCTGCGAGGCGAGGTCGAGGCACGCCGAGCGCAAGGCGTCGTCGAACTCGGTGCGGTCGGGCCGTCCCCGGAGGCCACTGGCCAGGACGAGCACGGTGTCGTTCGTGGAGGTGCAGCCGTCGACCGACAGCCGGTTGAACGACTGGGCCACCGCCTGTCGAAGTGCGGTGGTGAGCTCGTCGGAGGTGAGCTCGGCGTCGGTGGTGAGCACGGCGAGCATCGTCGCCATGTTGGGGGCGAGCATCGCTGCGCCCTTGGCCATGCCTCCGAGGGTGAAGGTCGAGCCCTCCACGAGGGCCTCCTTCCGTGCGGTGTCCGTCGTGCGAATCGCCTCGGCCGCCGCGGCGCCACCCTCCGCGGTGCGGGCCGCGGCGAGGGGGGCGACGCCTGCCAGCACGACGTCGATCGGCAGCGGGATCCCGATGAGGCCGGTGGAGCAAACGAGGATCTCGTCGGGCTCGCAGCCGATCTCGCCGGCCGCGGCGGCACACATGGCTTCGGCGTGAGCCAGGCCGCGGTCGCCCGTCGCCGCGTTGGCGTTGCCGCTGTTCAAGATGACCCCTGCGCTCCGTCCGCTGGTCGCCGCGAGGTGGCCGCGTGACACCATGACCGGCGGTGCCGTCAGGAGGTTGGAGGTGAAGACGCCGGCCGATGGCACGGCGACGCCGTCTTCGGTGGCGACAAGGGAGAGGTCGGGGTTGCCGCTCGCCTTGATGCCGGCGTGGATGCCCGCGGCCACGAAGCCCTGTGCTGCGGTGACGCTCACGGGTAGACCCCCACGGTGTCGAGCCCGGTGCTCTCGTCGAGACCGAGGATGATGTTGGCGCATTGCACGGCCTGGCCCGACGCACCCTTGGTGAGGTTGTCGATGGCCGCGATGGCCACGAGCCAACCGGTGCGCGGATCGGTTCGAACCGTCACGTGTGCGACGTTCGAGCCGAGCGAAGCCTTGGTGGACGGCGACCGGTCGCTGACCACGACGAACCCCTCGTCGGCGTAGAACGAGGCGTAGTGCTCGAGCAGCTCGTCGCCGGACTTCGCCGCGCCTTCGGGCGTGGGCCGCAGGTAGCAGGTGGCCAAGATGCCCCGGTTCATGGGCGCGAGGTGCGGGGTGAACAGGACGTCGACGTCTTCGGCACCGACGCCGGCGACCCGGGCGAGCGACTGCTCGATCTCGGGGGTGTGCCGATGGTCGACGAGGCCGTAGGCGGTGTAGTCCTCGTCGACGGCGTTGAACGTCGTGTGCGGCTTGGGTGGCCGACCGGCGCCGGACACCCCGCTGGCTGCGTCGACGACGATCCCCGACGTCGAGGCCAAGTCGGCTGACACGAGCGGCGCCATGGCGAGCGCCGAGGCCGTGGGATAGCAACCCGGGGCGGCGATCAGGGTTGCTCCCTCGATGCTCGACCGGAAGAGCTCGGGCAGGCCGTAGGCGAAGTCGGCCAGGAGATCGGGGGACGAGTGCTGCTCGCCGTACCAGGTGGGGTACAGGGCAGCGTCGCCCAGCCGGAAGTCAGCGGCGAGGTCGACGACCTTGACGTCGCGTTCGACCAGTGAGGGGACGATCGCCTGCGACGCCCCGTGCGGGAGGCCGAGGAACACGAGATCGATCCCATCGAGCAGGTCGTCGTCGTAGCTCACGAACGAGACGTCGGGGTAGGCGGCGGCCAGGCTCGGATAGAGGGCGGCGACCTCGGTGCCGGCCTGTGAGTCGCCGGTGGCGAAGTCGACGTCGAGGTCGGGGTGGCGCGCCGCCAGCCGCAGCAGCTCCGCTCCGGTGAACCCCGATGCCCCGATGATGCCGATCTTGGCCATGCGGGAACGATACGAGTAATCGCATGATTATGCAATCTCGTTCGTTTTGGCGTCGATCTCGTGCGGTTTGCGCGCGAGATCTACGCAATTTCGGCCAGCGGGCCGACTCGCGGCGACGTCAGCGGACCCGACCCATGAGAGTCCGGGAGACGTCCGGGTCAGCCTCGGAGCTTGGCGGGCAGCGCGCCTTCGACCGCGGCGATGATCCGGGTGCGAACCTCGGTCACCTCGTCGTCGGTAAGCGTCCGATCTGGAGCCTGGAGGCGCAAGGCATACGCCAGGCTCCGCACGCCGTCGGCCAACGAGCCGCCACGGAACACGTCGAACAGACGCACCGAGACCACGAGCTCGCCACCGGCATCTCGGATCGCCGTCTCGACCGCCTGCGCCGACGCCGACTCGTCGACCTCGAAGGCGAGGTCGATGTCGCTCGACGGGTAGCGGCTCACGTGTCGATAGGCACGCTCGGCGTGGGCGCAGGCCAAGAGCCGGTCGAGGTCGAGCTCGAACCAGGCGACACGCTCGGTCACGTCGAAGGCGGCGAGCACACCAGGATCGATCTCACCGACCACGCCGACGACCGCGCCCCCGATGACGATCTCCCCCGAACGGGTCGGATGAAGACCCCCGATCGCCCGCTGCTCGATCACGACCTCGTCGACGGCCAGCGCACCGGTGACCTCGAACAGCGCGGCCACGGCATCGGGCGCCGCCGAACCTGCGAGGGCGACGGCCAGCTGTTCGGGTTCGTCCGGCAAGACGGCGTCGGCCGAACGAAGGAACACCTTGCCGATCTCGAACACCCGGACACCCGGGTTGCGGTGCGAGGCGTTGTGCGCCACCACACCCAACAGGCCCGGACGAAGCGACGTGCGCAGCACGCTCTCCTCGGCCGCCATCGGGTTGGTGAGCACGACCGCCCGCTCGGGGCTTCCGGTCTTGGCGAGGTCGTCGGGGTCGAGGAAGGGGTTGGGCAGGGCTTCGTCGATGCCCAGACCGACCAGCACCTGGCGCACGAGCCGACGATCGGCCTGCTGCGGGGTGAGGCTCCCGATGCGCTTCGCCGTCGGCATCGTCGGCGTGATCTTCGAGTAGCCGAAGTGGCGTGCCACCTCTTCGGCCACGTCGGTCTCGGTGGTCGTGTCGGGTCGGAAGCTGGGGACGGTGACGCGCTGGATGCCCGGGACGTCGCCCATCTCCACGACGAAGCCGATCGGCACCAGGAGGTCGCGGATCTCCTCGTCGGTCAGCTCGGTGCCGAGCAGCCCGTTCAGCCGGGCCGTGCGCACGTCGATCGTCGGCGACGACGTGAGCGATCCGCGGGCGTCGGCGGCGCCGCTGACGACCGAGCCGGAACCTGCGGAACCGGAACTGGCATCGACCGAACCGACGGCATCAACCGAACCGACGGCATCAATGGCATCGACGGGATCGACCGAACCGACGGCATCGACGGCATCGACGGCATCGGCGAGGAGGAGCTCGACGAAGCGGTCGGCGGCCAGGTCGATGATGTCGGGATCGGAGCCCCGCTCGAAGCGCATCGACGCCTCGCTGCGCAAGCCGAGGCGGGCCGAGGTGCGGGCGATGGCCATCGGCTGCCACCACGCCATCTCGAGCAGGACGTCGGTGGTGGTGTCGTCGATCTCGGTCGATGCCCCACCCATGACCCCGGCGATCGAGATCACCGCGTCGTGGCCATCGACGACGACACCATCGTCGGCGATGAGGGCGCGCTCCTCGCCGTCGAGGGTCGTGACGGTCTCGCCGTCACGCGCCCAGCGCACGCCGAGCCTGCCACCGGCGACCTTGGCCAGGTCGAACGTGTGGTTGGGCTGGCCGAGCTCGAGCATGACGTAGTTCGACACGTCGACCACCCGGTTGATCGGCCGCATGCCGAGGGCGGTGAGCCGACGGGCGATCCAGTCGGGCGACGGACCCGCCGGGATGTCGCGGAGCACCCGGACGTGGAAGCGGCCGCACAGGTCGCCGTCGACGATGTCGACCGAGACGAGCTCGTCGACCTGACCGCCGGTCGGAGCCGGGAGCTTGGGTGTCGGGGGGTTGGGTGTCGGGATGGCGAACGGGATGCCGAGGCGGGCCGCGAGATCGCGGGCGACACCGGCGACCGACATGGCGTCGGGCCGGTTCGGGTTGATCTCGAGGTCGTAGAGGACGTCGGTCTCGATGCCCAGCGCCTCTTTGATGTCGGTGCCCGGCACCAGCTCGGGACGGAGGATCTTGATGCCACCCTCGTCGTCGTCACCGACGCCGAGCTCGGAGGTCGAGCACAGCATGCCGTTGGACACCTCGCCGCGCAGCTTGCGCTTCTCGATCTTCATGCCGCCAGGCATGACGGTGCCGAGCGTGGCGAGCGGAACCAGATCGCCGACGGCCATGTTGAACGCACCGCAGCAGATCTGCAGGGCCTCGCCGTCGCCACGGTCGACGTCGACGAGTTGGATCTTGTCGGCGTTGGGATGCGGGCGGAGATCGAGCACGCGGGCGACGACGATGCCGTCGAGGCCCGCCCCGATGTGATCGATGGACTCGACGGCCATGCCCAGGTCGCTCATCTCGTTGCCGAGCGCGACAGGGTCGCCCTCGAACGGAGCGAACTCCCGGAGCCAAGAAAGCAGGACCTTCATCGCTGACCCTCTCTCGTTCGAACCGCCGCCGTACTGGCTGGACAGGTACGCCGAATAGACCGGGTCTTCCCAGCCAGTTCGGTCTCGTTCGGCCGTTCGGGGGCGTCGGTGGGGTCGGTGGGGTGAGCCGCCATCAGAACTGCTCCAGGAAGCGGACGTCGTTGACCATCAGCTCGCGGATGTCATCGACCCCGTGACGCATGAGCGCCAGGCGGTCGATGCCGAACCCGAAGGCGAACCCGCTCCACTCCTCGCTGTCGAGCCCGACGGCGGCGAGCACGTTGGGATGGACCATGCCGCATCCGCCCAGCTCGACCCAGCCCGTGTGCTGGCAGGTCCGGCAACCGGTGCCTTCGCACACCACGCAGTTGATGTCGTACTCAGCCGATGGCTCGGTGAACGGGAAGTAGGAGGGGCGCAGACGCGAGTTGATCGCCCCACCGAAGTACGCCGAGGTGAACGCGGCCAAAGTGCCGGCAAGATCCGCGAACGTGACGCCCCGATCGATGACCAGCCCTTCGATCTGTTGGAACACCGGCAGGTGGCTCGCATCCGCGGTGTCGCGGCGGTAGACCCGACCCGGCGCCACGATGGCGATGGGTGGCTCCTGGGCCTGCATCACCCGGATCTGCACGGGCGAGGTGTGCGTGCGAAGCAGCACCGTCTCGGGGTCGCCGAGGTCGACGTACATCGTGTCCCACATGCCCCGGGCCGGGTGGGCCGCCGGGATGTTGAGCGCCTCGAAGTTGTACCAGTCGGTCTCGACCTCAGGGCCCTCGGCCACCGTGAAGCCCATGCCGACGAAGACATCCTCGAGCCGATCGCGGGTCTGGGTGACGAGGTGGAGGTGACCTCGCCGCGCCCGCCCGGTGATCTCGGTGAGGTCGAGCCGCTCGGCGGCGTACTGCCGGTCACGCTCCTCGCCGACCAGATGCGCACGTCGCTGGGACACCGCGGACTCGAGCGCCTCGCGTGCCGCGTTCACGGCCTGACCCACCGCCCTGCGCTCCTCGGGATCGAGGCTACCGAGCTGCTTCTTCAGCGCGTTCAGCTGGGCCTTCTTGCCGAGCACGGAGGTCTCGATGGCGCGCAGCGATTCGAGGTCGGCGGCGGAGGCGATGGCCACCTCGCCGTCGCGTTGGATGCGTTCGATCTGATCGATCATCAGCCGGGCAGGTTACGTGACGAAACCACAGCCGCGACATTCGATGACCTGACCGCAGACACTCGATGACCTGACCGGATCCGATGACACCCCGAGGTCGTCCCCGTCCTGGTCGATACCAGCGAGCGCGGACGACCGTTGGGGGTCAACGGGTCGACGCGGCGCGCTGACGGGCCGACTCGAAGGCGACCAGCGACCCGGCCACCGCCACGTTGAGGCTCTCGACCTGCCCGGACATCGGGATCGACACGTCGAGGTCGAATCGACCGCGAGCCTCAACCGGCACCCCATGAGCCTCGTTGCCGAGGACGAGCGCGAGGTCGCCGGTGAGATCGGCCTCGGTGTAGGACACGGCGTCGGCCATCGCCGTGCCCACGATCCGGAACTGCGCGGCCCGCAGATCTCCCACCACATCGATGAGGTCCCCCGCGGCGACGAGCGGCACCCGCAGCACCGAACCGGCCGAGGCACGGACCGTCTTGGGGCTGAGGGGGTCGACCGCGCCGCCGGCGAAGACCACCGCCGTCGCGCCGGCTGCCTCCGCGGTGCGCACCAGCGTGCCGGCGTTGCCCGGATCGGCGACACCAGCCAGGACGAGGACGAGACCCGCCGGTCGGGTCGACCTCCACGAATCGAGATCGACAGGCCGACCTGCCACCACGGCCAGCGCCGGCTGAGGCGACACGGTGTCGGCGACCTTGGCCAAGATGCCGGCCTCGAGCCAGAACACCGGCGTGTCCGACTCGTCCGCCTGGTCGAGCACCGCATCGAGCAGCGCAGAGCCGGGGGCGTCGAGGTCGACGTACACCGACTCGACATCAGCGCCGGCGTCGAAGGCCTCGGCGACAAGGGTGAGCCCCTCGACGACGAACTGCCCGTGCTCAGAACGCGACCTGCGGCGCCCCGAGAGGCGCCGCAGGTGGGAGATGCGTGGGTTCTTGGCCGACAGGGTCTCGCGGGGAGCTCCCATGTGGCGCCGGCCGCCCGTCAACGAACAGGCGGGCAGATAGCTCAGGCCGCGGCCTGGGCGCGGGCCTCGGTTGCGACCTTGACGAGCGCGGTGAACGCCCCCGGATCGGTCACGGCGAGGTCGGCGAGGACCTTGCGGTCGACCTCGACCTCGGCCGCCTTGAGCCCGGCGATGAACCGGCTGTAGGTGGTGTCGTTGAGGCGGCACGCCGCGTTGATGCGCTGGATCCACAGACGCCGGAACTCGCCCTTGCGGGCACGACGGTCGCGGTAGGCGTAGCGCAGTGAGTGCTGGACCTGCTCGTTGGCGGCACGGAAGGAACGGCTCTTGTTGCCGTAGTAGCCCTGGGCGCGCTCGAGGGTCTTGGCGTGGCGCTTCTTGGCGGTGACAGCGCCTTTGACTCTGGCCATGGCGGAGCTCCTTTCAGGAGTCGATCGGGGGAAGGGGCGGCGGGTGGTGCCGCCCGAGCAGTCGGGGACTGGCGAACAGGGACTAGATGCCGAGCATGCGGCGCGCCTTGTCGCGCTGACCGCCGGTGACCTCGGTCTCCCCGTGGAGCCGACGCTTCCGAGTGGGGCTCTTCTTCTCGAGGATGTGGTTGAGGTTCCCGCTTCGGCGCATGATCTTGCCGGAACCGGTCACTTTGAAGCGCTTGGCGGCGCCCTTGTGGGTCTTCATCTTGGGCATGGTGTTGTCTCCGGATGTCGGGGGTGACGGCGGACCTTGCCGTCCGTGTCGTCACGTCAGGCCTCGGGAGGTCGGCCTTCGGGAGGTCAGGTTTCGGGGAGGTTGTCCCCGTCGCCGACTGCCGCGGTGGGCTCGACCGGTTCGGCCGTGGCTGCGGTCGTCGGTTCAGTCGTGGGCTCGACGGGTGCTTCGGACTCGATGTCGGGTGGGCTGGAGGGTGCTGGAGTGCTGTCGGGATCGCCGACGCCGGCTGCCTCTTCGGCGGCCTTCTTCTTCTCGGCGGCGTGCTGGGCCTGGGCCTTCTTGTCGGGGGCCAGGACCATGGTCATGTTGCGGCCGTCGAGCTTGGGGTAGACCTCGACGCGGCCGGTGTGGATGACGTCCTGGGCCACGTGGTCGAGGATCTTGCGGCCGAGCTCCGGATGCTGGGTCTCACGACCCCGGAACATGATGGTGACCTTGACCTTGTGGCCCTCGGCGAGGAACGACTCCACCCGTCGTGTCTTGGTGTCGAAGTCGGCCGCCCCGATCTTGGGGCGGTACTTCATCTCCTTGACGATGACGTTGGTGCTCTTCTTCCGGGATTCCTTGGCCCGCTGCGCCGTCTCGTACTTGTACTTGCCGTAGTCCATGATGCGGCAGACCGGTGGGTTGGCCTTGTCGGCCACCTCCACGAGGTCGAGCCCCAGTTCACGGGCCATGGTAAGTGCTTCGGGCAGTGGCTTGATGCCGACCTGTTCGCCGTCGGGTGCGACGAGGCGCACCTCTCGGGCTCGAATGCGGTCGTTGATCCTGGGCTCGGCATTGCTGGCCGTTGCTATGACCGTTCACTCCTGATCAAGCGCTGATCGTCTCCTTGCGCGGTGGATGGTTGGCTCACCCGGTTCGTGGCGGTGGCGGGCCGTGAGGCGCACCGGGCCGAAAACGAACAACGACGGGTGTCGGAAAGTCGACACCCGTCGTACGTCACCGCTCGGGCTCCGAGCCGGTCCGAGGACCGGTGGATCGAAGATCGGGCAGGTTGGCGAAACGGAGTTCGACCTGCTGCACTCGGGTGAACCCGGTGAGCAGGTGGGGGTCCCTCCGGAGAGGTGCCCCACTTTCCTCGTGTAGCGAGGCCGTAGAGTACCAGCCGTACCGACGCGAAAGCGACCTCGGACCAGCACGCTGGTCCGTGACCGCATGACCAAACCCCTCGATGTGGCCGAATCCGGCCGGAACGGAACCTCCATCATGAGCTTGTGGACCCCGGGCGGCGAAGTGCCTGTCAACCGCGATCAGGGCCAGCAGCCCGAGCCCGACACGGCGCAGTACGACGACGGCATGGCCGGCTTCGTCGGCGGTCCGAACCTCGACGACCTCTCCCCCGACGAGCGCGCCCAGGCCGAGGCGATGATCCAGCAGATGGCCGAGGTGCAGCGTCAGATCCTCTCGGCGCCCGCCGCCCAACTGGTCGCCAACCACATCATCGGGTTCTACGAGCTGGCCATGATCCACCTCGCCCAGGAGAAGCCGATCCTGTCCGAGGCCAAGCTGGCGATCGACGCCATGGCCGCCACGCTCGACGCGGTCGCCGACCGCCTGGGCGAGAACGCCCAGACCCTCGTCGAGGCGCTCACCCAAGCCCAGATGGCCTACCTCGAACGCGCCGAGGGCGGCGGCTGACCGGCCACCCTCGCCAAATTGGCGGAGAGGCCAAACTGGCGGAGAGGTCGGCCAGAACCGCCGAATCCTCCGCCGTCTGGCTATCAGGCGGGCGACGTGAGGTCGACGGCTTCCCACCCGCCGTGCCGACCCGGGCGGATCCGCACATCGACCGCGGCGCCGACATCGATCGAGCGGGTCTCGTCGACGATCGACACGCAGTGGAACGGGAACGGTCCGTCGGTCGACCCTTCCGTGCCGATGTCGATGGGGTGGTCGGTGCGGACGGCCCCGATGCCGCGGGCCTCGTCGAAGTCGACGACCGTGCCACGGTGGACGCGGA
>CAZALT010000136.1:5642-9701 GCA_964485515.1 uncultured Rhabdothermincola sp. | reverse complement strand
GCCTTCTACCCTGTCACCGTGGCTGAACGGTGGGTGCTGAACCGAGCCGGGATCCTCAACGTCTACCAGTACGACGACGAGGTCCTGCACTTCGGTGGCGGCCGGCTGCTCCTGCGAGGCGTCAACGGCTCCGGCAAGTCGACCGCCATGAACATGCTGCTGCCGTTCCTGCTCGACGCCGACACCCGGCGGATCGACGCGGCTGGGGTGCAGTCCGGCGTGCTGCGAACCTGGATGCTCACGGGGCGCGACGAACCGCAGCCGGTGGGCTACCTCTGGCTCGAGCTCGCCCGCGGCGACGAGCACCTGGTCTTCGGCTGCGGCATCCGAGCCAACCGCTCCACCGACAACGTGTCGACCTGGTGGTTCATCACCGACCGACGCCCGCACGTCGACCTCAACCTGGTCGAGGGTCGCACGCCGCGGAGCATCGACTCGCTCCGAGACGCGCTCGGACCGCACTCGCTCGTGTTCACCAAGGAGCAGCGCAACGCCTACCGGGACGAGCTCCGCCACCGGCTCTTCGGTGGGGCCGACCTCGACCAGCACATCCGGTTGCTGCACGTGCTGCGCAACCCGACCGTCGGCGACAAGATCGACACCGAGCTCGAGCGCTACCTCGACGAGGCCCTGCCCCAGCTGTCGGAGCAGGCCGTCGACGACGCCGCCCAACCGCTCGAGGACCTCGAAGAGCACCGACGCAACGTGGCCCAGCTCACAGCGACCGACGAAGCCATCCGCTCGCTCGCCACCACCTATGCGACCTACGCCCGCGGCGAGCTGCGCTCGGTCGCCGGTCGGGCCACGGGCGCGGTCGACGACGTGGCTTCGCTCCGACGCGAGGACGAGCGACGACGCAAGCGGGCCGACAGCGCGGCGCGGGCCCTCGACGCGGCCCGGGCCGGGGTCGCCGCCATCGAGGCCGACATCGCCCGGCTGACCTCGGAGATCAGTGCCCTCAAGGAGCAGCCGCTCTACCGAGAGGGCAAGGACCTCGAAGACCTGCGAGGGCGGGTCCACGATCTCGCCGGGCGCGTCGAGCACGAGGAGCGAAACGTCGAGGAGGCCGCCACGCGCCGCGACCGTGCGAAGGCGGACGACGATCGCGCCGCCCTCCAGGCTCGCGACGACCACGCCGAGGCACGTCGATCGCTCTCCGAGCTGCGCGCCGCCATCGACGTCCACCGGGTGGCAGCTCCCGCGGTCGACCTGGGGGCGATCGAACGCGACGCGCAGGGGCTGCCATCGCTCGGCCTCGGGGAGGAGACCAGCGCCGGCCTCGGCGAGGTCAGCATGGCCATCAGCCAGCGTGCGGCCGACGTCGATGAGGTGCGTGGGCACCTGTCCGCCCTCGACGGTGCCGAGCGAGCCGTCGAACAGGCCGACGCGATCGCGAGGCGGGCCGGCGATGAGCTCGAGAACGCATCGAGCGCCCACGCCCGCGCCGAACGAGGAGCGGCCGAGGCGGTCTCCGACCTGCGCACCGCCATCGACCGCTGGGAGCAGGAGGCGGCAAGCATCGTCGACGAGCTGGGCGGCGACGTCGATCCGCTGCCCGTCCTCACCGCCGATGCCGACCTTCGCGGCGACCGGATCGAGCTCCGCAGGCGAGCCGCGACCTGGGTGCAGGGCGTGCAACACGTCGTGAGCCGACACGTCGCACAGGCCGAGGCGATGGCGCTGACCGCCACCGACGAAGCGGACACCGCCCGTGCCCAGCTGCGCGAGCTGCTCGAGCAGACCGAACCCGACCCCCCGGTGCTGGGCTGGCAGGTCCCCAGCGACGAGGTCCGTCTTGGCGCCCTCATCGACTTCCGTGACGACGTCCCCGCCGACGATCGCCTCGGCATCGAGGCTGCCCTCGAAGCATCAGGACTGCTGGCGGCGACGGTGCGGTCGGACGGGCTCGCGCTCGCCACGGGCGACCTCGTCGCCGTCGGCGGTCCTGCGGTGTCGCGCCCGCTGAGCGACCTCCTCGTCGTCACGGCACCAGACGACCCGACTGGGGCGTTCGATCCCGGCCCGGTCCACGCCGTGCTCGCCGCCATCTCCACCGATGTCGACGGCGACGACCACACGGCGACCGCCACCGACGGACGCTTCCGCGTCGGCACCCTCACCGGTCGCCATCGCCGTGACCGCCTCGAACTGATCGGGGTGACCGCCCGGCGGGCCGCCCTCGAGCGGAGCCGAGACCAGGCGCGTGTTGCGCTGGCGGCGGCCGAGGCGGCCCAGGTCGAAGCGCTCGCCGCCCTGCAGCGATGGAGCGACCGCCGTGACGCCGTGCACGACGTGGCCGACCGTCTTCCGTCCACCGATGCGCTCGACCGAGCCTTGCTCGCGGCGGGGGCCGCCCGTGACCTCGTCGACCAGCGGACCGACGCCTTCGAGCAACGACGCGACGAGCTCACCGATGCCGAAGGCAACCGCGACGAGCGCAACGACGTCCTGCGGCGCACCGCGGCGTCACACGAGCTCCCTCGCGACGAGCAGGGCCTCCTCGCCGTCACCGAGGCACTCGCCCATGGCCACGCCCAGGTCGAGCACGCCCGGAGCGCGCTCCGCACCCTCGACCGCACCCTCGACGGATGGCGAGCCGCTCATCTGCGGGCCGTCGATGCCGAGGCCGCGGTGGTCGCAGCCCGACGTGTCCACGAGGAGACGACCGCGGCCCACCAGCCGCTCGCCGCCCGCCTGGCCACCCTCGAAGACGCTCTCGGCGTGGACTACCAGCGACTCCTCGACGCGCTCGGCAGATCCGAGGACGACCTCGTCCGCGCCGCCGACGCGCTCCCTGCCGCGCAGAGCGCCGCGGAGAACCACGTCGGCGCCGACGCCGAGGCCCGAGCTCGCGCTGCCCTGGCCCACGAAGCGGTCGAGATCGCCGAGCTCGCCATCGTCGAGCACCTGGACCGCATGCGGGCGACGCTCGACGTGCCCGGCCTCGTTCCCGCGGCGCGGTACGCCGTGCCCGACGACGGAGGCGCCGAGGGCTCGACCGCCCCGGTCGTCGAACGGTCGAGCGCGGGCGTGAAGCAGCTCGCCGACTGGATCATCGACGTCACGCCGCCACCCCAAGGTGACAGCAACGCCGAGGGCGTGCGCATGGCGCTGCGTCGTCGGCGCGACACCCTCGGCAACGGCTGGGATGCCGAGGACCACCAGCCCGACCTCTCGCTGCCCCTGTCCGTCGAGGTCAACGGACCGGAGGGCCGCTTCACCCTCGCCGCCGCGGCACAGGTCGTGAGCGACCGCCTCCACCAGCAGCGCAGCCTCCTCGACGCCAAGCAGACCCAGGCCCTGCGCAACCTGCTCCAGGGGCTCATCGCCAGGGAGATCGCGACCAAGCTCGGCGCAGCACGCGACCTGATCAGCCTCATGAACGCCCGACTCGGTCCCGTCGAGACCGCGCACGGCATCGGGGTCTCGCTCCACTGGCGACGACAGGACGACCTCAGCGCCGAGCTCGGATCGATGATCGACCTCCTGTCGCGTCCGCCCGACCTCCGAACAGCAGAGGACGACGAGAAGCTGATCGAGCAGATCTCCGAGCAGATCGACGATGCACGAGCCGAGAACCCCGAAGCGCCGTACCGGGATCTCATCGGCGACGTCCTCGACTACCGGCGTTGGCACCAGATGCGCATCATGTTGCACCGGCCCAACCAGCCTCCGCAGCGCCTCGGTCGTCGGACGGGCCTGTCCGAGGGCGAGAAGAAGGTCGTGTCGTACCTTCCGCTGTTCGCGGCGGTCGCCGCGTCGTACGACGCGCTGGCCGAGATCGAGCCCACGGCGCCGCGGTTCATCCTCCTCGACGACGCGTTCGCGAAGGTCTCGGTCGACAACCACGAGAAGCTGTTCGGGCTCCTCGTCGAGATGGAGCTGGACTTCATCGCGACGAGCGAGCGTCTCTGGGGGACACACGCGTCGGTGCCCGACCTCGCCATCACCGAGGTGATCCGTGACGCCGAGGCCGGGGTCATCCTCTTGGAGCACTCCCGCTGGAACGGCACCGCCATCGAGGACGGTCACGGTGGATGACCACGGTGATCCGGGTGA
>CAZALT010000136.1:2778-5542 GCA_964485515.1 uncultured Rhabdothermincola sp. | reverse complement strand
GGTGATCCGGGTGACGGACGTCGATCCGTCGACCCGGGCGATGATGGCGCGGCGCGTGGACGGCTGCTGTTCCGCTACGTCACCGTCGACGAGTGGGCCGACTACCGGTCGATCGTGGGCATCTTCGCCGACACCTTCTTCGCCGAGTTCTCGCCGGCGGAGGTCCAGGCCCAGCTCGTCGCCGCAGGGACCCACCTCGACGAGCACACCGTCGGCGAGCGACTCGAGTCGTTGCGTCGCTGGGGGAACCTCACCGTGTCGTCCTCGGTCGGCAACCCCACGAGCGTCGCCGACTACTACCGGCGCCGGAACCGCTACCTGATCACGACTGCCGGCCAGAACGTGCACCAGGTCGTCGAGGGCGTGCTGCGCACCGTCGACGAGGTGCGCGACGTCTCGACGGGTCGGCTGCGAACGCTGCGCGACGCGCTCGACCGCCTCCAGTCGCTGGACCTCGACCGGACCGATCCCCAGGATCTCGCCGACGCGGTGCGGGTGGTCTTCGACAACCACTCGGCGTTCACCGACGAGATCGCCCAGTTCTTCGCCGCCATCAACCAGTGGCAGTCCCGCTACGACCTCGACCCCGAGGAGTTCCGGTTCTTCGCCGAGGTGCTGGTGTCCTACGTCGGCGATCGACTCGACGAGATCGAACGCACCGCCCGACCGATCGGCGTGTCGCTCGACCGGCTTCGTTCCCGCATCGAGACGATCGTCGATCGACTCGCCGGTGCCGACGACCTCGCGTCGCGGGTCGGACATGCCGGCCTCGATCGTGCCGTCGCGGTGACGCAGCGGCGCGGCTCTCAGGCGGCGGATTGGGAGCACCTCATCGAGTGGTTCCGCCCGAGCCACGGTCTCGACTCCCGCATCGATCGGCTGGGGCGTGACGCCATCGCGGCGATCCGGACGCTCACGGCCAACCTCACGCGCCTGTCGCGCGTCGGGGTCAGTGCGTCGTCGCGCCGCGCCGATCTGCTGCGGTTGGCGGTGTGGTTCGACGAGGCGACCGACGTGGAGCACTGCCACCTGCTCGCCGCCGCCGCGCTCGGCCTTCACCCCGCCCGCCACTGGGGCGTCGTCGCGGAGGACTCACTCGACCCGGTCAGCACCCAGACGTCGTGGTGGGACGGCCCGCGGGCCCCGGTGGCGGTCAGCCTCCGCGAACGCGGCGACACCACGAACCGGGGACGGACGTCGCCCCTGCGGGACCAACGAGCAGCCAAGGAGGCGATCCGTCTGCGTCGCGAGCACGAGGCGGCCGATCGTGCCGCGCTCGACGACGAGCTCATGCGCCTCGGGGACCCCGACGGGACCACGCTCTCCGCTCCGCTCATGGCCCGCCTCCAGCATCTGCTCGGCGGGGTGCGCCACCTCCCGGCCGACGATCAGGGTTGGCGGCGAACCCAAGACGGAGGAGTCACCTGTTCCATCCGCCGATCCGAGCGAGCGACCGTCATCGCCTGCCCCGACGGCACGCTCACCCTCGACCACCTCGAGGTCGTCCTCACCGGTCCAACGATGGACGACCGCCGATGAGCGGCGATCCCCACGCCCGGAGCGAGGCCACCCTCGCGGCTCGACACCTCATGCAGCATCCCCTGACCTGCGCCGAGCACGACCCCGAGGCGTTCCGGCTCATCCGCCGCCACGCCGCCACGCTCGACCGCTGGTTCACGCAGCGGTTCGGCGACCGTGTCCACCTCGACGCCGACACGGCACGCCTGTACAAGTCGGTGCCGCCGGTGTCGTCCCGGCCGCTGCGCACCGGCACCGGGCGTCCGCTGCGACCGATCGAGTACGTCATGGTGGCGCTCACGTTGGCTGCCGTCGCGTCGGGTCCCGACGTCATCAGCCTGCGCGACCTCGTCGCTGCCGTGCGCACCGCTGCTGCGGAAGGCGGCATCGACCTTGCGCACGACGCCTCGGAACGGCGGGCGTTGGTCACCGCGCTGCAATGGATGATCGCCCATGGCCTGCTCGTCGAGCTGCACGACCACGTCGAGCGCTACGGCTCCGACGGCGACGCCGACGCCGTGCTGCGAATCCGCGCCGACCGCATCGCGTTGATCGCCCTCGGTGGACTCGGCGCTGCGGGCTCCGGCGGCGAGCTCATCGACCAGGCGCGCCAGCGAGGCACACCACGCCAGCAGATGCGTGCCACGTTGGCGAACGACCCGGTCCTCTACCGCTCCGACGTCTCACCCGAGGACTGGGCCGAGCTTCGTCGACGCCTCCGCGAGGAAGCCGCCATCGCCGACGAGATGCTGGGTCTGGAGCTCGAAGCCCGTGCCGAGGGCGTCGCCGCCATCGATCCGTCGGGCTCGTTGTCCGATCAGCGGTTCCCCCGCGGTGGCACCGAGTCGCACGCCGCACTCCTGCTCATCGATCGCCTGGTCGACAAGCGACGGGATGCGGCAGCCGACACCGGACGGCGTGTCGGAGACGGAGGGTCCGACCGGTGGTTCACCCGGACCGAGCTCGTGCAGGTCGTCACCGAGATCTCGGCCCCGCACGTCCGCCGATGGCGCAGCGAGTACGTCGATCGTCCCGACAAGCTCACCGACGCGGTCGTCGAGCTGCTCGTCGACCTGCGCCTCGCCGAGCGATCCATCGACGCGTCCGGAGGCTTGCGGGCACGACTGCACCCCGCCGCAGCTCGGTTCACGTCCGCATCCGACGCGTTCGGGCTCGGGGCCGACGCGCCGGTGGCCGATGACCAGGGCAGCCTGTGGTGACCGAACCCGAGCTGACCGAACCCGAG
>CAZALT010000136.1:0-2678 GCA_964485515.1 uncultured Rhabdothermincola sp. | reverse complement strand
CCGGAGACGACGCCGTGGCGCCGCCGTCGCTGCTCGACGCCGACCTGGCACCGTTCTGGAGCGAGGTGTCGACCCGGCTCGGACGAAACGGCACCGATTGGCGCGGATCGGTCCGGCTCTCTCCGTACCGTCCCGCCGTGGCCCGGCTGCTCACCACGATCGTCGGCCGCCCGGGACGCAGGACCATCGACCTCGGTGACCTCGAAGCTGAGCTCGCCCGCCTCGGCGTCGGCCCAGACCTTCCGACGTCCCTCGCCGTGCTCGGTCACCCGGTCTCATCGGAACCCGCCGAGCGTCGTGCCCAACGTGCCCTCGTGACCAAGACCCGACAGGCCGTCCGAGCAGAGGCGGGCCGCTGGGCTGATCCGTGGGCCCCGGACTGGGCAGACGACGTCATCCGGGTCGGGCTGATCGCTCGGATGCAGCAAGACGAGGCCGTCGCATTGGTCCGTCAGGTGCGCCGAGTGCTCGACGCGATCGACGATCTCGATGGCGCCGCCTTCAGTCGCACCGAGCTCGCCGCGACGGTGACCGGGTCTTCTCATTCGCTCGACGACGGAACCGTGCTCGAACGATCGGTGGCGAGGGCGCTCGTCCACCAGGCTGGGGCCACGCCAACGCTCACCGATCCATGGGCCTCGGTCGGGTCGCACCGGAGCCTCCTCGTGGGCGCCGCGCTGACGTGGCGACTCCCGCTTCTCGACAGCCACGCACTATCGGTCGCGGTGCTCACCTCGAACGACCTTCACGTCCCGTTCGTCGTGACGCGAATGGCGCTCGACACCCTGGCACTTGCCTTCGACCCCACCGCCGACGTGCTGGTCGTCGAGAACCCGCGCGTCATCGAGCATGCCGCGCAGATCGGCTCGCCGCAGGCTGTGGTGTGCACCAACGGCAACCCCTCGACGACGGTCACCATGCTGGCCGATCTTCTCGTCGGAGCAGGGTGTTCGGTGCGTTACCACGGGGACTTCGACGCGGCCGGACTCGAGATCTGCGCCCGGATGCATGGTCGCGGTCTCACGCCGTGGATGATGTCGAGCACCGCGTACCTCGCGGCGCTGACCGATGCTGAGATCGCGGGCGTCGCGCTGCCCATCGACGGCAACGCCGCGGGCCCGACGCCGTGGGACGCCGAGCTCCACGATGTGTTCAACGACCACCGCCGCATCGTCCACGAGGAGCGGCTCCTCGACGTGCTGTTCGACGCCTGACCAGGTTCGCCCGGCAAGCGACCTTCAGTCGTCGTGGTCGGTGAGCTTCAAGATGTCGGTCGTCGTCGGGCGTGTCGTAGACGTCGGCGGAGTCGGCGGTGATCTGGAGCCAGGTTCGGTACTCGTCGTAGCTGTCGTCGTCGATGCGGGCCTGGACCGTGACGACTGAACTGGCCTCGGTGCCGGTCAGATCGTTCAGCCGGCTGCCCAGGCAATGGCAGGGTCGCGGTCGGATGCGGGGAAGCGCTTGAGTTCGCCGGGGGTCATCCACCCGAAGAGGTTGGTGAGGTGGATCATCCAGTCGACATCGGTCACGAGGGCGATGCGCTTCCAGTGGGTGAGGTGCCCGAGGCCCATCTTGAGGTCCTCCCATGCGGCGCCGCCCGAGTAGCCGGCGAAGTCTGGGAACACCAGGACGATGCGGATGTCCTTCCCAGCGTTCAGGCGCTGCTCGACGGCCGGGATGAGCACCGTCTTGTAGTCGTCGGCGTGGATCTCGCCGTCAGCTTCGAAGCCGATGACATCGTCGGGTAGGCCGGGGAGTGCCTTGAGCATGGCTTTGTCCTTTGATCGATCGTGGTTGGGTGGTGAGCCTATGTTCGACGCGGGCCAGGCAGGCGGCGCGGTGTCGAGGCCCGCCCGTCGGCCGAGCTCATGTCAGGGGGTGACGATGTCGAACCAGAGCTCGAACGTGTCGAGCAGCGCCAGCAGATCCCGCACGGCATCCGCGTTGCCGGTGATCTCGATCGGGCAGTCCGTGACACCTGGGAGGTCCCGCGGTCGCGGGTGCGGATCGACAAGCGCCGCTGGAACCGCACGCTGGGCCCGATGCTCGACACGATCCGCGACGACCTGGGGACGAACGAGAAGGGTGCCCGGTCCTCTCACCCGACGGGGATCGCTGCTACCACGAGGTTCCCGCTGACGTCCTTGCCCTCCACGATCAGACGACCGGCGACCACCGGACCGACCACCTCGCGGTGCTGTCCATCGTCCCCGAAGATGTCCGACGGTTCGATCTCGAGGATCGG
This sequence comes from uncultured Rhabdothermincola sp., assembly GCA_964485515.1. Classification (GTDB taxonomy): domain Bacteria; phylum Actinomycetota; class Acidimicrobiia; order Acidimicrobiales; family Acidimicrobilacustridaceae; genus CAZALT01. The sequence continues at coordinate 433 of CAZALT010000136.1, read as the reverse complement.
TCGGATCCGGTCCTCGATCGAGAAGGCGACCACCGCTGGACCGCCGAACGTGGTGTCGATGATGGTGCCTCCCGTGATCACGGCGCCGATGGAGGTGTTGCGCCAGGCAGGGAGCGTTGCCCGCCAGATGACCTCGCCCGTCTCGAGGTCGAATGCCCAGAGGCTGAGCTGGCTGTGGATGACCAGCGCCGAACCGTCGGCGCTGATCCCGTTGAAGGCGTCTTCGGCGATGTGCTCCTCGTCCTCGGTCCCGTCGGGTGTGTAGATCGGGAAGTCCCACAGCGGGGTCAACGCGTCTCCGGCAACCCGGTAGGTGAGGATCGTCGACAGAAGCTCCGGGTCGTCACCCCGGAAGACACCGATCGACACGATGTCTCCTGACGCCGCCATGGCGTCTCCGTACACCGGCCTCGGCGACGACAGCGCATCCTCG
>CAZALT010000135.1:0-9747 GCA_964485515.1 uncultured Rhabdothermincola sp. | reverse complement strand
GACCACCCGAGGTCTTGCCCTCGCCGCCACCGTGGGGGTGGTCGACGGGGTTCATGGCAACACCGCGGGTCTGGGGACGAACGCCCTTCCAGCGGTTGCGGCCGGCCTTGCCGATCTTGATCAGCTCGAACTCGGCGTTGCCGACCTCGCCGATGGTGCCGCGGCAGTCGATCGGGACGCGGCGCATCTCGGTGCTGGGGAGGCGCAAGGTGGCGTAGTCGCCTTCCTTGGCCACCAGCTGGATGCTGCCACCGGCGCTGCGGGCCAGCTTGGCGCCGCCACCGGGCTTGAGCTCGACGTTGTGCACCGTGGTGCCGACGGGGATGTAGCGCAGGGGCAAAGCGTTGCCGGGGCGGATGTCCGAGCCCTGGCCGCTCTGCACGGTGTCACCGACGCCGAGGTCCTTCGGGGCGATGATGTAGGCCTTCTCGCCATCCGCGTAGTGCAGCAGCGCAATGCGCGCGTTGCGGTTGGGGTCGTACTCGATGGCCGCGACCTTGGCCGGCACGCCGTCTTTGACCCGACGGAAGTCGATGATGCGGTAGCGCTGCTTGTGTCCGCCGCCGCGATGCCGGGCGGTCTTGCGGCCGTAGTTGTTGCGGCCGCCCGTCTTCGGCTTGGGCGCGAGCAGGGTGCGCTCGGGCGTCGTCTTGGTGACCTCGGAGAAGTCGGAGACGGTTTGGAATCGGCGACCGGGGCTGGTCGGCTTGCGCTTGCGGAGTGCCATCTGCCTTATCCCTCGAACAGCTCGATGCGGTCGCCCTCGGCGACCTTGACGAATGCCCGCTTGGTGTCGGGACGCGTGCCGTAGTGCAGACCACGGCGCTTCTTCTTGCCCGGGCGGTTCAGCGTGTTCACCTTGACCACCTTGACGCCGAAGATCTTCTCGACGGCATCGTGGATCTCGGGCTTGCTGGCGCTCGGGTGGACCTTGAACGTGTAGACGTTCTCTTCGAGCAGCGCGTACGACTTCTCGCTGACGACTGGCTCGAGGATCACGTCGCGTGCGTCCTTCACTGGACGTCCTCCGTGTCTGCTTGGTCTTCTTCGTCGTTCTGGTTGAAGGAGAACGACGTGGAGCTCGGGCGGACCGGGCGGTCCTTGCGGGCTTCGGTCTCGGACGGGTCACCTTGGCCGGACGGGTCGGTCGACTCGTCTTTGAGGTACTTGTCCTTCTTGGTCTTGGACTTGGACTTGGCGTCGGCCGACTCGGCCTTGGCCCGGCGGGCGGCCTCGCGGTCGACCTTGTTCAGCGCGGCTTCGAACCTGGGGTCGGTCTTGTCGGAGACCGACTTGACGCGATCTGTCGCATCCACGATCCGATGCGCTTCGGCATCGGGTGCGGGGCGAGCAGGCAGGTCCGTCATCGTCATCAGGCCTCGGACCCGGGCAGGGTGGCCTTGGTGAAGATCACGACGTCGTTGACCAGCACGTCGTAGGCGTTGAGCTCACGTGCCTCGATGATCTGGATCGTCGGGATGTTGCGGAAGCTGCGAGCCGCGTTGGCGTCGTCGGCACCGAGCACCACGAGCGCCTTGCCGTCGACACCGAGGGCCGTCAGCGTGGCGATGGCGTCCTTGGTCTTGGGGGCCCCGAAGGCCCACTCGTCGACGACGATGACGTTGCCCTCGGCGGCGCGGTCGGACAGTGCCGAGCGGAGCGCCAGGTTGATCATCTTCTTGGGGGTGCGCTGGGCGTAGCTGCGGGGCTTCGGGCCGAGCGCAACACCACCGCCGCGCCAGTGCGGGGCGCGGATCGAACCGGCGCGGGCTCGGCCGGTGCCCTTCTGCTTCCACGGCTTGGCGCCACCGCCGCGGACCTCGGCCCGGGTCTTGGTGCTCTGCGTGCCGGCACGACGGGCGGCGAGCTGGGCGGTGACGACCTGGTGCATGACCGCGACGTTGGGCTCGATGCCGAACGTCCGCTCGTCGAGGTCGACCGAGCCGTTCTCGGCGCCTTCGGGGGTGCGGACCTTGAGGGTGCTCATCAGGAGTCGGCCTTTCCGGTCGGGGCCTTGACGGCATTGCGGACGATGACGGTGCCGCCCTTGGGGCCGGGCACGGCGCCACGGACGAGCAAGATGCCCTGCTCGGCGTCGGCCTCGATGACCTCGAGGTTCAGCGTGGTGACCTTCTCGCCGCCCATGCGACCGGACATCTTGGTGCCCTTGAACACCCGGGCCGGCGTGGCACACTGGCCGATGGCACCAGGCTTGCGGTGCACGCGGTGGGCACCGTGGCTCGCCTTTTGACCCGAGAAGTTGTGACGCTTCATCGTTCCGGCGAAGCCCTTGCCCTTGCTCACGGCCGTGACGTCGACCAGTTCGCCGGCGACGAGCACGTCGACACCGATCTCCTGGCCGAGCTCGTAGTCGCTGACGTCGTCGACGCGCAGCTCGACGAGCTGACGAGCCGAGGTGACGCCGGCCTTTTCGAGGTGGCCGCGCTCGGGGCTGTTGAGCTTGCGGATGTCCTTGTCGCCGAAGGCGACCTGGAGCGCGCTGTACCCATCGTTCGCGACGGTCTTGATCTGCACGACGCGGGCGGGGCTGACCTTCACGACGGTCACGGGGACGACGTGGTTGGATTCGTCCCAGACCTGTGTCATGCCGACCTTCTGGCCGACTACTGCTTTGTTCGCCATACCGGCAAGGTTCTTTCTCTTGCGATCGAGGTGGGTCCCGTGCCCCACCGAAGTCGGGGGGCGGGCACTCACGCGAACGCTCCGCACGGGCAAAGCCCGGCGGAGCGCCGATTCGGTTGTGCTGCGTGGTACCCGAGTCACATGGACCGGGCCGACGCAGACGTCGGTTCGAGGTGCGGATAGATCTTTCGGTGCTTCGGGTCAGAAGTCCCGGTGCACGAGGGGGCAACTGTAGCGCTGGGGACGACCCGGTTCCAATTCCGGCTCGGCACCGAGGGTTCCTCGATCGGCGTGACCGAATCCCTTGGACGTCGCCGTCCGGATCACGGCGTCGGGCGGCACCACCGCCGGTGGGGTGCTCGCCCGCTGGATCACAACAGGCCCTCCGCTACACTTGAGCCGGCCGACGCGCGCCGCACGAGTTCCTTGGCCGCGAACATCGGACCGAGACGGGCGAGCGCGAGCGTCGCACCCGTCAGCCCAGGGGACGTGCATGGAGTGCAACCGAACGACGAGCAGCTCGGCGTGCGGCCGACCGCGACATCCATGAGGCCCGCAGGCATGAGGCCCACCGTGGGCATCGTCGGTTCGGGCTCCGCCCTCCCGGACCTGGTCGTGAGCAGCACCGAGATCGACGAGCGGCTCGGCATCGCGACCGGATGGACCGAGCGGGCGACGGGCATCCGAGAGCGCCGTTGGGCACCCGCCGGAACATCGCTCACCGATCTGACCGTCGAGGCGGGTCAGGCCGCACTGGCATCTGCCGGCGTCCGACCCGACCAGCTCCGGGCCGTGGTCGTCGCAACGGTGACGCCCGACCCCCCGGTTCCCGCGGTGGCCGCCCGTGTGCAGGGCCGGATCGGAGCGTCGCACGCGTTCGCCTTCGACCTGAACGCGGCATGCGCCGGGTTCGTCTTCGCGCTCGACGTCGCCCGGCTGCTCGTCGAGGACGCGTTGGTCCGCCCCTATGTCCTCGTCATCGGTGGAGACGTGTGGTCCCGCATGACCGACCCACTCGACCGCCGGACCCGGCCGCTCTTCGGTGACGGCGCAGGTGCCGTGGTCCTCGGTCCCGTCGAGCACGGCGGCATCCTGGCGACGACGTTGGCCACCGACGGCTCCCTCGGCGACCTGGCGGTCGGCGGGTACAGCCCGGCGCCGCCCGACACCACCCCTGGACCCTCGGATCATCTGTTCAAGATGCGAGGCAAGGACATCTCCGACCTCATGCTCGACGAGCTCCCGAAGATGCTGGACGACGTGACCCGCAAGGCCAGTCTCCGCATCGACGACATCGACTACCTCATCTGCCACCAGGCGAACCCGAAGCTCGTGGCCCGCTGCGCCGCGCGCGCCGGTCTGGCCCCGGAGCAGAACGTGGATACGGGCGTCGTCGTCGGCAACACCGTCGCCGCTTCGGTGCCGATCGGCATCGACGTCGCGGCCGCTGACGGCCGCTTGCAAGCAGGGAAGCTCGTCGCGCTCGCCGCGTTCGGCGCCGGCATGTCCTGGGGTACGACCCTCGTGCGATGGACCTGAAGGTGATGCCGTGAAGCCCAAGACCTCCGAGAAGCGAACGACCGCGAAGCGCGCGGTGCGGCGATGACCGCGTCGACCGGCATCATCGGCACCGGCTCCTGCTTGCCGAGCCTCATCGTGACGAGTGAAGAGGTCGACCAGCAGCTCGGCGTCCCGCTCGGCTGGTCCGAGGGCAAGACCGGGATCCGCGAGCGGCGCCGAGCGCCGGCCGACACCTCGCTGACCGACCTGGCGACCGAGGCGGGTCGTGCCGCGCTCGAGAGCGCGGGACTGGGCGCCGACGAGGTGCGGGCGATCATCGTGGCGACGGCGACCGCCGACCCTCCTGTCCCCGCGCTCGCCACGCGAGTGCAGCACCGCCTCGGAGCGTCCGACTCCTTCGTCTTCGACCTCAACGCGGCCTGCGCAGGGTTCATCTTCGCCTTGAACGTCGCTCGACTCCTGGTGGAGGACAGCTCCAAGCGGCCCTACGTGCTCGTCATCGGCTCGGACATCCAGTCACGCATGACCGATCCCCTCGATCGTCGGACCTGGCCGCTCTTCGGTGACGGAGCGGGGGCCGTCGTGGTGGGTCCGGTCGAGCAGGGCGGGATCCTCGCGACGAAGTTGCACACCGACGGATCCCTCGGCCACCTCGCGGTCGGCGGCTACTCCCCGGTCCCGCCCGGTGGGGTTGCCGGGCCTTCGGACCACTTCCTCCAGATGCGCGGCCGCGACATCTCCGAGCTGCTGCTCGAGGAGTTGCCGAAGCTCGTGAACGACGTGACTCAGATGGCCGGGCTCACCATCGCCGATGTCGATCTCCTGATCTCCCACCAAGCGAACCCCAAGCTCATCGCGCAGTGCGCCAAGGACGCGGGTTTCTCGGATGACCAGACCGTGCTGACCGGGGTGTCGGTGGGAAACACCGGCGCCGCATCCGTGCCGATCGGGATCGACACCGCCGTGCGAGAGGGCACCCTGCGGCCGGGCTCGGTGGCCGTGCTGGCCGCCTTCGGCGCCGGCATGTCGTGGGGTGGCACCGTGGTCGAGTGGGCCGGCACCGGAACTGGCGGGTGAACGTGTGATCGATCAGGACATGCCGGCCGCGATCATCTCCGCCGCGTAGTTCTCGGCGAACCACGTTGCTCCCTCTTCGGTCAGATGCGCGCCATCGGGGCGAAAGTTGTCGACGCCGGGGATGCTCTCGGTGAAGGTGCCGTCCGGACACAGGATCGGGAAGATGTCGAACGTTCGGACCTGGTCCCGATCAGCCATCAGTTGAGGGATGAGCTCGTCGTTGAGGTGATGCACCCGACTCACCTCGAACGCTCCCGTACTCGTGCCTTCGGCTCCACCGATCGACACCGAACGGCTACACGGACCCGACATCCACAGCACCGGGGCGCCTCCGGACGAGAGGACGTCGACCGCTTCGCGGTACTCGCGCAGCAGGTAGTCGTCGAAGGCAGGGGCGCCTGGCGCCAACGGCTCTGGCCAGTCCGCTAGCTGCCGATCCTGGAGGTCCCATACCGAGCTCAACATGATCACGAGATCAGGCTGGAACTCCGAGACCTGACGCACCCATCCATCGTGGACGTCTCGGCAGTCCCCCGGGAAGAGACCCTCCGTCCGCGCCCCGATCGCTTCGCCGACCTCACCCTCATCGAGGATGCCGCACCCGACCGTTGCGCCCACCCAGACGATGGCGGCATCGTGCTCCTTGGCCCATCGCTCGAACCCCCACCCGATGTTGGCGGCCAACGAATCCCCGACGATCAGGATCCTCGGACCCTTCGAAACCCGCTCCACAGCAGCGAGCGCGAGCCTGGGCTCGAGATGGCTGGTGACGAACTGCTCGTACGGTTCGCCTACGCGCGCCATGCCAGCCGGCGGCGGCGGTGTGCTTATGCGCTGGATCGCCGAATCGGCCTGGACCAACTGGTCCATCGCGAGGTTGAACGGTCCGTCTGGATCGGTCACCTCGCCCGTCGACGACAACGGCAGCTGTGCGGTCATCAGCGTCGCTCCCGTCGAGGTGAGGATGTCGAAACCCCCGTCCAGCGTCGACGAGGTCCACGCGGTCACGGCCGCAGGATCGTTCGCCATCGACAGCTCCGACAGCTTCTCGATCTGGGCCACGTCCCAGTCGTCGACGTAGAAGAGGACGAGGTCCGGGTCGACCTCCTCGAGCAGCGCCGGCCACTCCTCGATCCAGTTGCTGCAGGTCTCGCCGTCCGCGCTTGGAGCGAGACCCTCACATGTGAACGGTTCCGCCACCGTGACCCCGAAGGTTCCGAGGGCATTGCCGCGCTCGACGAGTGCCGATGCGAAACCAGCCGTCTGCTGGTCAGGGACCACCAAGACATCGAACTCGGCGTCGAGTGGCGACACCGTAGAGATGGGGAAGGCAAAGGAGCTCGAGGGGTCGCCTGCGTTTCGATGGCCGACGACGAAGGCCAAACCGACGATGAGAACGGCGACCGCCGGTGCCACCGCCCACCTCGCCGGACCCTTCGGCCACGCCGGTATGCCCATGCGGATGGGCTTCTCCAGCAGGTGGTACGAGGCGATGGCAACAGCGAAGATGACCGCCAACTGCAAGATGAAGAGGGGCCATCCGTGCAAGCCGGTCCGGTCGGAGGTCAGCCACAGCATGATCGGCCACTGGAACAGGTAGAGGCCGTAGCTGATGCGCCCCATGGAGGGGAGGAAGCCCCAAGACATCAGCCAGGCGACCGGGCCTCCGCTCATGAGGCTGGCGATAAGGGCACAGGAAACGGTCGCAACGAGCAGGAAGCCACCCTGATACACCCAAAGGTCGCTCAGATTCGCGGTGGCCCACCACCAGACCGTGATCCCGAACGCCACGACGCCGACGACCGCCATGACTCGCTTGCCCACCTCTCCCAGGCGCAGCGGGAACCGGTACAGCACAACCGCGAGGAAACCACCCATCAGGATCTCGGCCGCCCGGGTGTCGGTGCCGTAGTAGATGCGATCGAGAGACGCCCCTTGACGGTAGAGCCAGACCGTCCACACTGCCGAGGCGATCGCTCCCAGTCCGAAGCACGCGGCGATCGGCTTGAGCGTCTTGGTGTACCGAACCATCAGCCAGAAGACGAACGGCATGAAGATGTAGAACTGCTCCTCAACCGCCAATGACCAGAAGTGCTGAACAGGCGACGGCGCCGCGAACAGCTGCATGTATGACTTCTCGGTGTAGATGAAGAACCAGTTGACGACCTGGGCTGCCGTCGCCGCCACCTGCCCCGGGATCTCTTTCGCCTGCGCGGGGTCGGCCACCGTGGCAGCGAATATCACGACACCGAACAGGCAGAGCAGGGATGCTGGCAACAAGCGTCGATATCGCTGGCTCCAGAATTTGCGGAACCCCATCGCGCCGCCCCGTTCCGTCCGCCGCAGCAGGATCGAGGTGATGAGGAAGCCAGACAGCGTGAAGAACACCGACAGCGCCATGTAGGCCCCGCCGAACACCCGGAACTCGCTGTGTGCGAAGAACATGGCGATCATCCCGACGGCGCGAAGACCGTCGAGGGACTGGTAGTGGATGCCCAGCGCTTGAGATGATCCGACCGCCTCGCCACGGGAAACCGTGGCTTCGCTGGATTCCGTCGATGCCTTGACCTTGACGGCCCTGGACCCTGGTCCCCTAGTCGTAAGTGCCTTGTTCATCGCCCGGCGATCCTAGCCACGCGCTTGGCAGGAATTCCGAGCGCGACCTGGGACCGCAGCTCCGGGAACGAACCTTCGCCGCGCCCTTCGTCCTACTAGCAGCCAGATCGTGATGAGTGCGAGGTGCGCCGAGGCGGGCCATCGCATCGAAACGGCGTCTCGGTCCAACGTACACGGTTCCGATTGAGGACGTCTCGCCTCCACCGCGCCGGGCTCATGCCACGGTTTCGGGACGAGCCACCGCGATATCCGTCGCGTCGGGTCTGAGGGTGAGGACGACCTTGCCGATGCTGCTTCGTGACTCCAGCAGCCGATGGGCTTGGGCCATCTCGGTGAACTCAAGGACGTGGCCGACGAGGGGACGGATGCCAACGGAGTCGACGTGGTCCACCAGTCGGTCCCACGTCGCGCGCTGATGACCGAAGCTCAGGGCATCGATGTTCAGGCCACCGACCGAGAACGACCGATGGAACATGGTCAGCGGGTGGAGGCGGGGGATCGAACTGGCGTAGTCACTCGAGATCGAGGAGAACCCGATCACGACGAGATGCCCTAGCGGCGCGATGACATCGAGGGTTCGCTCATAGGTCTGCCCACCCACCGATTCGAGGCAGTAGTCGACACCAACACCGCCGGTCGCTTCGAGCACGACGGGCCTCAGATCTTCGTCGAGGTAGTCAATCACGACATCGGCGCCGACATCGCGGGCGGTGCGCCCCTTCAGCGGTCCGCCCGCCGTCGCGATCACCGGACCGCAGCCGATGCTCGCCGCCAGCTTGACGGCAGCTGATCCCACCCCTCCAGCCGCGGCGTGGATGAGCGCGGACTCGCCTGCTCGCACTCGGGCCACCTCCCGCATCGCCCACCACGCGGTGGCGAAGTTGGTGCCGAACGCGGCGAGCTCGATGAAGGTCATACCACGAGGAGGACGGAACACCTCGTGGGCGTGAGCCGCGACCACTTCTGCATAGCAACCGTTGCGGAACGTGATCACGATCACCGGATCGCCGACATCGAACTCGTTCGCATGCGAACCGCGAGCGATCACAACGCCCGCAGCTTCCTTTCCCAAGCGGTAGGGAACCTGTTGGTCCTTCTTGTACAGCCCGCGGCGCTCGACGATGTCTGCGTAGTTCACACCGGCGGCGCGCACCTCGACCAGGTAGCCGTCGTCGGGGGCCAGCGGCACGTCGTCCTGCCGGATCGCCAGCACCTCGGGCCCGCCGAACGACTCGATCTCCACCAGGTCCACGGCCAACTCCTCTTTGCCCACGAGGGGAGATCCTGCTCTTCGGCGGGCGAAGAGCGTCGACCCACTCCCAGCTCGACGTGTCCAAGCGGGAGCCTACCGGCCGCCTCCGTGACCCAACGCCAGAACGAGCGGGACATGCTCCTCGCACCCGGAGCGAACGAGCCCGGACCCTCTGTCGAGGATCCGGGCTCGTTGGACTGCGTTCGGCGGAGTTCGGCCGAGTTAGGCCTGCTGGATCTTGATCTCGATGTCGACGCCGGCGGGGAGGTCGAGGCGCTGGAGCGAGTCGACGGTCTTGGGCGTGGGATCGAGGATGTCGAGGAGGCGCTTGTGGATGCGCATCTCGAAGTGCTCGCGCGAGTCCTTGTCCTTGTGCGGCGAGCGGATCACCGTGTAGCGGTGCTTCTCCGTGGGCAGCGGCACCGGACCATGCACCGTTGCATTGGTGCGCACGACGGTCTCGACGATCTTCTTCGTCGACTGGTCGATGATCTCGTGATCGTAGGCCTTGAGCCTGATGCGGATCTTCTGCTTGTCAGCCATGGCCTACTTGTTCGCTTCCTGAATCGTCTCTTGGGAGATCACTTGATGATCTTGGTGACGCGGCCGGCGCCCACGGTACGGCCACCCTCACGGAT
>CAZALT010000134.1:8370-10028 GCA_964485515.1 uncultured Rhabdothermincola sp. | reverse complement strand
GCGGTCTGCGCGCCATCCTCGAAGAGGTGCTGGTCGGCACCATGTACGAGCTGCCCAGTCGAACCGATGTCGGCAAGGTCGTCATCGATGCCGACGTGGTCCTCGACAAGGTGAACCCCACGCTCGTGCCCCGTGCTTCGGGCCAGCCCGCCCAGCAGCGCCCCCGTCGTGCGGCGTCCTGACATGACCCGGCACTAGTGGAGTACCGCGACGCGCTCGCGTTCCTCGATCGCCACATCAACCTCGAGGCCCGGGCCGGCCGCATCGAAGGGCTGTCGCTCGACACGATGCGCAAGCTGCTCGACGTGCTCGGCAACCCCGAGCGGTCGTTCCGCTCGGTGCACGTCACGGGCACGAACGGCAAGGGTTCGGTTGCCCGGCTCACCTCTTCTCTGCTCATCGAGTCGGGCCTCACCGTCGGCACCTACTCGAGCCCGCATCTCCAGCGCATCAACGAACGCCTCCAGTGGAACCTCGAACCGATCAGCGACGACGCCTTCGGCCAGATCGTCGGCGAGGTCGCCACGCTCAGTCCGCTCGCGGGGGTGGAGCCGTCCTACTTCGAGCTGCTCACCGCGGCGGCGTTCACCTGGTTCGCCGAGATCGCCGTCGATGTGGCCGTCGTCGAGGTGGGCCTGCTCGGCCTGTTCGACGCGACCAACGTGATCGACGGCGACGTCGCGGTCATCACCAACATCGGCCAGGACCACACCGACCTGTCGGGGGACTGGCGCGGCGACGTGGCCCGCGAGAAGGCGGGCATCATCAAACCGAGCTCCTACGTCGTGATCGGCGAGGAGGATCCGGATCTGGTCGAGATCTTCCAGGCGAGGCCTTCGCTCGGTTCGGCCGTGGTGGGCGTCGACTTCGAGGTGCGCGACGTCCGGCCCGCCGTCGGCGGCCAGGTGCTCGACCTGCTCACGCCGGCCGGTTCCTACGAGGACGTGTTCCTCCCGCTCTACGGCCGTCACCAGGCCGACAACGCCATGCTCGCCCTCGTGGCGGCCGAAGCGTTCTTCGGCCGTGAGCTGCCCGACGACGTGGTCGAGGCCGCCTACGGGTCGATCCTGGTGCCCGGTCGGTTCGAGCTGGTGCGCCGTGCCCCGGTCGTGATCATCGACGGGGCCCACAACCCACCGGGCGCGGCTGCCGCGGCGATGACCCTCGACGACCAGTTCGACCTCGGCGGGCGTCGAGTGCTGGTCGTCGCCCTGCTCCAGGACCGTGATCCGGCCCAGATGCTCGAGGCGCTCGGTGCCACCCGGGCCGACTTCGTCGTCGCGGCCGAGGTCGACTCGCCCCGCGCCGTGCCCCCCGCCGAGCTCGCCGCTGCGGCGCGGGCCCTCGACGTCGAGGTCGAGACGGTCCCCGACGTCGCCGATGCCATCGAGCGTGCGGTCACGCTGGCCGGCGAGGAGGGCGTCGTGCTCGTCGCCGGCTCGCTCTACCTGGCCGGCGAAGCCCGCGAGGTCCTGGTCGGCTCGCTTCCCTCCACGTCGCACGTGCCCGACTTCCCGGAACCTCCCGACGATTCCGACGACGATGCCGATCTGCTCGACTTCCCCGATCTGCCGGACGGCGCCGGTCTCCCTGGTCCTTTTGGTCTGCCCGGCCTGCCGGACTTGCCTGGCGGGCCCGACTTGCCTGGCGGGCCCGAC
>CAZALT010000134.1:0-8270 GCA_964485515.1 uncultured Rhabdothermincola sp. | reverse complement strand
GACTTGCCTGGCGGGCCCGACTTGCCTGGCGGGCCCGACGATCCCGACTGACCCAGATGCCGACCTCCGGCCCGGTGCGACGAGCGGGTTTCGCCGGTGGGCAGGTCGGCGCGTAACGTGACCGGTCTTATGGACCGCACTCTTCTCATCGCCAAGCCCGACGCCGTCGAACGTGGACTCGTCGGCGAGATCCTGGCCCGCTTCGAACGCCGCAACCTGCGCATCGTGGCCATGGAGCTCCGCAACGTCGACACCGACACGGCGGGCAAGCACTACGCCGAGCACGCCGACAAGCCGTTCTACGGGGAGCTCATCGACTTCATCACCCGCAGCCCGGCCGTGGTCTTCGTGGTCGAAGGTCCCGAGGACACGTGGGAGGTGGCCCGCACGATGATCGGCGCCACCAACCCGCGCGGCGCAGCGCCCGGCACCATCCGTGGCGATCTCGGCATCGAGTTCACCGAGAACCTCATCCACGGCTCCGACTCGGCCGAGTCCGCCGAGCGTGAGATCGGCATCTGGTTCCCCAACCTCTGAGCGGTCCGCCGCTACGGGTCAGGCCCTGACCACATCGGCGCGCAAGATCTGCCGAACTGGCTGGGACGATTCGTCGCATGCGACGGACTTGGCCTGCCGGTTCGCCCTGCCAGTTCGCATCGTGAGGGTGGGCATCCACCCGTTGGGCGTGGATCCGAGCCAACATGGTTCGTTCGACTATTGCGGTTTCATTACGACGCAGTAGGATTCCGTTTCGAGCTCCTCGCTCGTGACCGAGTCCGCGTCGCCAGGCGCAGCGGCTCGGCAGCTGCCCCGACAACGTCGTCCGGGCTGACGTAGTGTTCGTCCAACGCATCGCTCGCAGCACCGATCGCCGCATCCCAGGCGATCGATCCCGTCCCGTGATCGCCCCCTGCCATCCCCGGAGCGCCTGACATGGCCAACTCGAGCTTCTCGCCGCTCTCGACGTTGATGGGTCGCGACATGGCGGTCGACCTCGGTACGGCCAACACCCTGATCTACGTGCGGGGCGAAGGCATCGTCCTCAACGAGCCGTCGGTCGTCGCCATCAACACCACCGACGGCAGCCCGGTCGCGGTCGGCATCGAGGCCAAGCGCATGATCGGGCGCACACCCGCTCACATCCAGGCCATCCGCCCGTTGAAAGATGGCGTCATCGCCGACTTCGACTACTGCGAGAAGATGCTCCGCTACTTCATCCAGAAGGTGCACCGCTCGCGTTGGGCCAAGCCCCGCATGGTGGTGGCGGTGCCGTCGGGCATAACTCCTGTCGAGCAGCGCGCCGTGCAGGAAGCCGCCGAGTTCGCCGGGGCCCGCAAGCCGGCTTACATCATCGAGGAGCCCATGGCGGCGGCCATCGGCGCCGGTCTTCCGGTGCAGGAGCCGACGGGCAACATGATCGTCGACATCGGCGGTGGCACCACCGAGGTGGCGGTCATCTCGCTCGGTGGCGTCGTCACCAGCCAGTCGGTGCGCGTCGGCGGCGACGAGCTCGACAACTCCATCATCAACTTCATCAAGAAGGAATACAGCCTCGCCCTCGGAGAGCGAACCGCCGAAGAGGTCAAGATGGCGCTCGGCTCGGCGTGGCCGCTCGAGCAGGAGCTGCACGCCGAGATCCGCGGTCGCGATCTCGTCACCGGTCTTCCCAAGACCATCGTCACGTCCACCGACGAGATCCGCGAGGCGCTGGCCGAGCCAGTCGCGGCGATCGTCGACGCCGTCAAGGTCACCCTCGACAAGACGCCGCCCGAGCTCGCGGCCGACATCATGGAGCAAGGCATCGTCCTCGCTGGTGGTGGCGCCCTGCTCAACGGCATCGATGCCCGTCTCGTGCACGAGACGGGCATGCCCATCGTCATCGCCCCCAACCCGCTCTACGCGGTGGCGATCGGCTCTGGTCAGTCTCTCGAGGAGTTCGATGCCTTGAAGGGCGTGCTGTTCTCAGCAAACGTCACCGGCTGACCTCGCGGTGGTCTCGTCCCGGCGCTCAGGGCGTTCGAAGTTCACGCTGGCGCTCCTGGTGCTCACGTCGATCACACTGCTCACCCTCGACTTCCGCGGGTTCGGTCCGCTCCAGAACGCCCGCAGCACGGTGCTCGGCGTCTTCACGCCGGTGGGCGACTTCTTCGGCAACGTCTTCGAGCCGGTTGGCGATGCGTGGTCGGGTGCGTTCGACCAGCGCGACCTGGCGAAGGAGAACGAGGAGCTGCGCCGCCAGATCGACGACCTCGAAGGTCAGGTCACCAGCGGTGAGGTGGCGAAGGAATCGAACCGCCGGCTGCTCGAACAGGCCCGCATCGAGTACCTCGGTGACGTGGAGACGGTCCAGGCTCGAGTCGTCGGGGGATCCATCAGCAACTTCGACACCACCATCACGATCGACAAGGGCGAGAGCTCGGGGATCGCGGTCGACATGCCGGTGGTCACGGGCAAAGGACTCATCGGCCGTGTCGTGCAGACGTCGCCGAGCAGCGCGACCGTCGAGCTGCTGACGAGCGGCGACTTCGCCGTGGGGTTCACCGCGGTCGGATCCAACGTGCAGGGCGTGCTCTCGGGGGTCTCCGACGGGGGTGGACTGCGCGGGACGGTCGATGTCACCGGCAACGTCCACCCCGAGCAGCTGTTGGTCACGAGCGGCACGCTCGGCAGCCCGTACCCGCAGGGAATCCCGATCGGCACGCTGTCGGCGGTGAGCGACCAGCCGTCGTCGCTCGAGCGTTCGCTCGACATCCAGATGTCGGCCGACGTGTCGGACCTCACCTACGTCACGGTCGTGCTGTGGCAGGCCCCGGTGATCGGCGGGTGACATGAAGCCCGTGCTGCGCTTCGCTCTGGTCCTCGCCTCGACCGCGGTGCTCCAGTGGGGCGTCTTCTCCCAGTTGCGCATCGACGGCGCCGCGGCCGATCTCTTCCTGGTCCTGGCCGTCGCAGGTGGGATGGCGTGCGGACCCGAACGTGGGGCCATCGTCGGCTTCTTCGCGGGGCTCACCCTCGACCTGTTGTCCCAGACGCCTTTGGGGCTCGCGGCGTTGGTGTATGGGGGGATCGGGTACCTGAGCGGTCGAGCTGAAGGGATGGTGCTGCGATCGAATCGCCTGTTCCCGCCCGTGCTCGCCGCGGGGATGTGCGCCCTCGGTGTCGTCGCCTACGCACTTTCGGCCTGGGTGCTGGGTCGTGCCCGAGTGCTCGAAGCGCGCCTGGTCGTGATCGTCGTCGTGGTAGCTGTATTTGGCGCGATGCTCGCGCCCCTCTACCTCCGGGTCATGCGTTGGGTCTGGCGCGACGAGCGCGAGCTCCGGCCCACCCTCCGTTGATCATGTCGTCGGTGATCCTGGTTCCCCGCGGGCACATCGGCCGCCGTCCGTGGTCAACTGGACCCGGCGGTCCTCCCGACGCGCCCGCCCCCCTCATGCTGGCACCCCAACCTCGCTGAACCTGTGGAAGAAGCCTCTACCCGCCTCCGACTGAGCATCCTCGGCCTTGTCGCCGTGTCGCTCTTCGGCGCGCTCTTCGCTCGGCTCTACTACCTCCAGGTCATGGAGGCGCCGCAATTCCAGCTCCAAGCCCAGCAGAACAAGACGCGCACCATCACCGAAGAGGCGCCCCGCGGCCGCATCCTCGACCGCAGCGGCAAGGTCCTGGTCGACAACCGCACATCGCTGGTCGTGAAGATGGACCGCCCTGCCTTCAACGTGTTGGCCGAGGCGCAGGCCGAGGCGCTCAAGCTGAAGATCGCCACCACCATCACCGACTTCGGGGTGCCGACCAAGGTCGCCGACGTCGACGAGGCGATCAACGACAACCAGTTCGACATCCTCCAGCCGGTCCCCGTCGCCATCGATGTCCCCGAGGCGCTCATGGTCTACATCGCCGAGCGGTCCGAGGAGTTCCCCAGCATCACGGTGGTGCGCTCGTCGGTGCGGTCGTACCCCGAGGGGCCCATCGCCGCCCACCTCATCGGCACCGTCGGGCCCATCAACGAGACCGAGTACGAGGCGAAGCAGGGCACCAAGGACGAGCCCAAGGAGAACGCGAAGCCGTACCAACCGAACTCGGAGATCGGCAAGGAGGGCGTCGAGGCTGCCTACGAGGCCCAACTGCGCGGCACGCCTGGCCAGCGGGTGATCGAGGTCGACGCCGACGGCGATCCGGTGCGCACCGTCTCCTACACCGCACCCGTCCCGGGCAACGACGTCCAGCTGACGCTGGACCTGGACCTCCAGCGGACCACGGAGCAGGCGCTGGTCGAGACGCTCGACCGCCAACGAGGCACCTGGCAAACGGTGTTCGAGGGCAACAGGCGCTTCCGGATGCAGGCGGCGGCGCCGGCGGGCTCCGCCGTCGTGGTCGACCCGGCCAGCGGTGCCGTGCGGGCGATGGCGTCCTACCCGACCTATGACCCGTCGGAGTTCGTCAACGGCATCAGCACCAGCCGCTACTACGCGCTGCGCGACGACCCCGTCCGCCCCTTGCTCAACCGGGCCGTCCAGGGCCTGTACGCGCCCGGATCGACGTTCAAGCCCTTCACGGGGTACACCGCGATGCGATCGGGCCTCGTCGCACCCAGCGACACCGTGTACGACGATGGCATCTACGAGCGGGCCAACGACGAGAAGACATGGGCGAACGCCGAGGAAGCGCGCCACGGCAACGTCAACCTGTCGAGCGCGCTCACGGTGTCCAGCGACTTCTACTTCTACCGACTCGGCGATCTCTTCTGGCTCAGGGAGGGCACGGGTGAGGGCCAGCTCGGTTCGAACGCCCAGCAGGACGGGTATCGCGAGTTCGGTTTCGGATCGCTGACCGGGGTCCCGATCCCTGGTGAGCGTGCCGGCGTGGTTCCCGACCGCACATGGAAGGAGAACCTGTTCAACGCGATGTCCGCCGAGGACCAGAAGTACGGCACCCCGTACTGGCAGCCCGGCGACAACATCTCCATGGCCATCGGTCAGGGAAACCTGCTCGTCACCCCGCTCCAGCTCGCCAACGCGTATGCCACGCTTGCCAACGGCGGCACCGTGTACGAGCCGCAGGTGGTGTGGCGGGTCCTGGCCCCGCCGACATCGACGACGGAGCCTCAAGGCGTCGTCGAAGAGGTCTCGCCGGTGGTCGTGCGGCACATCGCGTTGACGCCGGAGTACATCGAGGCCGTCACCTCCGGGCTCGAAGGTGTGGTCGCGTCTCGTTCGCCGAAGGGTACGGCGGTGGACGTCTTCGACGGCTTCGACCTGTCCATGTACCCGGTGGCGGGAAAGACCGGTACGGCCCAGGTCCAAGGCAAGGTCGACTCGTCGTGGTTCGCGGCCTTCGCTCCGGTCGGCAACCCCCAGTACGCGGCGGCCGCCATCCTCGAGGAGTCCGGCAACGGCTCGTCGGGCGGAGCCCCCGTCGTGAGGCGGATCTACGAGCAGACGTCCGGGCAGAACCAGACTGCGGCCGCCGACATCGCGACGGGGACCGAGTAGTGGCGATCACGTCGTCGACGCGTGCCAACTCGGGCTTCGGCGGAAGCCAGTCGGTGCTCGGACGCGATCGGAGCCGTGGGGACCTGTCCGCTCCGCTGCGCCACATCGACCCGGTCCTGCTGGTGTGCAGCCTCGCTCTGGCCGGGCTCGGGATCCTCATGGTGTTCTCCGCCACGCGCGGTTCGGGAGACACGCCCCAGGTCAGCTTCCTCGTGCGCCAGACCCTCTTCGTCGGGATCGGCGTCGTGGTCATGGGGGTCGTGGCGCTGATCGACTACCACCGGATCCGCGACTGGGCGTGGCTGCTGTACGGCGGGGCGATGCTGCTGCTCGTCCTGGTGCTCTCGCCGCTCGGCAGCGACGTCAACGGCGCGCAGGCCTGGTTCGACCTCGGGCCCATATCGCTCCAACCGTCCGAGTTCGCCAAGTTCGCGGTGATCGTCGTGCTCGGCGCGCTCCTGGCCGAGTGGGCGGCCGACCTCGACCTCAAGCGGCTCGGCATCCTGCTGGTCGTCACCGGCGCGCCGATGGGCCTCATCTTGCTGCAGCCCGACCTGGGAACGGTGCTGGTGCTCGTGTCGATCGTGCTGGGGATGCTGCTCGTGGGTGGGTTGCGCGGGCGCTACATCCTGGCCCTGAGCGTGATCGGCCTGGTCGGGGTCGTGCTGGCCTTGAACTCGGGGGTCCTCAAGGAGTACCAGGTCGCCCGGCTCACGACCTTCCTCGAGTCCGACAGCTCGATCGAGAACGCCACCCGGGCGCAGCTCGACACCCGCCTCAACGTCGACCAGAGCAAGATCGCCATCGCCAACGGCCGGGTCGTCGGCGAAGGGCTCTTCGAGGGGACCCAGACCCAGCTCGGCTTCGTGCCCGAGCAGCAGACCGACTTCATCTTCACCGCGGTGGGCGAGGAGCTGGGGTTCATGGGCGCGGCCACGGTGCTCGGGCTGTACGGCGTGATCATGTGGAGGATCTGGCGAACCGCGGGGATATCGCGCGATCAGCTCGGCACGTTGTACTGCGCCGGGGTGCTCGCCATGTTCACCTTCCAGGTGTTCGAGAACGTCGGCATGACCATGGGCATCATGCCGGTGACCGGCATCCCGTTGCCCCTCGTCTCCTATGGCGGCACCAGCGTGATCGTGACATTCGCCTCGCTCGGCCTGGTGATGAATGTCCACATGCGCCGGTTCCGGTAGTTCACCGACGCTCGTTGGGCGGGGCGGGCAGTCGCGCCAGGAGCGGGGGTCCGGGGGCTCGGCCCCCGGCGTCGATCGAGCGGCTTGCCGTGAGGAGTCCAAGAAGAGAGCGGCGAAGCCGCCCCTCCAGGAACTCGGGGGAGGTCAGCGAGGGAGCGCAGCGACCGAGCTGACCGAGCCCGAAACCCCGAGGGTTCGCGAGTTCACCTGCCCGTTCGGTACCATTCACCGCACATGCATGATCTTTGGTCCCAGCTGGAACCTCTGCTGGCAAAGGTCCAGAAACCTGCTCGCTACATCGGCCTCGAAGACGGCGCCCAGTCACCCCAGCCCGACCCGGCCAAGGTCAACTGGCTGCTCATCTACCCGGACACCTACGAGATCGGCCTTCCCAACCAGGGACTGCAGATCCTCTACGAGATCCTGAACGAGCGCTCCGATGCGCTGGCGGAACGGTCCTACGCCCCATGGGTCGACCTCGAAGAGCTGCTGCGCGCCCGCGAGCTGCCGCTGTTCTCGGTGGACACGCACCGTGCCGCGGGTGACTTCGACGTCCTCGCGTTCAACCTGTCGGCCGAGCTCGTCTACACGAACGTCCTCAACTGCGTGGACCTCGCCGGTGTACCCGTGCGCAGCGCGGCGCGCGGTGTTGATCACCCGCTGGTGATCGCCGGCGGTCACTGCACCTACAACCCTGAGCCGTTGGCCGACTTCCTCGACGCCGTCGTGCTCGGCGACGGCGAGGAAGCCGTCGGCGAGATGAGCGAGGTCATCGCCGCATGGAAGGCAGGCTTGGAGGTGTCGGGTACCGCCCCCGACAGCCGCGAGCAGCTGCTGCGCGGACTGGCCCAGGTCCCCGGGGTGTACGTCCCGTCCCTCTACGACGTGAGCTACGACGACGACGGCTCGCTGCTGCCCGCCGTCCCGCGCTTCGCCGAGGTCCCCGAGCTCGTGGAGAAGCGGACCATCGCCGACCTCGGCGACTGGCCGTACCCCAAGAACCAGCTCGTGCCGCTCACCGAGGTCGTGCACGACCGCCTCAACGTCGAGGTCTTCCGGGGCTGCACCCGCGGGTGTCGCTTCTGCCAGGCCGGCATGATCACCCGCCCGGTACGTGAGCGCCCCGCCGACCAGGTGCGCACCATGGTCACCGAGGGCATCCGACGGACCGGCTACGACGAGGTCGCCCTCACCTCGTTGTCCACGGCGGACTACAGCGACGTCGAGGACGTGGTGCGCGACGTCATCGACACCGACGTGAACAACCAGCAGGTGTCGGTCTCGCTGCCGAGCCTCCGTGTCGACGCCTTCACCGTGGGCATCGCCACCCAGCTCCAGCGAGCCCGGCGCACCGGGCTGACCTTCGCCCCCGAAGCGGGCACGTGGCGCATGCGTCAGGTCATCAACAAGCTCATCCGCGAGGAAGATCTGTACGAGGCGGTCGAATCCGCGTTCTCGCAGGGTTGGCGCCGGGTGAAGCTGTACTTCCTCACCGGGCTGCCCACCGAGACCGACGAGGACACCCTCGGTATCGCCGAGCTGGCCAAGAACTGCGTCGCCATCGGCAAGCGCCACACGCAGTCGG
>CAZALT010000133.1:6251-10097 GCA_964485515.1 uncultured Rhabdothermincola sp. | reverse complement strand
GGGCCTGGAGGCCGACGTGGGTGTCGCCCATCTCGCCTTCGATCTCGGCCCGGGGTGTGAGCGCAGCCACCGAGTCGATGACCACGACGTCGAGCGCACCCGAGCGCACGAGCATGTCGGTGATCTCGAGGGCCTGCTCGCCCGTGTCGGGCTGCGAGATGAGCAGCTCGTCGACGTCGACGCCGATGGATGCCGCGTAGATGGGGTCCATGGCGTGCTCGGCGTCGACGTAGGCGCAGATGCCGCCGTTGCGCTGGGCCTCGGCCACCACGTGCATGGCGAGGGTGGACTTGCCGGAGGACTCCGGGCCGAAGATCTCGACGACGCGGCCCCGAGGCAGACCGCCGACCCCCAACGCGATGTCGAGGGCCATGGCGCCGGTGGGCACCGTGCCGATGGCCATGTTGGTCTTGTCGCCCATCTTCATGACCGAGCCGGTGCCGAACTGCTTGTCGATCTGGCCGAGGGCCATCTCGAGTGCCTTGTCTCGCTCCACGGTGTTCTCCCTGTTTCTGCGCTTGGCGTGTGGTGGGTTGCGGGACCTGGTGGGCTCGCAACGAGGTTGGGAGCTGCGATCAGCTCGTGGGACGAACCTACGGAGGCGCTGTGACAGGAACTCCCGCCACCAGGTCCGTGGGCTCGGACGGCCGCCAGGTGGTCCTGCCGGCTGGGAACGACACGAGCGTAACTTCGAACGGCTGTTCGATCAAGGACCGAACGGCCGTCCTCGTCAGATCCCACCGCCGCGGCCACAGATGCTCGCCGAGCTCGCCATGTGGGAACGTTGGCGCGCCGATCCGCGTTGAACAACCGCGTGGGTCCTGCCCCCGATCCCAGCCGACACCGAACCTGGAGGTTCCGCCATGGCTCTCGAGCACACCGAGGCCGAGCTGCGCAAGCGCCTGACGCCCGAGCAGTTCCACGTCACCCAGGAGGCGGGCACCGAGCGGGCCTTCACCGGCATCTACTGGGACAACCACGATGCCGGGACCTTCCGCTGCATCGTGTGCGAGGCGCCGCTGTTCAGCTCGGACACCAAGTACGAGTCCGGCTCGGGATGGCCCAGCTTCTGGAAGCCGGTCAGCGACGACGCTGTAGAGACCCGCACCGACGTCAGCGCCGGCATGGTGCGCACCGAAGCGGTGTGCGCCACCTGCGGCGCCCACCTCGGCCATGTCTTCCCCGACGGCCCCCAGCCCACCGGCGAGCGCTACTGCATGAACTCCGCGTCGCTCCGCCTCGACCAGGACGCCGCAGCCGCCGGCTGACGCCGCCTACCCAGATCGGAGCTCGCCCCGATCAGCCGACCGTTCGTGTGGTGATCGCCTCGTGCTCGGCTCCGCTCGACGAGAGCACGGATCGCACGAGGGCGATCTCGCGCACGGGGAACGACTCGGTGAACCGCTCCCCCGCCACACCGCAGGTGCCGCGGCCCCGCAGCCGAGCCAGGGTGAGGTGCCCGGCGAAGGGTCGGGGGTCGGGCGGGTCACCGACGTCCTTGGTGGCCGCCAAGACCTGAGCGGCGAGCCCGTCGAGTCCGAGAGCCGGGATGCACACGACGTCTCGCCCCAGGCGGCTGACGTACGGGCCGAGCTGCGCCACGACCGCCTCACCCAGGTCGATCCGGTCGAAGGCCGCGAGGACCTCGGAGTCGTCCGCGTCGCCGAAGAACCGCAGCGTGATGTGCCACTGGTGCTCGGGCACCCAGCGCACGCCGGTCAGCTCGGGACGGGGCAACTCCCCGATCACCTCGACGACCTCGGGTGGAGGGTAGATCCCGATGAAGAGCCGACTCACGACCTGCCCACCGCCGGTCAGCCCTCGAGCAGCCGGCGCCGTAGCACGTCGAGCGCCGAGATCACCGCGAACTGGCGCACCTGCTCCCGGCCACCCGGCAGACGCACCCGCGTCGACTCGACGACACCTCCGACGCTCGTGCCGATGAACACCGTGCCCACCGGGACGCCCTCCATCGGGTCGGGTCCGGCGACGCCCGTGACCGCCATGGACACGTCCGCCTTCAGGGTCCGGCATGCGCCGTCGGCCATCGCCTCGGCGGCCTCGAAGCTGACGACCGGTCCCCGAGGCACGCCGAGCACGTCGAACTTCACCTCGGACGCGTACGACACGACGCCGCCGCGCATCACCTCGCTGGATCCCGGTGCGTCGGTGAGCCGGGCGGCGATCAGCCCGCCGGTGATCGACTCGGCGGTGCCGATGGTCAACCCCCGCTCGCGCAGGAGACGCACCACGGTCTGCTCCATGTTCTCGTCGTCGACGCTGAACACGATGTCGCCCAGCAGCTCGGCGATGACCGCGGACTCGGCGTCGAGGACGGAGTCCACCTGGTCGATCGTGGCGGCCTTGGCGGTGATCCGCACCTTGAGCCCTTCGATGCCGCTGGCCAGGAACGCGATGGTTGCGGTGCCGGTTCGGTCGAGCTCGTCGATGCGGTCGGCGAGCATCTCGGCCAGACCAGACTCCGACTGGCCCCACGTCCGCAGGACGCGGCTGCCGATGACCGCGGCGATCCCGGATCGGGCCTGGAGATCGGGGATGACGGTGCCGGCCACCATCTCCTTCATCTCGTACGGCACGCCGGGCACGGCGTAGATGACCTTGTGCTCGCCGTCGACCTCGACCGGGCACACGAGCCCGGGGGCGGTGCCCGGCTGCTGGGCGATGGTCGAGGCTCCCGCCGGGACCATGGCCTGGCGCAGGTTGTTGGCCGACATGGTGCGGCCGCGGTCGCCGAACATGTTGCGGATGCGCTCCTCGATGGCTTCGTCGAGCTCGAGGTCGACACCCATCACCTCCGCGATGACATCGCGTGTGATGTCGTCCTGGGTGGGTCCGAGCCCTCCGCAGACGATGACGGCGTCGGCCCGGCTCAGGGCGATCTCGAGCACCTGGGCGATGCGGCCCCAGTTGTCGCCGACCTTGGTCTGGAAGTACGAATCGAGCCCGGCGAGCGCGAGCTGCTCGCCGATCCACGACGAGTTCGTGTCCACGATCTGGCCGAGCAGCAGCTCGGTGCCCACCGCGACCACCTCGATGCGCAGATGACGGGGGGCGAGATCGCGGGCCGATGCCTCGGTCACGGCTCGGTCACCAACGGGCCCTGACCATCAGCGCGCCATGGTCGACGCGGCCTTGCGGCCGTCGATGAGGTACTGGAGTCCGCTGAACAGCGCCATGAACACCGCGGCCCACAGGAGGGCGTTTGCGATCCAGGCGTACCCGGTGATCGGTGGCAGCAGCGCGGCGCCAACGGCGAGGGCCTGGAGGAACGTCTTGATCTTGGCGGTCTGGCGGGCCGGCACCGCGAGGCCCTGCCGTCCGAGGTGCACCCGGAACAGGCTGATGCCGATCTCCCGGAAGGTGATGAGCAGCACCGGGACGAGCGCGAAGGTGTCGGCGGCGACGAGAGCGAACAGGGCGCCGAGCACGAGGACCTTGTCGGCGAGCGGGTCGAGGAACGCTCCGCTGCGGGTGGTGCCGTGCCGACGAGCCATCATGCCGTCGACGAAGTCGGTCGATGCCAGCACGGTCCACAGCACGAAGTTGGGCCAGGTCGCCACCGAACCGGCGATCATGCCGAAGAGGATGGGCGCGGCGAGCAGGCGCAGCACGGTGACGAAGTTGGCCGGCGTGGCCAGCGCCGACGGGCCGTAGGTCAAGGCGGAGACCACCGATGCACCGTCGGCGGGCGTCACGGGCAGCTCGGGACCGATCGAGGCCTGGTCACCCAGGGGCGGGTCGGTCTGGTCGGAGGTGGTCACGCCGACGCCTCCGCCGGCCTGCGGTCGGCATCGGCATCGGCATCGGCATCGGCATCGGCATCGG
>CAZALT010000133.1:0-6151 GCA_964485515.1 uncultured Rhabdothermincola sp. | reverse complement strand
TCGGCATCGGCATCGGCATCGGCATCGGCATCGGCATCGGGCGCATCGATCGGCACCGCGACGAGGTCGGGTCCGAGCGCATCGGTCACGACGACCGCCGCGATCTCACCGACGGGCATGGAGTCGGGGACGAGGACGAGCCCGTCGATCTCGGGGGCCTCCCGGTGGCTGCGGGCCTCGCCCGGGCGGTCCACGAGCACCTCGAGGTGGCTCCCGATGAGCAGGTCGCGGCGGGCCGCGGTGATCGTGTCCTGCTTGTCGCGCAGCTCGGCCAGGCGCTCGGCGACGAGCTCAGGGGGCACCTCACCGTCGAGGGTGGCGCCGTAGGTTCCCTCTTCTCGCGAGTACGAGAAGAACCCGCACCAGTCGAGCTGGGCCTCGTCGACGAAGTCGAGCAGCTGATCGTGGTCGTCCTCGGTCTCGCCCGGGTAGCCGACGATGAAGTTCGACCGGAACGCAGCCGCCGGCTCGACGGCGCGGATGTCGGCGATGCGGGCGAGGAACTTCTCGCCGTTGCCCCACCGGCGCATGCGGCGCATGAGCGGCGGCGAGACGTGTTGGAGCGACAGATCGAAGTACGCAACACCGGTGTCGAGGACGGCACCGATGAGGTCGTCGGTGAGGTCGCTCGGGTACAGGTACAGCAGGCGAACGCGATCGACCCGGGCGGCGACCTCGCGAACCAGTGGGACGATCGACCGCTCACCGACGCCCTGATCTCGTCCGAAAGCGGCGAGGTCCTGTGCCACCAGCACGATCTCGCGGGCCCCCAGCGCGTCGACCTCGCCCAAGATGTCGTCGATGGGGCGCGACCGCTGCTTGCCGCGGAACGAGGGGATGGCGCAGAAGCCGCAGTTGCGGTCGCAGCCTTCGGCCACCTTGACGTACGCCCACGGCGACGCCGACCGGGGCCGAGGCAGGTTGAGGAGATCGAACGACGGGAGCGCCACACCGGCGGGCTTGCTGGTGAGCGCTACGGGCACGCCGAACCCGACGACCGCGTCGGCCTCGGGCATGGCTTCGGCCAGCTCGTCGCCGTAGCGCTCGGCGAGACACCCGGTGACCACGATCTCGGCGTCGTCACCGCGCTCGGCGCGGAAGGCGAGCACGGTGTCGATGGACTCCTGGCGGGCCTCTTCGACGAAGGCGCAGGTGTTGACCACGACCAGGTCGGCGGCTTCGGCCGTCGACGCGGGAACAAGCCCATCGGCGAGCAGCGTGCCGGTGAGCTTGTCGGAGTCGACCTGGTTCTTGGGGCAGCCGAGCGTTTCCACCCAGAACGTCCGGGACATCGCCGCCGATCCTACCGGTACGGACCCGGCCGACCCGCTTCGCTCCACCGTTCGGGCTGGTCCGTGCAACCGCTCAAGCGATGTGGCCGAAGGCGAGCGCCCACAGCAGACCGGTGAGCGACAGGCCGTCGAGCACGCGACCGGCTTCGATCTCGGTGCGGACCGCGTCGACGGGGACCCATTCGATCCGCTCCGATTCGCCCGGATCGGTGGGCTCGCCGACGTAGGTCGCACCGTCGGCGATGAAGACCGCGAAGCGCAGGTCGGACTGCCCGTTCACCGGGTGGTACGTCGTCAGGTGACGGAGGGGGCCCGCTTGCCACCCGGTCTCCTCGAGGGTCTCGCGGGCGGCGGCCGCCTCGAGGGTCTCACCGTCGTCGACCCGTCCGGCCGGGAGCTCCCAGCCCCACGTGTCGGTGATGAACCGGTGACGCCAGAGCAGCAGCACCCCGCGGCTCGGGTCGATGACCACCGTGCCGGCGGCGGGGGCGGGGGCCCGCATCACGTGGTGCTCGAACCGCTCCCCACCCGGGATCTCCACGTCGACCATGGCGAGGCTCATCCAGTAGCTCTCGTAGATCGAACGCTCGCCGTGCACCGTCCATCGCATGCTGGTGACCGTAGCGGCCGACCTCACCCGAACGCGGACCTGGGCCACGGCGCCCCACACCCGATCCACTCGAGCCCAGACCCACGAAGACCTCGCGGCGTCAGGGAGTCGCCACGAGGTCTTCGAGATCAGGAACCGCCGGAGCGTGCCCCGTCAGGTGAGGTCGAAGGCGTCCTCGGAAGACGAGCTCCCGTTCTCGTCGGGCAGGTCGTCGAGGGCAGCGGCGATCGGGGTGCCGACCGTCGCGCCGGCATCGAGCTCCTCGGGCGTCATGAGCACGGCGCGGGCCTTCGAGCCCTCGGACGGGCCCACCACGCCGCGCTGCTCGAGCAGGTCCATGAGACGACCGGCGCGAGCGAAGCCGACCCGGAGCTTGCGCTGGAGCATCGAGGTGGAACCGAGCTGCGAGCGAACGACGAGCTCGGTGGCCTGCACGAGGAGATCGTCGTCGTCGCCCGCTCCTCCCCCGCCACCACCGGAACCCGTGCTCGACGCACCCGTGGACGAGTCGTCGTCGGACCCTTCGACACCGGGCACGTACTCGACGTCGGGGGCCTGGCGCCGCCAGTGGCCGACGACGGCGCGAACCTCGCTCTCGTTGACCCAGGCCCCCTGCACGCGCTGGGCGATGCTGGAAGACGGGCCGAGCAGCAACATGTCACCTCGGCCGACGAGGCGCTCCGCTCCCGGTTGGTCGAGGATGACCCGGCTGT
Source organism: uncultured Rhabdothermincola sp. (assembly GCA_964485515.1). Taxonomy (GTDB): domain Bacteria; phylum Actinomycetota; class Acidimicrobiia; order Acidimicrobiales; family Acidimicrobilacustridaceae; genus CAZALT01. The sequence goes on along the minus strand of CAZALT010000133.1, from coordinate 3,536 downwards.
CGGCGAGGCTCGACACGGCGAAGGCGATGCGGGCAGGCACATTGGCCTTGATCACACCGGTGATGACGTTCACCGAGGGACGCTGCGTCGCGATCACGAGGTGGATGCCGACGGCGCGGGCCATCTGCGCGATGCGGATGATGGAGTCCTCGACGTCGCGAGCCGCGACCATCATCAGGTCGTTGAGCTCGTCGACGACCAGGAGGATGAAGGCAAGACGCTCGTACTGCTCGTCGTCAGGATCGTCGCCGCGGAGGTCCCCGCGATCGACCGCGTCGTTGTAGCCGGTGATGTCGCGGAACCCGAGCTCGGAGAGCAGGTCGTAGCGACGCTCCATCTCCTTGACCGCCCACGCCAGGGCGTTGGCTGCCTTCTTCGGATTGGTGACGACCTGGGTCAGCAGGTGCGGAAGCCGGTTGTATTGGCCGAGCTCGACCCGCTTGGGGTCGATGAGGATCATGCGGACCTCGTCGGGAGTCGTGCGCATGAGCACCGATGTGATGAGCGAGTTGATCCCCGACGACTTGCCGGCGCCCGTCGCACCGGCGATGAGCACGTGGGGCATCGTGGCGAGGTTGGCCAGGATGGCGCGCCCGTTGATGTCGCGACCGATGGCCACCTCGAGCGGGTGCTTGGCGTTCTTGGCTTCCTCGGAGGCGAGGATGTCGCCCAGGGCGACGACCTGGCGCTTGACGTTCGGCACCTCGACGCCGATGGCCTGACGACCGGGGATGGGGGCGAGGATGCGGACGTCGGGCGACGCCATGGCGTAGGCGATGTCCTTGTTGAGGCTCGTGACCTTCGAGACCTTCACGCCTGGGCCGAGCTCGAGCTCGAAGCGGGTGACCGTGGGACCCACGACCATGCCGACGAGACGAGTGTGCACGCCGTGGTCGGCGAGCGCCTTCTCCAGCGTGCGGCCCTGCTCCTCGACCAGTGCCTTGTCGACCTCGGCCGCTTCGGCGCGGTCGAGCAGCTTCATGCTCGGCAGCTTCCAGTTCTGCTTGCGGGTGACGGGGCCGAGGTCCATGGCGATCTGCTCGACCTCGGACGGCACGTCCTCCGCGGTCGGCACGTGCAACGGCTCGGGCTCGGGTTCAAGTTCGGGCTCCTCGATGTCGCCGGCGGCGTCGTACGGCGTGTCGTCCTGACCAGCGATGAAGACCGTCGGCTCGGCGAACCCGTCGATGCCCGGCATGACCGCGGGTTCCGGCATGGGTTCGACCTCGGGCGCGACCTTCGGCTTGCGCTTGCGCTTCGGCTCGTCGCGAAGATCGACCGCGGAACCGGCCGGTTCCTCGTCGGCCTCCCCCTCGGAGTGGCCGAGGTGGAACAGCGAGCCGACGGACCGCTTGGCGACGTCGCCGACCGGGCGGACGCCGGTGGCGGTGTGTCCTGCAACGGTGCGCACCGACACGCCCGTGACGATGACGAGTCCGATGATGCCCACCGCGACGAGCACGAGTGCCGAACCCCACACGCCCAAGAGGTTGGCCAGCGATCCACCCACCCCGATTCCGAGGTAGCCGCCGGCCTTGGCCAGGTCGTCGGCCGACGCCGAGCTCTCCGGCCGGCCACCCGCCAGGTGGAAGAGACCAGCCGCGGCGACGAACAGCAGCACGCCGCCGACGATCCACCGCACCGGCAGGCCACCGATGGCGAGGTCGCGCTCCGCGTCGCCTTCGTCGTTCGCGGCCCGCGGACCACGGACGAGCGCGGCGCCCACCAGGACGAGCACGACGGGCACGACGAGCGAGAACCGGCCGAGGGCGCTTCCCAGCACGTCGGCCAGGCCTTCGCCGACGGGACCGGCGAGGTCGGCGTAGAGGCCGAGACCGGTCAGCACCCCCACGGCGATGGCGAGCACGCCCCAGATGTCGTGCCAGTGGCCATCGAAGGTTGACCGGACCCCTTCGACGGCCTTGCTGGTGGTCGACGGACGAGGAGGCGTCTTGCGCGCGTTCGACCGGGCGGGCGCCTTGCGAGAGCTGGACGTCGACCGTTTGGCGGGTGGCCGCTTGGATCCACTCGATCGGTTCTGCTGCTTGGTTGCCACGAAGGGGACCTACCTGGGGACGGTCGGAGCGCGAGAAGTTGGGCCGACCCCGCATCCCCAATGCCCGTGCGGGTTCATCTGCTGCTGAACAGCCAACCAGACCGTACCCCGCTGCCGGTGGACCCCCGCCACCTTCGGCGTTCACCCCACCAGCACCTCGCGTCAATGCAGCGTCAGCGGCGCTCGGGCAGGTCGCTCGGGCGCAGCCGTGTGGCGATCTCGTCGTTCGCGTAGCCCGCCCACGCCACGTCGGTCTCGGTGTCGAGGGGGATGTCCAGCGGACCCGACGGCAACGCCTCGACGATGACGCCGGCCTCGCGCACGACGACCAGACCGGACAGGTCGTAGGGGTGGCAGGCGAATCCGGTGGGATCGAGCAGCGGCCGAGGGTCGAACACGGCGGTGTCGCTGCCTCGCATGAGCCCAGCCATCGCCCCTCCGGTGCAGGGGGCCAGGTCGTCCCACACCTCGAATCCGGCGAGGTGGGAGTCGGCCCATGCCCCGATGGGACCGTGACTGCCGGGCAGCAGCCGCACGACCGTGACGAAGCTGCGGTCGATCCGGTGGTCTCTTCTCGGGCGGAGCTCGGTGGGCGTCGATCCTCCGACCCCGGTGAGGTCGTCGTCCACCGCGTGGATGCCGAGACCTCGGGCCGCCCATGCGACCGTTCCGATCCGGGCCCGGTCGGTGGGGATCTCGACCATCGCGCCGATCTCGAGGTCCTCGAGGGTCGTCGCCCCGCGACCAGCCCCGAGCAGCACCCAGGCCGAGCGCTTGCCCGCGAGGAAGGGGCGGGTGCCGTCGACAGGATCGACGATCATCCGCCACGACCGATCGGAACCTGAGGCGTCGTCACCGAAGGCGATCGGATCGTCGTGGCCCTCCACGATCGCGGTGCCCGCCCAGCGGGAACCGAGATCGGCGATGCCTGCGAGGAGCTCGGTCTCTGCTCGTGCATCGACGCCGTAGACGTCGTCACCACCTTCGGACCGGACGACGTCGTGGTCCGACTCCGCCCCCGTCGACCGCACCGCGTCGCGCACCCGACGACCGAGCTGGGCCAGCTCGCTCGCCAGATCGAGCAGGTCGGCACCAGCGAGTCCCGACTCAGCGGCGATCGGGGGCTCCCCCTCCGAGGTCATGTCGTCTCGCACGGTTCCTGACTCTACGGGTCGCATGCCGCCGGATCGGCCTCGACCCGGAAGACCCGCCCATCAGCAGTCGTCTCCAGGAGCGACAACCGGGCGTGAGCGGCGAGCGAGTCGGGACTTTGGAAGTACGTCAGGTTGGAGACTCCGCGCCGTTCAGAGACGTCCGCCAGGCTCACGTCGCGTGCGGTCAGGTCGCCAGCGGACCGTGGGTGCGGCAGCTCGAGCTGTGCCCGGCGGGCGTGATGAGCACGCGGAGGCGCCGGCCGCATGTGGTGCAGAACCGCTCGGCATCCAGCTCACGGCGACAGGAGTGCTGGTCGCACCCCCCG
>CAZALT010000132.1:0-10126 GCA_964485515.1 uncultured Rhabdothermincola sp. | reverse complement strand
GAGTTCTGGGTCTACGAGGATCGACAGATCGTCACCAACGGCCTCAACGCCGTGGCCGGCAAGTCCAAAGAGGAGTTCTCGCCCGAGCCCATCGGCTACGCCGACATGCGCGAGGGCTGCTACGACCCCGCCGCCCGGGTGGCTGACATGGACCAAGGCCGGGTGCTGTCGTCCATCCTCTTCCCTTCGTTCCCGCGCTACTGCGGCCAGATCTTCCACGAGGCCAAGGACAAGGACCTCGCCCACATCTGCGTGCGGGCCTGGAACGACTGCATCCTCGAGGACTTCGCCGGCGCGTTCCCTGGTCGCTTCATCCCGATGATGATCATCCCGCTGTGGGATCCGGCCGCAGCGGCCAAGGAGATCGAGCGGACCGCGGCGCTGGGCGCCAAGTCCATCGCCTTCTCCGAGAACCCCACCAAGCTCGGCCTGCCATCGATCCACACCGACTACTGGGATCCCGTCTTCGGTGCTGCCAACGACGCCGGCATGGTCGTGTCGATGCACGTGGGCTCGTCGTCCAACCTCATCCGCACGTCCGACGACATGCCCACCCTGGCGTTCATGGCCTACTCCGCCGCGGCCAACCAGGCCGGCACGCTCATGGACTGGCTGTTCTCGGGCAACTTCACCAAGCACCCCAACCTCAAGATCGCCCTGTCCGAGGGGTCCATCGGCTGGATGCCCTACTTCTTGGAGCGCGCCGAGCAGGTCATCGACAAGCAGCGCTACTGGGCGTCGCGCATGGACATCAACATGAGCGCGGCGCATGACCGCGGCGAGGAGATGGCCGAGGGCAACTTCTCGCTCGACACCGACATCCGTCAGCTCTTCGCCGACCATGTGTTCGGAACGTTCATCGAGGACGAGGCCGGCATCCGCCTGCTCGACATCATCGGTGAAGACAACGTCATGCTCGAGTGCGATTACCCGCACTCGGACTCGACGTGGCCCGACACCATGAAGCACACCAAGGGCTGGTTCGGGCACCTGCCCGAGGAGACGCAGTACAAGATCATGGTCGGCAACGCCTGCCGGGTGTACGACTTCGAGCCGGCCGATCCCGCCACCCTCGAACCCTTCGCCGGAGCCGTCTGATGCCGCCCGAGCGGCGGGGAGCGGGGATGCACGTCACGGTCGACGAGGACCGTTGTCAGGGCCATGCCCGCTGTTGGTCGATCTGCCCCGAGGTCTTCGACCTCGACGACGAAGGCCACGCCACGGTGGTCATGGCCGACCCGCCGGCCGAGCTCGAGGACAAGGTGCGCAACGCCGAGCGCAACTGTCCCGAGCGCGCCATCTCGGTCGTCTGACCGTACCGATCAGGGACGCATGGGACACCGCCAGATGGGAGACCGGGTGGGGCTTGTCGATGGACGGGCGATGTTCGGCGCCGGCTCCGGCCGGGGCACGTTCTGACGATGAGCCCGGTCGTCGGGATTCCGCCGGCTGTCACGCCGGAGACCGCACCGTTTTGGGACGCGGCCGCCGAGGGTCGGCTCGTCGTCGAGCGCTGTGACGCGTGCGCGGCCGAGAGCCATCCGCCGTACGGCATCTGCCGTTCGTGCCGTGGTCGGGACGTCTCGTTCGTCGAGATCGCCGGACCGGGCACGGTCTACAGCTTCACGGTGAACCACCAGCGCTGGCTGCCCGACATGGACGTGCCGTTCGCCCTGGTGTGGGTCGAGTTCGCCGACCACCCCGGCGTGCGCATCGGCGGTCGCCTCCGGGACTGCGAACCGGACGAGGTGTCGATCGGCATGAGTGTCGAGATCGGCTTCGAGCCGGGCCCCGACGGCGTGTTCGTGCCCTCGTTCCTGGCGACAGGTGGTCGCAGGTGAAGAGCGAACGCGCCGTGGACAAGGCCGTGCTGTCCGGCGTCGGCCAGTCCGAGATCGGGCGACAGGTCGACCGCACGGCCATGCAGCTGACGCTCGACGCGGTGCTCGCCGCGGTCGCCGACGCCGGCCTCGCCGTCGACGACATCGATGGCCTGGCCACCTTCCCAGGCGGCGGCGTGGGCAACGTGCCCGGCTACGGCGGCCCCAACCTGTACGAGCTCCAGGACGCGCTCGGCCTCACCACCACCTGGCGACAGGGGATGGTCGAGGGCTTCTGCCTGCCCTTCTACTCCGCGGTCCAAGCGGTGGCGGCGGGTCAGGCCCGTCACGTCGTCGTGTACCGCACGGTGAAGGAGGGGAGCGCGGCGCGCAACGCCGGAGGCCGCCCGGCGTACGGATCCACCAAGCCGCTGGCCGAAGGTCCGATGGCCTGGCTCCTGCCGCTCGGTGCCCTGTCTCCCGTTGTCCACGTGGCCCCGTACGCCACTCGGTACATGCATGAGTTCGGCGTCACCCGCGAGCAGCTCGGCTGGATCCCCGTGACCCAGCGAGCGCACGCCGCACTGAACCCGGCGGCGGTGTACCGAGACCCGCTGAGCATCGACGACTACCTCGGCTCACGCATGATCTCCACGCCGATCTGCCTGTTCGACTGCGACGTCCCGCTCGACGGGGCCACGGCCTTCGTCATCTCCGCCGCGGACACCGCGCGTGACCTGCGGGCACCGGTGGGCATCGAGGCGATGGCCGGCGTGACCGACCAGCGTCCGAGCTGGGACCAGTGGCAGGACATGGCCGACGTCGGCGGGGCCACTGCCCGCGCCCTTTGGTCGGCTACCGATCTCACCGTCGCCGATGTCGACGTCGCCCAGCTGTACGACGGGTTCACCATCGAGGTCGCGTGGTGGCTCGAAGCGCTCGGGTTCTGCGGCAAGGGCGAGTCGGGCGCGTTCGTCGACGGCGGCACGCGCATCGGCCTCGACGGTGACCTCCCGCTCAACACGTGGGGCGGCCAGCTGTCGGGCGGTCGGCTCCACGCCGGGTTCGGCCACACGGCCGAGGCGATGCGCCAGCTGCGGGGCGAGGCAGGGGAGCGGCAGGTCGACGGTGCCGAGGTCGCGGTCGTCACCAACGCCGGAGGGTTCGAATCAGGTGCCGCGCTGCTCACGTCCTGGCGTGGTTGACCAGAGCCGATGACGGTCCAGCAAGAGCGAAACAGGGAAGCAGGGAGCAGCAGAGATGACTGAACGAGTCGGCAGGGTCGAAGGCAAGGTCGCCGTCGTGACCGGCGCGGGGTCCACCCCAGGTCCGGGGGTGGGCACCGGGAAGGGCAGCGCCATCCTGCTGGGCCGCGAGGGCGCCAAGGTCGTCCTCGTCGACATCGCGCCCGAGCACGCCGAGCTGACCAAGCAGGCCATCGTGGATGAAGGCGGCGAGGCCATCGTCGTGGCCGCCGACGCGACCAGCGCGGCCGACTGCGAGCGGGTCGTCGCCACCGCGGTCGACACCTACGGCGGACTCGACATCCTGGTCAACAACATCGGGCGGGCCGCGGTCGGCACGGTCGTCGACATCGCCGAGGAGGACTGGGACCGGTCCCTCGACATCAACCTCCGCACCATGTACCTCATGTCGAAGTACGCGGTGCCCGCCATGGTCGAGCGCGGCGGCGGGTCGATCGTCAACATGTGCTCCATCTCCGCCGTGCGCGGCGACGGCACGGCGGCGTACTCGGCGGCCAAAGGCGGCATGCTCGCCCTCACCCTCGACATGGCCTACTCCCACGGCCGTCAGGGCATCCGGGTCAACGCCGTGGCTCCCGGCCACATCACCACGCCGATGGTCCACTCCGTCTCGCAGCCCGGATCCGGTGCCGACTTCATGGACGCGATGCGCAAGGAAGCGGGCATGCTCGGCACCGCGGGCGATGGCTTCGACGTCGGCTACGCCGTGCTCTTCCTGGCCAGCGATGAGGCGCGCTGGGTCACCGGCGTGCTGCTCCCCGTCGACTCCGGCGTCCTCAGCGTCACCCCGCTGCTGATGGCCGGACACCTTCGTGGCGTACCCGCCCCCGACTGATCTCGACCTGATCTGAGCCAAGGAAGCAGAACGGAAGCATCGATGGACCTCCTCCTCACCAACGCCTCGCTCATCGACGGCACCGGCTCGCCGGCCCGCGTCGCCGACGTCGCCATCACGGGCGACCGCATCACGGCGGTCGCCGACCCCGGCACCCTCTCGCCGCAAGATGGCACGGAGGTCGTCGACCTCGCCGGGCTCGTGCTCGCGCCGGGGTTCATCGACATCCACACGCACTACGACGCGCAGATCCTGTGGGACGGCGACCTCACCCCGTCGAGCTGGCACGGCGTCACCACCGTGGTCATGGGCAACTGCGGCTTCGCCATCGCTCCGACCAGGCCGGAGCACCGCGACATCATCATCCGCATGCTCGAGAACGTGGAGGGCATGTCCACCGACGCCCTCGAGGAGGGCATCGACTGGAGCTTCGAGACGTTCCCCGAGTACCTCGACGCCATCGACGCGCGCGACAAGCGGCTGAACGTGGCGGCCTTCGCCGGCCACTCGTCGCTGCGCCTGTTCGTGACCGGGGGCGAGGAGCGCGCCGCCACGCCCGATGAGCTCGAGACCATGAAGACGTTGCTGCGCGAGGCCATCGACGCCGGTGCCGTCGGGTTCTCCACCTCCCGCCAGCCCAACCACCAGGGCGCCTACGGCCGTCCCGTGCCCAGCCGGTTCGCCGAGGTCGACGAGGTCTACGAGCTCGCCTCGGTGCTCGGCGACGCGGGGCGGGGCGTGATGGAGGTGTCCATAGGACCGGGGCTCTTCGTCGAGGAGTTCTCCGAGATCGCCACCACGTACGGCGTGCCCGTCACGTGGACGGCGCTCGTGGCCCGCAAGGACAAGCCCGGTTCGGCCATGCGCATGGTCGAGCGGTGCGCCGCGCTGCCCGGCGAGGTGTACCCGCAGATCGCGTGCCGGCCCATCGTCATGCAGACCTCGATGGCCGACCCGTCGCCGCTCGGTGAGATCGACGCCTTCAAGGAGGTGCTCGCCGTCGATCGCGACAAGCGGGCCGAGCTCTACCGCGACACCGAGTGGCGCGACCGGGCCCGCGGCCCGGCCCTGGAGAAGTGGGCGGCGCGGTGGCCCAAGATCGACGTCGAGGAGACGGAGATCCACGGCGACCTCGTGGGCATCCCGCTCACCGAGCTGGCCGAGAAGGCGGGCACCACGCCCTTCGATCACATGCTCGATCTCGCGCTGGAGGAAGATCTCGCCACCCGGTTCCGCATCGTGATGGACAACGACGGCGACGACGAGATCGGCGATCTCCTGGCGGACAAGCGCTCGCTGCTCGGTCTCTCGGACGCCGGGGCCCACGCCCCGCAGCTGTGCGACGCCTGCTACTCGACCCACCTGCTCGGTCACTGGGTCCGTGAGCGTGAGGCGCTCCCGCTGGAGGACGCCATCTGGCGGCTCACCGGCCACCCTCACCAGGCGTTCCGCATCAGCGAACGCGGCCTCATCGAGGAGGGCTTCTTCGCCGACCTCGTCGCGTTCGACCCCGCGACGGTGGGCACGCTGCCCGTCGAGCGCGTCGCCGACCAGCCCGGTGGCGCCGAGCGGCTCGTCGTGCGCAGCACCGGCGTCGAGCACATGTGGGTGAACGGCGTGGCCACTCGCCGCGACGGTGAAGAGCTGCCCGAAGGTTCCTCCGGCCGACTCCTCCGCAGCTGACGCTGCTGATCCGAACCAGAAGCCGATGCCTACACTCGAAACCGCACCGGGGGGTGACCGATGAGCAACCAGACCAGCACACGGACCTTGCTCACCAACGCGCTCGTGCTCACCTGCAACGGAGACCGCGACGAGCGGCCCACACCCGGCGAGATCCTCATCGAGGGCGACCGGATCGCGGCTCTCGCTCTCGGACCGAACGGCGCGATCGATGCCAAGGCGGTCGGCGACGCCGACCGCGTCGACCTCGGAGGAGCCACCGTGCTCCCTGGGTTGGGTGACGCCCACGTGCACACCAGCTGGCCGCTCGACTTCGTGTTCGACCACGGCGCCGTCGCCGAGGAAGCACCCGCCCGGCATGCGATCGACCTCGCCGGCGTGGCCCGGACCTTCCTCGAGAGCGGCTACACGCTCGTCATCGGTGCCGGTGTGCTCCAGGAGCAGGACGACCTGCTGCTCGACGAGATGATCGGCCGTGGCGTCATCGCTGGTCCTCGCATCATCCCGAGCGGTCCGATGGTCGCCGAAGAGGGCGGACTCGGCGGCGAGCCGGGCGGACTCATGGAGGTCGCCATCGACGCCGAGTCGCTGCGCAAGATCGTTCGCCGGCAATGCGAACTGGGCGTGAAGGCCATCAAGCTCTTCATCTCCGGCGACGGCGTCGTCGCCGAGTACCCGTCCGAGGACGTGTACATGGACGACGAGATGCTGACCGCGGCCGTGGAGGAAGCCAGCAAGTACGGCGCGTTCCTCACGACGCATGCCCGCAGCGCGGAGAGCGTTGCCATGGCGGCGCGCACCGGTGTTCGCATCGTGCACCACGCCTGCTTCCTCGACGACGACTCGATCGACGCCCTCGTCGCACGGGGCGACGGCGTGTGGGTGTGTCCCGGCCTGCACTACCTGTGGGCCGTGGTCGAGGGTCACGCCGAACCGTGGGGCATCACGAACGAGCGGGTGATCGAGTCGGGCTACCCGAACGAGCTGGTCTCCCAGATCGAGGGCCTCAAGCGGCTCGTCGAAGCCGGTGTCCCGATCGTGTCCGGGGGCGACTTCGGGCACCAGTGGACGCACCACGGCACGTACGCCGCCGAGCTCGAGCGCTACGTCGAGCTGGTGGGCATGACGCCGCTCGACGCCATCTTCACCGCTACCCGCAACATGGGTCGCGCTGCGGGCCTCGACGTCGGCGAGATCCGTCCCGGTGCGCTCGCCGACCTGTTCGTCGTGGACGGCGACCCGACGGTCGACATCTCCGTGCTCCGCCGTCCCGAGTGCCGCCGCGCGGTCATGAAGAACGGCCAACTCCACCTTCTCGCTCCCGTAGGGTCAGCTCTCCCCCCGGCCGTGCCCGCGTGACGACCACCGGCAGGAAGACCGAGCAGCAGGCGACGACCACGATCCTCACCGGGGTCAACGCCTTGGCGCGTCTGCTCGTGCTCCGCGCCCAGCTCGACGAACGCGATGGTCTCACCACTGCGACGATGGTCTCGGGCTACCCCGGCTCGCCTCTCGGTACGTTCGACCTCACCCTCGAATCCCTGAAGTCGGCGCTACCGGAGAACCGGATCCACCATCGGCCCGGGCTCAACGAGGAGCTCGCGACCAGCACGGTGTGGGGCTCGCAGATGGGTGCCGTCGTGCCCTACGTAGACGGCGTCGACGGGGTTGTCGGTGTTTGGTACGGCAAGACGCCCGGCATCGACCGCAGCGGCGACGCGCTCAAGCACGCCAACGCCATGGGCGCCGGGCCCAACGGGGGAGCGGTCGTGTTCTGCGGCGACGACCCGTCGGCCAAGTCCTCGACGCTCAACTGCGACTCGCAGCAGGCGTTCGAGGATGCGTGCATCCCCGTGCTCTATCCGGCCGACCAGCAGGACATCCTCGACCTCGGCGTCCACGCCTTCCGCATGTCACGCCAGGCCGGACCGTGGGTCGGCCTGAAGATCGTCACCGCGGTCGCCGACGGCATCGGCACGGTCGACCTCTCGGCCGAGCGTCACTCCTCGCAGGTCGCCTTGGAGGCGGAGGTCGGTGGGCGTCCGTGGCATCACCATCCGCTGTCGACCATCGGCCCGCACCAGATCCCCGATCAGGAGGTGCTGGTCGTCGACCACCGCCTCCGCGCCGCGCAGGCCTACGCCCGCCAGCACGGCCTCGACCGCGTCGTCGGAGCGCCGGCGGGGGCGCGGCTCGGCATCATCTGCGCCGGTCGCACGTTCACCGAGGTGGGTCAGGCCCTGACCGATCTCGGCGTGAGCGCCGACGACCTCGACAAGGCCGGCATCCGCATCCTCAAGCTGGCCATGACCTGGCCGGTCGTGCCCGAGACCGTGCGCGAGTTCGCCGAATCCGTCGATCAGGTCGTGATCATCGAGGAGAAGCGGCCGTTCGTCGAGAGCCAGGTGCGGTCGATCCTCCACGAGGCCGGCATCGCGACGCCGGTCGAGGGCAAGCGGGACCGTGACGGTGAGGTGCTCGTGCCGATCACGGGTGAGCTCGACTCGGCCAAGATCCGCCCCGTGCTCGTCCGGGTCCTGCCCGAGCTGGAGGCGGCCGACGAGCTCGATCGTCCCGACGGCAGGAAGCTGCTGCCGATCCTCGAGCTGCCGGGACGAGCCCCCGGGTTCTGCAGCGGGTGTCCGCACAACCGCTCGACGATCGTGCCCGAGGGCGCGCTCGTCGGCGGCGGCGTCGGCTGCCACGGCATCATGTACTTCGAGGCCCGCAACGTCGGGATGAAGAAGCTGCCTCCGACCCCGATGGGCTCGGAAGGCGTGCCGTGGATCGGCCTGGCCCCGTTCGTCGACGAGCCGCATCTCATCCAGAACATCGGTGACGGCACGCTCAGCCATTCGGGCACGCTCGCCATCCGCGCCGCCGTGGCGGCGAACATGAACATCACGTACAAGATCCTCTACAACGACGCCGTGGCCATGACCGGTGGCCAGGACGTCGTCGGCCTGCTCGACGTGCCGTCGATGACCCGGGCGCTCGAGGCCGAGGGCGTGGCCAAGATCGTGATCTGCGCGGCGGAGCCCGACCGCTACGGGTCCTCCGCCCGTTTCGCTCCCAGCGTCGAGATCCTGGGCCGTGACCATCTGCCCGAGGTGCAGGAGCGCCTGCGCGACGAGCAGGGCGTGACGGTCATCATCTACGACCAGATCTGTGCGGCCGAGGCCCGGCGCCTGCGCAAGAAGGGCGAGCTGGAGACGCCACCGGCGCGGGTCGTCATCAACGAGTCGGTGTGCGAGGGCTGCGGCGACTGCGGAGCCAAGAGCAACTGCCTGTCGGTGCTGCCGGTGCAGACCGAGTTCGGCCTGAAGCGCCAGATCCACGACCCGTCCTGCAACCGGGACTACACCTGCCTGGAAGGCGACTGCCCGAGCTTCGTCACCATCGTTCCCAAGGAACCACAGGATCCGAGCTCCTCGGCCCCTCCGGCCGGCGATCGGCCCGTCCTACCGAGGGGCGAGCTCGCGACGCCACCAGTGGCCGAGTTCGACACGCAGTTCGGCCTGTACTTCACCGGCATCGGCGGCACCGGGATCGTCACGGCCAACCGCCTCCTGTGTGCCGCGGCGGATGGCATCGGCCTGATCATCGAGGGCATGGACCAGACCGGTCTGTCGCAGAAGGCCGGCGCCGTGGTCTCGCACCTGCACCTGGCCCGCGATCGTTCGCACGTGGGTTCGCCGTCGATCGGCACCGAGGGGGCTGATGCCTACCTCTCGGGCGACCTGCTCCAAGCCGCCGGACCCGCCCACCTCGATCGGGTGCAGCCCGGCCGAACCATCGCCGTGGTCGAAGCCGGACTGGCCCCGACGGCGGCCATGTTGCAGGGCGGCACGACGGCGCCCGATCCGGTCGCGCTCCGTCAGGCGATCATCGACCGCGTCGGTGCTGAGCGCACGTACCTCATCGACTCGACGCGGATCTCCGAGGCCGTGTTCAACGACAACATGCTGGCCAACATCGTGCTCATCGGCGCGGCGTGCCAGGCCGGTGCGCTGCCGTTCCCGCTGGCCGAGATCGAAGCGGCCATCGCGGCTGGTGGACGAGCGACGACGGCCGAGGCGTTCGCCTGGGGCCGCTGGGCGGTGCAGGAGCCCGAGGCGGTCGCCGCGATGTTGGACGGCGGCGAGTCCGACCTCGCCACGTCACCGCTCAAGGGCATGTTCGACCCCGATCCGGCCTCCGTCGAGGTTGCGGATCGGCTCGTGCGCGGCACGCAGCGTCCAGCCGGGCTCGACGAGCTGCTGACTCGTCGTGCCGCGCAGGTCATCGACTACCAAGATCGGAAGTTGGCTCAGAAGTTCCTCGGCCTCGTCAGCGATAGCACCGTGGCAACTGAGGGCGACCGCGAGGTCATCGAGGCGGTCGCCGAGGGCTGGTTCAAGGTGCTCACCTACAAGGACGAGTACGAGGTGGCTCGCCTCCATCGCAAGGCCGACTACGAGGCCATGGCGCGGCACCTCGGCATCACCGGCGAGGTGGAGGTCACCTACCAGCTCCACCCGCCG
>CAZALT010000131.1:8219-10138 GCA_964485515.1 uncultured Rhabdothermincola sp. | reverse complement strand
CCCTCGAGGCCATCCAGTCGATCATCCAGCGGGAACGTAAGGACCTCTTGCTCAAGGAGGTCTGGGCCAATGCCTTCAACGTCGCGCCCGATACCACCGAGATGGGGGCGTCCGTCCACGCGCTCACAAGCCTGGCGATCGAGGCACGAATCCGCGCCGACGCTATCGACTCAGCGACCGGGGAGACAGTCCGGCACATCGAGAACGCCATCACGCGAGGAACCATGGCCGGCACCTCGATCCAATCGAAGCAGTACTGGAGGAAGATCGACGGGGAGGCGAGCCTTCGCGCCCTCAAGCCCGTGATCGCTCTCCTCGATCGCTTTGATTCTGCCGGCATCGAGATCACCGACTCGGACGCTCTCGTCGCCCATCTCCTGGAACTCGTCGATGAAGTGCGAGCCGCAACCGATCTAGATCCCGCGATCCAGACCCGCGCCCTCGGCGTGCTCGAGTCGCTGATCGAAGAGTGCCGACGTGCTCCCATCACGTCGGCCGGCCGGCTCCAGGCGATCGCCTACTCGTTCGCCGGGAAGATCATCGGAGACGATGCTGTCGAGGGGCTGAAGAACTCGGCGACCGGCAAGACGATCCTGGCTTTCCTCGCCGCGTGGCACGTCGTAGCGCCAATGGCTGGGCTTCCGCCGCCCGACCCGACCATGTCGGCACTCATCGTCTCGACGACCGTCAACGTCGTGTCTCGACCAGCACTGACTCCCGCCCCGAAAGCCATAGGTCCTGGGTCGGCCGCAGCGAACGCCGAGGCCTGAAGGGCGGCAGAGCGGCTACGGCCGAGGCGCCGGCGGTTCGAACGGGCCGGGCTCCATGCCCTGACACTCGTGCACGAGGTCGTCATCGGTGAGCTCGCTGATCGCCTGAACCCGGGCCGCGTCAAACGACGGATCGATCGCAGCGAGCTCCTCCGTCAGGCGCTCGAGGTCCTGGGCGTTCACGTGTTCGAGGGTACGCACCGGCCGTGACAGTTGCGCGCCCGCTCAGATGTGACTTCGGTGCTTACCGATCGGTGTCGCGTGGAGCGAGGAGGTTGATCTGGGCGAGAAGTTCGAACACCACCAGGCCGAACTCGCCGACCGCCTTGGCACGAGCAGGCGAAGCCATCGTGGCCAGCGACGCGCCGAAGGCTGAGACGAAGCACACGAGGACCAGCAGGAGGTACTGCTGGTCAGGGGAGAGCTCACCGAACCTCGTCCTGACGAGCTCGTCGATCTCCTCGTCGACCTGCTCCGCGACCTGGGTCGGTAGGTCGCCGAGCGCCTTGGGGCCAGCCAACTTCCACGAGTCAGCGAACGTCGTGTCCCACGCGGGCAGGTTGGCGCCGAAGAGCTTTTGCTGCAGGTTCGGCCCGACGGCGGCGCTCAGATTCGGGAGCACAGCCTGCATGGCATCGAAAGGCAGGAGCGCCCCAAGGGACACGGCTCCCGCCCCCTTCATGCCGTTGAACTGGTCGATGCTGAAGGTGCCGACGAGCTGATTGCGAACCTCAGGGGAGAGCGCTGCCATCTTCTCGTTGAACCGGTCCATGGAAGTCGGGCGGATCGCAACGGTGAGCTTCGGACCGATCGCGTCCATCGTCGACAGGAACGCGTTCGGTGGGATCTTGCCGGTGACTTCGGACCACTTCACCCGTCGCGGCCCTCTCTCGCCTTCCGCCATGCGGCAACCGTAGCGGTGGGCGACGACAGGAACGCGGAGAGGCCTCGCCCGTAGGCGAGGCCCCGGCGCTCCCCAGAACTTGCTGGCCGCAACTTACCCGGCGGCCATCCACCAGTCGTCGCCCCATACCTCGCACGGGTGGAGTCCGGCGGCAGTGGCCATCTCGTCGGCCTGGTCGACATACGTCGTCGCAGCCGACGAGTCCGTCGTCGAGTGGCTCTGCGCGGTGTCCAACATCGATGCCT
>CAZALT010000131.1:3400-8209 GCA_964485515.1 uncultured Rhabdothermincola sp. | reverse complement strand
GCCATCTCGTCGGCCTGGTCGACCGTCAAGCCGACGTCACGAAGCCAGTGGAGTAGGTGGGCGGTGACGCCGAGCTGCAAAGCCAGCTGAGTCCAGGACAGATCGGCCGGGAACAGGGCCCGCAGGGGTTCGAGAGCGAACGGCCGGCGCATCGGAGGCCGGCCACCTCGGCTCTTGACCCCGGCCCGGATGTCGACGCCGTCGTCTCGAAGCCGGATGCTCACCATGATCTGCCGGGCCTTCGCTGCCGAGTACGCCGTCTTGGCGAAACTCCTCGGCAGGGTGCCCTCCCGGATCTCGACGCCGACCGTGAGGGTCCGGTCGGTGCCGTCGAGGATCTCGTCCCAGTCGTAGACCGGGTTGCCCGCCCGACGAGTCGCGATTCGCGACACCTCGACCAGCGCGCTCACAGGTCCGCCGTCACGGTGACGATGGTGCACGCGCCGAGCCGGCCGAGGTCGGTACGGGCGGTGACGACGTGAGCCCGGGCGTGGATGTCGATGGCCACGGTGGCGGGGAGCTCGATGTCGTCGCAGGCTTCGACGAGGGCGCTCATGATCGTGGTGTCGGCGCCGAGGAGTGACAGCTCGCCGCAGGCCCGTAGAAGCGGCACCTGGTCGACGCTGAACCGGCGGTGACGGCCGGTACCCGGTGTGGCCGTGTCGCCGACGGATGGATGGTTGGCGCCGACCGGCGTGATGACACCGTGGCGGCACCAATGGTCGATCTGACGGTACGAGATTCCGGCGAGGTCGGCGGCCTCGGCCGAGGACAGCATGCCGGTGTCGGGCCGGGGCACGAGGTACAACACGGCGGCGGTCATCGGTCGGCCGTCACGATCCCGATGATCTGGTCCCGGTGGTCCGCCTCGATCCGCCCGAGGCTGACCACAGCGACAGCGCCGAGGGAGTTGCGAGCGCACTCGAGCTCATGCTCGGCCGTCTCGGCTCGCTGGATCGCGGCGGCGAGCTGGTTGACGAGCTCGGCGTGATCGGGAGCTAGGACCGGAGCCGGCGCGGCTGGCTCGGTCGGCGTGTTCGTCCGCCACCACCGACCGAGCTCGACCGGTTCGTCGATGCCGAGGATCTCGGAGCAACGATCCATGACGCCGTCCCAGGCTTCGGTGCCGCCGGCGGCGATCTTGAGCTTGTCCTCCCAGTCGAGGCCAGCCCACTGATCCGAATCGGTGTAGCCGCTAATCCGGTCGGAGGTGGCGGCGAGGGCCAGGGCGAACTGGCTCACAGGCTCGGCGACGACGTCGAGCTGAGCGCCAAGCGCGGTGATCGCCTCGGGGATGGTGGGTTCACGAGTTGTGTCTGGGTCGTTGGGTACGTTGGTCATGTCGGGGCCCTCCTACGGGTTCCGGCCGGGTCCCGGGGTGTTCAAGCACCGCCGGGACCGCATGCTGTTGTGATACCCCAACAGCATGCACCCGATGTTGTGGTAGCGCAACTAGTCTCGGTTCATGGGAAGAACCATCGACGTGGACGACCTCCTCGACGCGGCAGGCGTCGCCGAGCTGCTCGGTCTCAGCAACGCGAACGCCATCGCCACCTACCGCGGCCGCTACATCGACTTCCCGAAACCCGCCTGGTCCAGCGGTGGAGGCCGGTGTCAGGCCTGGGCTCGCCAAGACATCGAGGAATGGGCACGAGGGCGCGGACGATGAGTCGCCACGGGTGGTGGATGGTCAGCTTCCCGCGGATCGACTTGGCGAAGGAGTTCGCACGGGCGCCCGTCGACGCTCGAGAGCTCGCTGAGTCCATGGCGAAGGACGCGCCGGCCCCGGTGATTCCCGGCCTGCCGTACACCGAATCGAGATGGGAGTGGGCACTTCTACGGCGTCACGCCGCCAACGGCCAGATCGACCCCGCCTTCATCCGACGCCTCCGAACCGTCGACCTCGAGTACCTCGCCGGGTGGGGCGAGCTGAACCCGACTCAGCTCGCGAACGCGGAAACGAAGGCCCAGGAGGTGAAGGTTGTCGAGAACGCTGTCCGAGCGTCCCGAGAGCTTCAACGCCGAGCCACGATGAGCGCCGCGATGTCCATGACCTTCATCGCCGCGTTCGTCGGCGTTGTTGTCGGTGCGGTCATAGCGAGCCTTATGACTTGAGCCCGCCGATGCTCAGGCGGTTTCTGTCACGCGCCCGCCGTATCGTCCTCCCATGCCGTCCCCTCGCCTAACCGACTACGCGGGCTGCGCCGAGTACATCGGCCGTACCCGTGGCGCCGTCGAGCACATGGATCGCCGGCGCCAGATCCCCGACGTGAAGGTCAACGGTCGGGTCATGTTCGACCTTCGCAAGCTCGACCGTTGGATCGAAGCGAACACCGTCGAGGCGAAGCCGTGACCCCCACTCCCGAGGTGTTCGCCTGCACCCTGTGCCCGGACGGCACCACTACGGAGATCCACCGGGTCTGCGCCGACTGCATCACCCGCATCGTGGCCGCCTCCCGCGAAGCGCAGGGCCTCCCCGAACACGTCGAGGACCCGACGACGCTCCGCCAGATCGCCACCCTCATGAACTCAGCGGCGCCAGGGACCGTCTCGTGAACGCCCAGGAGCTCGAGCAGGCCGCTCGTGAGATCTCGGCTGACGTCGACGAGTTCGATGAGGTCTACGTGGCGCGCATGCTTGAGGGTTTGCCGGGCAACGTGGTCCGTGAGTGTCAGGGCATGGAGCCCGGCCCGTTCGAACCGCCGGCGCCTGCCGAATGACGGATCTCGAGGATGCGGGTGTGAATGCCCCGGTGACTGAAGAGCGGGTCCGTAGGACCGCCCAGGAACTCGAGCTCGACGAGCGCGATGCCCGCGAGTTGCTCGAGTCGATCCCGCCTGCTCTTCCATGCGTCACGGAGATCGACTACCCGGAGCAGCCGCCGCAAGCGGACCCCGATCGAGGATGACCGTCGGCGCCCGGCCGCTACTCGCGGTCGGGTCCGTGGAGCAGCGTCGTCGGCAACTCCCTGAGGATCTCGGCGAGTAGCTCGCGCCGATCCCGGCCGGTCGCTTCCGACGCGGCGGCGAGGATGCCGGCCGCCGAGTAGATGACGCTGTGGAGGACCGACACGGTGATGCCGGGGTGCTCCCGTTCCTCCATCGTGCCCATCCATGTGATGAGGTCGGTGACGCTTTGCCCGTTGTCGTCGCGGCACTCGAGGATCAGCTCGAGGATCTCGACCATCAACCCGTGGACCCGTTGCGCCATTGGGTCCGGTTCGGTGGGTTCCATCAGTTCAGGGCATCGATCGACTTGGCGACCTCGTCGGAGATCGCTGGGGCGAGTTCTCGGACGATGGCATCTTTGTCTGCTCGGTCACCGAGGTAGTGCGGCCAGTCGAGGACGACCGTGACCGGGGCGTGCACCACGGTGCTGGTCGACCCGACGCCACCGCTAGAGCCCGCACCGCCGTAGCCACCGACGTTCGGGTAGATCGGCCCCGCCGTGGGGAACATCGGCGCGGCCGTCGGGAAGGGCATGCGCGCCCCGGGATGCCCGGACATCATCATGCCGCCCTCGGATCCGGTCAGCATGAACGTGCGTCCGCCGATCGTCGCGAACTCCGGCTCTGGTGTGTCGTGAACTTCGTAGATCGAACGCGGGGCGAGCGGGCCACCGAGGGCAGCGCCGGAGATGTCGAGGCCGGGACCGCGCCACACGCCGCCGACGCCGCCGACCGTGACGTGCGCTCCGATGGTGGCGCGGGCGATCGCTTCGGCGAGCGAGTGGAACTGGCTGATCGCCTCGGGGATGCCCGAGGTCGATAGGTCGACGCGCTTGTCGTTCGGGATCGACTCGACCTTGCTCGCAACGCCACCGAAGGACCATGCGAGAGCATCAGCCTCAGCCTTCGTGATGATGCCCTGCTGCACCCATTGGGCCAGGATCGCCGTCATCTGGCCCGACGAGATCGTGCCGTCCTGGATGCCCTGGGACAGCTGGCGCATGGCGACGTCGACATCTACCGCTGATTTGCCGAGGTCGAGCTGTGACCGTTCGAGCTCGCGTCCCGCTACGGCCGCCTCGTACGAGCCCTCGCCGTGCAGGCGGACGGCCTCAAGGTACTTGAGGGTCGCCTCGCCGTTGGCGTCCTGAGCGTCACGCACCCCGAGCAGCGCCGACTGGTAGCCGAACATTGGATCGAGCGCGGCCTTGAGCTGGTCCTGGTAGTCCTCCCACGCTGCAGTCGCCTTCTCGGTCGACGTTGCGGCCCCTTCGAGCTCAGCGCCCAGACCGGCAACCTCGGGCCCGGCGAGCCCGACAGCGGCGGCCATCCCCGAGGTCATCACCGCGTTCACTCGCGCCTTGCCGGACGCTTCGTCGATCCGGTCGTTGAGGAAGTCGAAGTCGCGGACCAGCTGAACCGCCTGATTGCCCGTGATCTGGCCGGAGTCGACGAGCCGGAGCAGCTCGGCCGACATAGCGTCACCGGATCCTGCGGCGCTTCGCAGCTTGTCCTCGAGGTAGCCCCACCCTTCCCCCGTGTTGAAGATGTGATCGCGCCACGCATCGAGCGCTGTGCCCTGGTCCTCGATGCCTCGGGTCAGGATGACCAACTGCTGACCCATGGCGACGATGGCGATGACGGCGGTCTGCGCGGCGATGTTGCTGAGATTCCCGGGCTTCAGGAAGTTCGGGGTCCAGAGCGCGATCGCCACGACCAGCAGCAAGAGGATCAGCAGCGGCCCGGCGCCGAGCAGACGGTGCACGACCTCGAGCGCCTGACGTCGCGGATCTCCATGGGCACGGCCGGGCCGCGCGACCTGACGGCGCTCGCCGAATCGCTGCGGATGCTGCCGCGCATTC
>CAZALT010000131.1:0-3390 GCA_964485515.1 uncultured Rhabdothermincola sp. | reverse complement strand
GGGTCTCGCCGATGTTGTCGCGTCGCCCTTCGGAGAACTGCTTGCGGAGCCAGGCCTGGGTGACCATGTCGACCGCGCCGGCCTGGGCGATGAGCTGATCGGTCAGCGACTTGGTCGTCGCGTCGTTCGCTGCCTGTTCCCTCGCTGCGACACCCTGCGCGTAGGCGAACCCGGCGATGGCCAGGGTGACGCCGGCCGTTGCTGCGGTCATCGCTCCGAGGTGGCGGCTCGCGAAGTCACCGAGGCGGCCGGTGCCCTCGAGCTTCTCGGAGAGCTCCGCGACCTTGATCGAGACCCCGCCGATGCCGGCGGCGCTACCAGCGATGCCGGTGAGCCCGATCAGGACCCACTGGAGCTGCTCCGGCATAGCGGTGAGGCCGTTGGTCACCGTCGTCGCGCCCTGGGCGATGCCCCGCAGTGCCGAGGTGGCCTTGGATCCCCCAGTGACCAGCGCCGTCTCGATCGACCCCCCGAGCGCCTCGAGGTCACCCGACAGGTTGTCGAGCTTCTCAGCCGCGACCTCCGCCGCGGAGGTGTTAGCCAGGGTGTCCTGTAGCTCCTTGAGCTGCTCGTCGGTCATGGACGCCATGGCGTTCACGGCACCCATCGACTGCTCACCGAACAGGAGGTTTGTGGCGGCGAGCTTCGCCTGGGCCGACATCCCGCCGAACTTGTCCTGCATGATGTCGACGATCTCGGCGAGCGGCTTCGCTTTGCCCGTCGCGTCGAAAAAGATGTTCGCTCCGTCGGCGGTGATGATGCCAAGCTTCTCCATCTCGGCGCGTGCCTTGGCTGTGGTCGGCTCGAGGTGGGTGAGCAGGAACCGCAGAGACGTGCCTGATGTGGAGGCGTCGAGGCCGTTCTTCGCGAGGAGCGCGAGGGCAGCGGAGGTGTCGTCGATCGACCAGCCGGCGGCGGCGGCGACGGGCCCGACGTAGCCGAGCGCGGTGCCGAGACCTTCGACGCTGGCCTGCGACGCGTTCGCTGCGCCCGCGAGGAGATCGGCGACGTGGGGAAGGTCGGAGGCTGCGAGGCCGAACTGGGTCATCGCTGACGCGGCGATCTCGGCGGCAGCTGGCAGAGCGACACCACCCGCGGCCGCGAGCGCGACTGTGGCGTCAGCGGCCCCGGCGAGGATCTGGTCCGTGGTGAGACCGGCCTTGCCCAATTCGACCATGGCCTGAGCGGCTTCGGACGCCGAGAACGACGTGTCGGCGCCGAGCTGCAGCGCCTTCTCGCGGGCGGCATCCATCTCTTCGCCGGTCGCGCCGGTCGTCGCGCCGAGCTCCGACAGCGCCTTGTCGAAATCCAAGGTGGCCATGACCGCGAGGCCGAACCCTGCGACCACGGCGCCGCCGGCGACGAGCCCCGCCGTGCCGAGCGCCCCGAGGTTCTTCTTTGGCGCGTCGAAGTCCGACTGGACGTCCTTGCCGAACTTTCGGGCCGCACCCGCGGCGACACCCAGCCCCGAGACGAACCCAGCGGGGAGCAGATTGAGAGCAACGGAGACGACATCGGACATGGAGGGATCCCCGGATCATGAATGGGCGTGTTCCTGCCGGCAGGCGATTGCGTTGCCGGATACATCCCTCGCTCTCAGCTGCGAGTCGCTGCCCTCGTTCAGAGCTCGAGGTCTGCTCTCAGATCACTGCCCCCGCTTCACGGCCACGGGTTGCCGCCCCACTCGAGGTGGGTCTCACTGCTTCAAATCATCGATCGCCCCGGTTGCGGCCGGCCGACGTCACGCCCACGTGAGTAGTTGCCGGCCGCAATCCGAGGGGCGTCCTTCAGGGTTGGGAACCTTCTGTTCTCGGAGCTCTCATGGGTCGCTGCTCGCATGACGAGATGAACGCCTCAACCGCGGCGACGTCGTACCGGACTCCGCCCGTTGGCAGCTTGCGGCTCGCAATCCGCCCCCGCTTGGAAAGCTTGTCGAGCGACTCGGGGCTGATGCTGAGGATCCGGGCCACGTCGGCGCGCCGCAGGAGCATCACGGGCGCCTCGCCGGCGGCGACCGTGCACGAGCTCGCCCCCGGATCGACGGTCACCTGAAACGTCGACGGCGTCGTCGCCCGAACTGCCGTCGACAGAGCCGTCACGACCTCGAGCACGCCAGCAGGGTCGACCTTCGACCCGCCAGCGGTCACGCACCTCACGGCCTGCTTCAAGGGGCCCACCATCACGGACCGCTGCACCTGGGAGGTCCGGCACATCGACGTAGCCACCGACTCGCAGAGCCGATTCGATGGGTCGATACGCAACGCCATCTGGGTAAACGCCTGGCGGTTGTTCAGCGCCTCGGCGAGCTCCTCGAGGAAGTCGACGACCACCGAAGCATCCACGCCGGTCTCGGCCGCCAGGAGGTCAGCGGCCCGGCCGACGCGGTCATCGGCCGTCGTCGACATCGGGCCGGCACCACCGACCGGTCGGTCAATGATCGACACCATCAGCTCGTCCTCCGTCCGCCACGAGTGCGGACGAACATGCGCGGGCGAGGCTCCGGCTCCGGGTCGAGCTCCTCGGTGATCTGGCTCCAGGCCCGAAACGCGCGCCACCGAGGTAGCACCTCCCGGCCAACCCAGACACCGACACGGCGGGCCATCACGATCCGAGCTCCTTGAGGATGGCCTGGGCGTCACGGACCTCAGCCTCGATCCGAACCTCCTGGTCGAGCCTCACCTCATCGAGGAGACTGCGGGCACGGGCACGGGCCTCATCCCAGGTGAGGTCATCGGTACCATCAAGGATCGAGGAGGCGACAAGATCAACCTCGTCCGACGACCAATGACGCCCATACGGGATCCGCGGGTCCCGGGCATCAGGCCGACCCCGGTAGAAATCGACGGTCTCCCTGGCGTTCGCCAGGCGCGTTGCCCGATCGTGATAGGCGATCAACGGTTCGGCGATCGACGCCAGGAGACGCTGGTCGCCAGAATCCGACGCAGCCCGGTACATCTGCACCACCGTCCGGGCGTCCTCGACCGACACCTGGTTCACATCGATCGGCAATCGACGAAGCCATTCGACATCCGCGGCGGTCAGACCGTTCGCCAGCCGCTTACGTTCCGCACGCGGGCCGAGGTCTCCCTCGACGAACCCGGAGTCGAGCGGGTCGCCGACCAGGTTGGGCCTCGGTCGGGACCGCTCACCGCGCCGACGGGCACGCTCGAGCTGCTGGCGAGCCACGTTGCGCTCGAGCTCCGAACCTCCACGCTCCTGGAGCTGCTTGAACCTCGCGCGCGCTCGGCCCTCAGAGAGCGGAGCGCCGGCGTCGTCGGTGACCCACCGCACGAGTGCTTCGACGGGCGAGAGCTGCAGGACAGGGGTCCCGGCGCTTGTGCGGCCGAGCTCACCGGGCGGTCAGCATGACGGTTCTTGATCGGCTCGGCC
>CAZALT010000130.1:0-10193 GCA_964485515.1 uncultured Rhabdothermincola sp. | reverse complement strand
TGATATCGCCGAAGCGAGCGAAGCCGAATAGGCGGAACGCGACGACCGGGACGTGCAGCGCCAAGAAGACGCCAGCGGACGCCTTTGACTCGTCGCTGCTTGTCGACCAGGCGAAGGGATGCCCTTGCCTGCACGAGATCAGGGGGCGGCTGACCGTGGTGCTCCTCGTTCTCCGCTGTCTCTATGCCCGCACGTCTCTCGCCGTGGGAGCCGAGCCCGGGTCGGGTCAGGGCGTGGGGTTGACCCACAGTCCGGTGATGTATGGGCGGCTGGTGAGTGCTCCCATGCCGAGCGCCCGGAACGGGTTGAGTCCCCGCACGTCGGGCTCGGCGACGAGGGCCCATGGGGTGTTGTAGAGCCAGATGTCCACCGCGTTGCGGTTCCGTTCGGCCACGAACGCCGAGTAGGCCTGCTGCCGGAATGCCGCGTCGCTCGAGCGGCGACCGAGGCCGATGGAGGCTTCGGTGATGTCGTTGTAGAACCCGGTGAAGTTGATCGGGATGGACCCCGTCGCGTTCTGCTCGGACCAGAAGATGTAGTTGTTGTCGGGGTCGGGGTAGGCGTAGTTGCGGAACAACATGGCGTCCCAGTCACCGCCGACCACGATGTTGATGAGGGCTTCCTGGGCGATCGTCGAGATCTTCGTCTCGATGCCGGCGGCGGCCCATTGCTGCTGGAGGAGTTGTTCGACGGTGGTCTCTTCGCTGTTGGCGATGCCGGTGAGCTCCAAGGACAGCGCGTCCACGGGCGTACCGGCTGTCGCCATGTCGGCCTTGTACGCCTCGACCTCAGCTTTGGACTGTTCGATGTCGAAGGTCGGGTAGGTGGCCTCGCCTTCGGTGGTCGCCCATGAGGTTCCGGCCTCGAAGGGTGACGGCTGCGACGCGATGTCTTCGCCGCCGCCAACGGCGTCGAGCAGCGCGTGGCGGTCGGTGGCGAAGGCCAGGGCCCGTCGGGCGTGGATGTTGTCGAATGGTGCTTTGGTGGTGTTGGTCATGGCGAAGAAGTTCTCGCTCGTGTAGTCGGTGACCACCTGGTAGCCGTCGTAGCGCAGGCTGTGGACCTGGTCGGGCGCCGCGGTGAGGATGGCGTCGACGTCACCTGTGCGCAGGGCGTTGGCCTGCTGCACCGAGTCGACGATCGGCTTGAACTCGATGGTGGTGAGCCACGGGCCGTTGGGTTGGCCGAGCGGGACGCCGATCTCCGAGCACAACGACACGATGTCTTCAGCCGGATCGACCACGGTGCACGGTCCACCCCAGTAGCTGTCGAAGGCGGTGACCTTGGTGCTGCGCCCGGTCTCACCGCTGGCCCACGTGTAGGCACCGGTACCGACTGGCTTGTCGGGATCTCCATCGATCATGGCGGGCGCCATGACGTAGCCGAACCCGGTCGTGAGGGCTTGGGGCAAGGCCCCCCACGATTCCGACAGCGGTACATCGAAGCTGTACTCGCCGGTGACCACGGGGGTCTGCACGACGGTGCCGTAGGCGAAGCTGGACAGCGCCTTGTCGCTGAGCATGAACGTGAGGCTCTTCACCACCGCTGAGGCGTCGAGCGCGGTGCCGTCGTGGAACTTGATGCCCTGGCGGACGGTCAGGTGCCAGAGCGTGTGGTCCTCGTTCGAGGTTGCGGATTCGGCGAGCCAAGGGACCGGTTCGCCCTCGGCGTTGTTGGTGAACAGCGGCTCGAACATGGTCGAACCGATCGTGTGGCCCTCCTGGGCCCACTGGTCCGAACCCGGGTTCCAGCCGCTGGTCTCGGCCCGCACCCCAATGACGAGGTTGCCGCCACGCACGGGGATGCCTTCCTCGACGAGCCCGTTGGCTGATGTCGTGGTGGTCGTGGTGTCGGGGGCCGACGAGCTCGCCGTCGTGCTGCACCCCGCTGCGACCAGCGCAGCGATGACGGTCGCGACAACCGCGGTTCGCATGCCGGAGCGTCTGGTTGTGATCACGGGAGCTCTCCTCGTTCGATGGGTTGAGGGCGGACGGTACGGATCGGCCGTTGCCGCTCCATTGGCATGGCCGACCAGGACGACAAACCGACGACAACGTCCGGTGTGGGAACATCACCGACGTGGGTGGGAACACGGCGGGAATGCAGGTGCGGCTCTGCGGCACGTTCGGGATCAGGGCGAACGGGGCATCGCTCGATCCGCACCGCCTGCCGGGCCGTCAGGGCCGAATCGTGCTCGGTTACCTGCTGTGCTCGGACTCCCGCGTCGTGTCACGCGACGAGCTCGCCGAGCTGTTGTGGCCTGACGAGTTGCCGGCTTCGTGGACGGCGTCGCTCAGCGCCGTGGTCTCCAAGCTGCGACGGCTCTTCGATGATCTCGGCCTCGACGCGGCGCGCACCATCGTGTCGACCACCGGCGGGTACCGCCTCGATACTCCCGATGGGCTATCGGTGGACTGGCTCGACGCTCAGCGAGCCGTCGCCGAAGCCGACCAGGCACTGGCCGACCATGATCCACGAGCGGCGATCGACCAGGCAACCACCGCGATCAGCATCGTCCGACGCGGGTTCCTCCCCGATCCCTGCCCCTGGGTCGACACCGAGACCCACAAGGTCCACGACGTGCGGGTCCGGGCCCAACTGGTGCTCGCCGAAGCCCAACTCGTTGCCGGATCACCGGCGCGGGCGGTCGAAGCGGCACGGCAGGTGCTGGAGATCGACGCCACCCGCGAGGCCGGCTTCCGGATCCTCATGCGTGCCCTCGATGCCACGGGGGAGCGCGCCGAAGCCCTTCGCACATGGGAACGGTGCCGGGCCACCCTCGTCGACGAGCTCGGTGTCGACCCGTCACCAGAGACCGAGAAGGTCTACGTCGCGCTCCTCGAACATGAGTCCCCGGTCACCGCGTCCTCCGGCGTCGACCGGGATGGTCAGGACTCGGCGTCGATCCCGACCGGCGGGAGTCGGGCGGGGCGACTCCCGGTCGCGTCGAGCTCGTTCGTCGGTGATGACACACAGATCAAGGCCGTCGAGCAGCTCGTGCTCGAAACACCGATCGTCACGCTCACCGGCGTTGGTGGCGTCGGCAAGACCCGTCTCGCGATCGAGGTCGCCCGACGGTTGGCCCCGTCGCTGCGCGACGGTGCCTGCTTCGTCGACCTCGCCGGCGTCGTGAACGACGACGCGGTCACCGACGCCGTCGCCGCTGCCGTTGGGTTCTCGGTGTTGACCGGTCAAGGATCCGGATTGGTCGAGTTCCTGGCGTCGAGCGAGATGGTGCTGGTCCTGGACAACTGCGAGCACCTCCTCGGTCCCGTCGCCGACCTCGTCGAAGACCTGCTCGCCACCGGTCCTGCCACGCGAGTGTTGGGCACGAGCCGCGAGGGCCTCGGCGTCGACGGTGAGCGGCTCATCGTCGTCCAATCGCTCACCGTGCCGACCGTCGACGACGCACCAGAGACGGTCGCGGCGAGCGCTGCGGTGCAGCTCTTCGTCGACCGGGCCCGCGGTGTCGACGCCGGCTTCGAGCTCGGCGATGACGCCGAGATCGTCGGCCAGATCTGTCGACGACTCGACGGGGTCCCTCTCGCGATCGAGCTTGCTGCCGCCCGAGTCGCCGCCATGACCCCGACCGAGATCGGCGAGCGCCTCGATCGGCGCTTCAAGCTCCTAACCGGTGGACGACGCGCCGCACTGAGTCGTCAGCGAACCTTGCACAACACCATCGACTGGTCCTACCAACTCCTCGACCCCGACGAACGGGCGATCTTCGACCGGCTCTCGGTGTTCGCCGACGGCTTCGACCTCCCTGCGGCCTGCGCGGTCGCCGCAGAAGGCGCCGAGGAGTACGACGTGATCGACCTTCTCGCGCGGCTCCAGGCGAAGTCGCTCATCGTCGCCAAACGACATGGCGGAGCGACCCGCTACCGCATGTTGGAGACCGTCCGCGAGTTCGCATGGGAGGCCTTGACCGCGGGAGGCGGCGAATCCGAGGTCGGGCGGCGACACGCTGAGCACTTCGCCGCGCTCGCTCGGGCGATGAGCCTCGGTCGACGTGGACCAGACGAGATCCGCTGGCGGGTCGTGCTCGACCACGAGAGCGACAACCTGCGCGCCGCGGTGTCCTGGGCGATCGCCAACGACAAGCCCGCACTCGCCCTCGAACCCATCGCCGCGCTCGACGTCTTCGGCTACGACCGTGCCCCCTTCGGTGCACTATGTGTCGAAGCAGCCGAACGGTGGCCCGACCACGACCTCGCCGCCGTGGCACTCGGAGCGGCATCTTGGGCAGCCGCGATGCGCGGCGAGATGGAGCTCGCCCAGCGATACAGCGAGCGGGCCTTCCACGCGGTCGAACGGCTCGCTCGCGACGACGATGGCCTTGGGGTGCGCTGCCAGATCTTCAACGCCTCTGTCTTCGCCGCCGTGTACGCCGTGTCGGGTCGGGACGAGTTCGGATCTACGTGGCTTGCTACTGCCCGCGAGCTCGGCGACCCCTGGCATCTGCTCGAAGCCCTCACGTTCTACGCTCAGATCACCACCGACGTAGAGCACAGCATTGCTATGTGCGAGGAAGCCATCGGGCTCGCTCAGCGCTTCGGCTCACCGAGCTACACCGTGTTCGTCGCCGAACCACTCGCCTCGCTCATCGAGCAGCGCGACGCGAGACGGTCGGCCGAGCTCGTCGAGATCGGGAGCGCGACCGCGCTCGCCATGCGCAGGGACTGGAGCGATCACGTCCGCATCGACGACGCCGATCCCGTGTTCCTCGCCCTGGGCGACATCGCAAGGGCCGCGCAATTGATGCTCGCTGTGCTCGACGCTGCTCTGAGCGAGCGGAACCCGTCCGCTCTCAGTCACATCGTCGCACTGCTCATGACGGTAGGTGAGCACGACGCCGCTCTCGTCACTGTCGCCTGGTGCGAGCAACGCGGTATCGGCCTCTCTCTTGCGGTCGACCGCTGGCTCCCCGACCCATCCGGCGCGTCAATCCCCTCGCTGGAGGACCTCCGAGCACGGCGCACACCCGCAGAGTTGGCCGAAATCGAACGAACCGCTGCCGGTCTCGACAGCGAAGGCATCGCCACGCTCGTGCGTGACCGCCTTCCGAGCATCGACGATGCCGAAGTGGAAGCTTGAGTCGGGGGGCAGACGGCACCCACGAGGCGAATCCTTCGTTTCGGTCAGCCCGGTGCGAATACGTCCGACTCAGCGGGCGGCTGGCGGTGTCGCTCCCAGGACTCGCAGACCTGCGGCGACGGCCGCCCGCGCCAAGCCGTCATCGAAAGTGGCGACGGTGAAGGAGCACCGGTTCGTTGACGATGGCCTCACGGACCTGGATGGCTCGCTGGTGGTGGGCGTCGTTCGGGTCGAGGAGCGCGATCAGCCAACTGGCATCCGCGGCGATCACTCGGGCCAGTCCTCGTCCCGGTGATAGACGGCGGCGGCCCCCGGAGCGATGCCTGTGAGGGCCCGGAGCGCGTCTGGCCCTCCACTCGTCTTCGCGTCACCGGGGAATCCTGCAGCGACCTCGGCCAGCAACTCGTCGAGGGAGATCCCACGCCGGCCGGCCTCGGCACGCAAGCGGCGCAGCACATCGTCGGGGAGATCGACGGTCACGGTCATGGGGATGAGTCTACGGGCCGGACGCTGGGACGGAGCGGTGATAGGCCTCCCGTGGGCCACGATCTCTTTGGCGACGGAGCGGAGTCCGCCATGTCCACACCAGGTCCACACGACGGGCGGAACAGCGGTAGATCGGGGGAAATCGGGCGATCTGGCCGGAACACGAATGTGCAGGTCAGGCCGTGTTTCGCTTCCAAACCTACGCAATCCTCAGGTCGTCCTGAAGCCTTCACACGGTGTCGCCCGCCAGCTAGATGGGACCACTTTCGGGGTGTTGCGCCAGCTAGATGGGACCGCGGTTGCGTCAGGGAGATGGGACCACTTGTGGGGTCCACCGGGGTTGGTGCCGTGGACGGTCAACTCATCGCCGTTGTGTCTGTCGGCCCGAAAGGCGGTGCATGTGGCATTCCGGGAGGTCCCCGTGTTCGAAGTCCGTGAAGTGTTGAGATCGATGGGAAGGCCGTTCTTGAGGCGGGCTTTGGCGGTCCACCCGCCGGGCCCCCAGCCGCACGAGAGACCTCAGTGGACTGCCTCGTCTCACATGTAGTTGCCCTGCTCCGGGAATCTGGATCGGATGCGCATGCCGGCGACGAGACGGGAGCGTGAGGGGAGGGTCGGATAGTCGGGAACCCTTCGTAGCGGGGTCCGCCCATTTGTAGTGTTTGAGCCCCTTCACGTGGTGGGGTTTGGGTCCACCGCGAGGTGAGATCGAGGAGTACGGCAGCGACGGCGACGGAGGACCTGGTAGGGCTTGGCCTTGCCGTTCATGGACTTCTGGATGTTCACTCGTGGGTCGCCCAGCCACGGGGTCTTGAATCTGGCGGGTGACAGGGTTTGGCGGCGATGATCGACCGGGTCGTGTCGATGCCACGCACGGTCCGTTGCGCCCGATGTGGGAGCATCGCTTGCGTGGGCGGGAAGACAGCGGCGATGCAGGTGCGGCTCTGCGGCACGTTCGGGATCACGATCGATGGGCAACCTGTCGACGCGTCGCGGTTGCCGGGCCGTCAGGGTCGTCTCGTGCTCGCCTACTTGTTGTGCTCGCCGTCGCGGGTCGTGTCACGCGACGAGCTTGCCGAGCTGTTGTGGTCCGATGAGCTCCCCGGTTCGTGGACGGCGTCGCTCAGCGCGGTGGTGTCCAAGCTGCGCCGTCTGGTCGACGACCTCGGTCTCGACGCGGCCCGGACGATCGTGTCCACTCCCGGGGGGTATCGGCTCGACCTCCCTGGCCACGTCACCGTCGACTGGATCGACGCCCGACGAGCCCTCGCCGATGCCGAGGAGGCGTTGATCGATCAAGATCTCCGCAGGGCGATCGACGAGGCGACCACCGCGGCCCGCATCGTCCGTTCGGGGTTCCTCCCCGAGACCTGCCGGTGGGTCGATGGCGAGACGCACAAGGTCCACGACGTCCAGGTCCGGGCCCAACTGGTGCTGGCCGAGGCCCAGCTCGATGCTGGCTCACCGGCCCGGGCCGTCGAGGCTGCCCGCCACGCCTTGGAGCTCGATCCCACCCGCGAGTCCGGGTTCCGTCTCCTCATGCGCGCCCTCGAGGCCACCGGCGAACGCGGTGAAGCACTGCGGACCTGGGAACGATGTCGGGCCACCCTCGTCGACGAGCTCGGCGTCGACCCCTCACCCGAGACCGAGGCGGTGTACCTGGGCTTGCTCGAAGGAGCCCCACCGCAGCGCCGCCTGGCCTCCACCGGCGTCACACGACCTCGGTCCGGTCGGTTACCAGTCGAGATGACCCGGTTCATCGGTCGTGCCGCCGAGCTCGATGCTCTGGCCGCAGCCGTGACGGGCACGGCGATGGTGACGATCACCGGGGTCGGTGGTGTCGGCAAGACCCGCTCGGCCATCGAGGTCGCCCGTCGACTGATGGACTCGTTTCGCGACGAGGTCCGGCTCGTGGAGCTCGCCGGTGTCGCCAGCGAAGACGCGGTCATCGATGCCGTGTCCACGGCGGTGGGGTTCTCGGCGGCCATGAGCGGGGCGTCCGATCTGCCCGAGTTCATGGCCGATCGCGAGATGCTCGTCGTGGTCGACAACTGCGAGCACCTCCTCGGCGCGACCGCGGACCTGATCGAGTCGATCCTCGCGGTGGCCCCCGGTGTGCACGTGCTGGCCACGAGCCGCGAACCGCTGGGGGTGACCGGTGAGCAGATCCGTGGGTTGCCGTGCATGACCGTCCCCGTGTCGGGAGATGACCGCTGCTCGATCGCGTCGGCCGATGCCATCGTGCTGTTCGTCGAGCGCGCCCGGGACGTCGATGCGTCCTTCGAGCTCGGCGAGGACGCCGTGGTGGTCGCCGAGCTGTGTCGTCGTCTCGACGGCATCCCGCTCGCCATCGAGCTCGCCGCGGCACGGACCTCGTCGATGACCCCGACCGAGATCGTCGCCCACCTCGATCACCGTCTCAAGCTGCTCACCGGCGGGCGCCGAGCGGCGCAGAACCGCCAACGCACGCTGCGCGCCGCCATCGAGTGGTCCTACCAGCTCCTGGAGACCGACGAACAGGAGCTCTTCGATCGTCTCGCTGTCTTCGTCGACGGCTTCGACCTCGACGCCGCCACCGCGGTCGCCGGCTCCGTCGACGCCGTCGTATCCCTCGACGTCCTCAGCCGGCTGGTGTCCAAGTCGCTGGTGATCGCCGAACGTGACGGTACGGCGACTCGCTACCGCCTGCTCGAAACCATCCGCGAGTACGCGTGGGACCACCTCGACTCGGCGTGCACCCTCCATGAGCTCGGCGGACGGCACGCCCGCCACTACGCGGCCTTCGCTCACGACGCCGCGACCGCCATGCGTGGACCCGACGAGAAGCACTGGCGCTCCCGGGTCGATGCCGAACGGGGAACCTCCGTGCGGCGGTCGCGTGGGCCATCGCCGCCGACGAGCCCGATCTCGCCCTCGAACCGATCGCCGACCTCTCCGTCACCGGCGACCACCAGGCGCCCTTCGGTGCGCTGTCCCTGCAGGCGGCCGAGGCCTTCACCGACCACCGGCTGGCTTCCGTGGCGCTGGGCGCGGCCTCGTGGGCTGCGGCTCTCGGCAACGACCACGTCTCGGCTTTCGGACTCGCCGAGCGTGCACTGGCGTCGATCGACCAGTTCGATTCGTCGTTGCAGATCCGTTGCCAGGTCTACAACACCACGTGCATGGCCGTCTTCCCCTCCGGACGCGACGTCATCGCCTTCGGGGCGAGATGGCTCGATGATGCCCGCTCGCTCGGGGACCCCTGGCTCCTCCTCCAGGCCCTCACCGTCCGGTTCCAGTCCATCCACGACATCGACGAAGCGGTCACCTTGGGTGAAGAAGCCCTCGCGCTGGCCCAGGTCATCGGTGTCCCCAGCTACATCGCGTTCAACGCGGCGCCGCTGGCTGCTCGTGTCGGCCTCCGGGATCCCGACCGCGCTGACGAGCTTCTCGCGCTCTCCATCGCCATGACGGCCGCGCTTGGCAGCGACTGGGTCGACCAGGTGATCGTCAGCGGAACCGTGCCCGTGCTCATCGCCACCGGCCAAGCCAACAGGGCGGCCGAGATGCTCATCACGCACATCGGCTCTCAGTGGAAGGCCGGCGTAGCGACGTGGGTGTCTTTCCTTCCGGTCGCCCTCGCCGTGGGTGGCGACTCGCGTGGCGCTCTCGTCATCGCGGCGTGGTGCGACCTGCACGGCATCGGCGTCACGTGGACCTTTGCCCGAATGGCGGGGTACCTCGGAGCAAGCATCCCCACGCTGGCCGATCTGCGCGAGCGGTTCACGGTCGCCGAGCTGGAGCGGATCGGCCACGAAGCGATGGAGCTCGACGATCACGGCATGGTCGCCCTGGTCCGGGCCCGAGTCGCCCCGTAGGGTCCAGATACGTCCCGCCCGGTGGGGAAGGTCGGCGGGTCCTGCCGGGTCGTCCTCGACGGGACCGTCCGCCGACGTCGTGGTGGTCGTCGCCGCGTCGTCGGTCCGGGGGGTTCTTGTCATCGAACATCTGTACGGTGGTGGTCGTGGATGGGGCTTGGTCGGGCGAGGGTGAGGAGTCGGGGTCGTGGGTCGACGCGATCGATCCGGCGGTGGTCGATCTCGCCTCTGTGGTGGATCGTCTGCGTCTGCCGGTGAGCTGCGACGTGCTGGCCGGGGTGCTCGCGGTGCACGACCGTCTCGCCGCGGTGGCGTCGAGCCTGATCGGTGAGATCGCGGCGGCCGGGCTGTTCGAGGACGACGGGGCGGTGTCGATGCCGGGCTGGTTGAAAGACCGCGGCCACATGACCCACCGTCGGGCCACGGCGACGTCGAAGACGGCGCGGCGGCTGCGGGGCTGTCCGGTCACCACCGCGGCGTGGCTGTCGGGCCTGCTGTCGGGAGGTCAGGTCGACGCGATCGTGGCCAACCTGTCGAACCGCGTCGCACACCTGTGGGTCGACGACGAGGCCGACATGGTCCCGAAGCTCGCCGAGCTGTCCACCACCGACACGGCGCGGGTGATGGCGGCGTGGAAAGCGAAAGCTGACGCCATCGTCGACGGCGACGAACCGGTCGAGCGTGACAACAGCTTGCACCTGTCACGCACCCTTGACGGTCGCGGGGCGGGCACCCTCGATCTCGATGCCGACA
>CAZALT010000129.1:0-10254 GCA_964485515.1 uncultured Rhabdothermincola sp. | reverse complement strand
GATCGGACAGCGCGAGGTAGCTGTTGGGGCGCAGCGTCTCGTCGAGCTTGCGGAAGGTGCCGCCGGCGACGAGCTCGCCGCACAGCCGGTCGTACTCCTCATCGGAGCCGTCGCACCAGTAGATGTCGTCGGGCTGGAGGATCTCCGCCCAGTGGTTCACCCAGTCGATCAGCTTCTGGTTGCTGGTGGTGCCGGCCATGTCAGTACTACCTCCAACGTCGCCGACACCCGATGGGCCGCGACCATTTGAGCGAGAGTTCGGTGGCCGGCAGTCTACCTACGCCGTCGGTGCCGACGGCCAGTTGAGGCCGTTCACATCGGTGATCCTGCCTATCGTCATTATCGATAGGACCAGTTGGGCCGACCGCTGTGGGCGATCGCCGACGGTGAGTCGGTCGATGTCCGGAGGGATCAGCCCGGGGTCGTGTTGCCGAACGAGAAGCCACCCTTTGCGGCGGCCGGAGTCGGTTCGGCGGCGACCTGGTCGGGGCCGTCCTGGGGGCGCTGGTCGTCGGCGGGCGGCGCGACCTCGAAGCCGGGCGTGCCCATGTCCTCTTCGGAGCCGAGGCGGATGCGGGCCGCCTGGCCGTTGCCGTCGAGGTCCCAGACGACGCGCTGGCCCTGGCGCAACATGCGAAACGACGACCCCTGCAGGGCGCCGGGCGCGATCTCGAACTCTCCGAGGGACACGTCGCTGATGACGGTGCCGCCACCGGAGGTGGGGTCGTACGACTTGACGACGCCCTGCACGATCAGCTGGCGGTCGAGGTCGACGGGGCCGACTTGGTGGCTTTGGTGATCTTGCCGGCCTTGAGGCACGACGTGCACACGTCGACCCGCTTGGTGGAGCCGTTCACCACGGCGCGCACGCGCTGGATGTTCGGGCTCCAACGACGCTTGGTGCGCCGGTGCGAGTGGCTCACGGACATGCCGAACGACGGCTTCTTGCCACATACTTCGCAGATAGCTGCCATTGACTTGCTCCAGGTCGTGTACGAGCTCCGCCCGAGCGGCGGAGAGCGGAGAACGGCTCGAAAAGCTACCAGCGCCGAGCCTCGACGCCACAATCGCCGACCGAGGGGATCGCGGGCGAGGGCCTGGGCCGCCGTTCTGGCCCAGCCCCTCGCACCCGCGCGTCGTGGCGGGCGTCCTGTTCGCGCCTCGGGTGCTGGTCGGATCAGCCGATGCCGAACCGCGCGTTGACCGTGACCCGCGTGGTGACCACCCCCGCCTCGATCGGCGTCGACGTGGCGGCGTCCATGGCCACGGCCGCCCCGACGTAGGAGAAGGGCTCGGCCTGGACCATCACATCGCTGATGGCCTCGGCCCCGGCGAGGCCCTGGCCGGAGAGCTCGGCGTACTGCTCGGCCTTCGTCTGGGCGTCCTCGAAGGCAGCCTGGCGGGCCGCTTCGAGCGCGGGACCGTCCTCTTCGAGGGTGAAGGCCACGGTGTTGAGCGACACGTCGTCGCCGCCGGCGGCGAGCACGGCGTCGATGACCGTGCCCGCGGTCTCCAGCTCGGTGATCCGCACGACGACGGAGTTGGTCACCCGGTAGCCGTCGGGAACCGGCGACCCGCCTTCGGGGTACCGCCACTCCTGGTTCACCGAGTAGTTCTGCGTCTGGACGTCCTCCTCGGCGATCCCCGACGCCTTGGCCGCGTCGATGACGGCGGTGGCGACCACAGCGTTGTCAGCCACGGCGGTGCCCACGTCGCCGCGCTTGACCGACACGGACACGGTGGCGGTGAGGGTGTCGGGCTTGCCGTTCACCTCGCCCTCGCCGCTGACGGTGATGCCGTCGGGGAGCGAATCGGGGCCGTGGCCCGGACTTGCTTCGATGGTCACGTCCGGGCTCGAGCCGCACGCGGCCGCTCCCGTGATCAGCACCCCGGCGAGCGCCATGCCCGCGAGACCGCGCCTGTTGAACCTCATGTCGGTTTTCCTCCCATGTCCAGCACCGGGCCGTCCCGGTGGGTTCCTCCACACCTCTGACGCTCCGGGGGTCCACCTGGTTCCCGCCGGGTTCTCTCGAGCGGTCGGCAAGGCCGGTCGGCCACACGGGGTCCTCGGGGATCGGTACCATCGCCGACGATGCCCACCCTCGACCAGTTGACCGCGGCCGATCTCCGCTCGGTCGTCCGCTGCTTCGCCGACGCCCTCGTCGATCACAAGGAGCCGATCAACCGGCTCAACGTCTACCCGGTGCCCGACGGCGACACGGGCACGAACATGTCGCTCACCCTGAAGTCGGTGATGGAGGAGGTCGACGCGGCACCCGACGAGATGGACTCGCTCTGCACGGCGCTCGCGCACGGTTCGCTCATGGGCGCTCGGGGCAACTCCGGCGTCATCCTCTCGGGCGCGCTGCGCGGGCTGTCGAACGCCTTCAAGGATCGGCCCGAGGTCGACGCGGCGACGCTCGTCGCCGCCTTGTCCGCCGCATCCGACGCGGCCTACGCCGCGGTCGGACGCCCGGTCGAGGGAACGATCCTCACGGTGGTGCGCGAGTCGTCCGAAGCGGCCGTCGCCGCGCTCGAAGCCGATTCCGGAGCCGCGCTCGTCACCGTCCTCGAGCAGGCCCGCCTGGCCGGCGGCGAGTCCCTTGAGCGCACACCGGACCTGCTCCCCGTGTTGAAGGAGGCCGGTGTCGTCGACGCCGGCGGCTCGGGGTTCTTGCTGCTCCTCGACGCCTTCTTGCACGTCGTGGCCGATCGACCCATCCCGGAACCGGCCGTCGGTGGCGGCATCGATCCCGAGTTCGCCGCGATGTCCGCCGAGCTCGCTGCCGCGCACGACGGACACGGCGGCCACGGCGAGGGCAGCATCGCCGATCTCCGCTACGAGGTCATGTACTTCCTCGAGGCCCCCGACGAGGCCGTGGCCGGGTTCAAGGACATCTGGGCGACCATCGGCGACTCGATCGTGGTCGTGGGCGGCGACGGCCTGTTCAACTGCCACATCCACACCGACGACATCGGTGCCGCCGTCGAGGCCGGAATCGACGTCGGACGGCCCACCAAGATCCGCGTCACGGACCTGCTCGACGAGCTCGAGGAGGAGCGCTGGGTCCGCGAGGCCGAACCGACCCCACCGATCCCGGCGTCGGCCAGCGAACAGGTGCCGTGCGCGGTCGTCGCCATCGCCAACGGCGATGGTGTCCGCCGCATCCTCTACTCGCTGGGCGTGCAGGGCATCGTCACCGGCGGCCAGACCATGAACCCGTCCACGGCCGATCTGCTCGCCGCCGTCGAGGCCGCACCCGCCGACGAGGTCGTCCTCCTGCCCAACAACGGCAACATCATCGCGGTGGCGCAGCAGGTCGACGCCCAGACCGCCAAGACCGTCCGGGTGGTTCCGACCCGCAGCATCGCCGAGGGCTTCGCCTCGCTGCTGGCCTACGACCCGCAGTCCACGGCCGAGGCCAACGCCGGCGAGATGACCGACACCGCCGAGGCGGTCATCGCGGCCGAAGTCACGCAGGCGGTGCGCGACTCCAGCTGCGATGCGGGGCCCATCGCGACGGGCGACTTCATCGGTGTCGTGCGCGAGGGCGTCGTCGCCGTGAGCACGTCGATCGACCAAGCGTGCACCGACCTCCTCGACCGGGTGGTCACCGACCGTCACGAGATCATCACCATCATCGAGGGTGACGGGGCGTCGGCGGGCACCACCCGCCACATCGAGCTGTGGATCCAGGACAACCGCCCCGGCGCCACCGCCGAGGTCCACCACGGCGGCCAGCCGCTGTACCCGTACCTCTTCGGCGTCGAGTAGCTCGCCCACCGTCGAGATGACCGCTTCTGACCCGAAGCCGCTCGCCCGTCTCGCCGACCTCCCCGTGTCGAAGCTCAACGGCGTGGGTGAGGCGAAGGCGAAGGGTCTCACCGCCGTCGGTGTCGTGACGTTGTTCGACCTGCTGACCTACTACCCGCGTCGGTACCTCGACCGCACCCGGGAGGCGCGCATCCGCGACCTCGTGGTCGGCGAGGAGGCCATGGTGGTCGTGCGCATCGAGTCGATCTCGAGCCGCCCGACCCGCAACCGTCGCAAGATGGTCGAAGCCAAGGTCACCGATGGCGAGGGGCGTCTCAAGGTCACGTTCTTCAACCAGCCGTGGCGCGAGCGGCAGCTCACCCCGGGCACCGAGGCGGTGCTGTTCGGCAAGCTCGAGGACTTCCGGGGCACCCGCCAGATGACCAACCCGGTGGTCGACCTCATCGGCACCCAGACCGGCCGCATCATCCCGGTGTACCCGCAGTCCGACAAGCACGGGGTCGACAGCTCCGACATCGGGAGGTGGATGGCCGAGACGCTGCGCCGTGCCGGTGAGTTCACCGAGCCGCTCCCCGATGAGATCCGGGCGCGGTTCGATCTCGTCGACCGCACCACAGCCTTCCATGACATCCACCTACCGGAATCGATGGCCGTGGCGCAGATGGCACGCAAGCGGCTCGTGTTCGACGAGCTCTTCCGCGTCCAGCTCGAGCTCGTGCAACGCAAGCGCATCCTCGAGGACACCACGGCGGGGTTCGTCCACGACGTGGGTGGATCGCTCGTCCCGGCGTTCTTGGCCCGTCTGCCGTTCCCGCTCACAGGGGCACAGGAGCGAGCCAACGCCGAGATCGCCGCCGATCTCGGCCGCCCGCATCCGATGCACCGGCTGCTCCAGGGCGACGTGGGGGCGGGAAAGACGATCGTGGCGGTCACCGCGCTGCTCACCGCCGTGCAAGGAGGTCACCAGGGTGCGCTCATGGCCCCGACCGAGGTGCTCGCCGAGCAGCACTTCATCGGCATCCGCTCTCTGCTCGACGGCTTCACCGTTCCCGACGACAGCGACGACGGCAGCTTGTTCGCCGGCTCAGGGGTCGACCGTCCGCTGCGGGTCGAGCTGCTCACCAACCGCACCACAGCGGCCGAACGCCGTCGGCTGCTGGCTGACCTCGGTGCGGGCGCCGTCGACATCGTGATCGGCACCCATGCCCTCATCCAGGAAGGCATCGAGCTTCGCTCGCTCGGCGTCGTGGTCATCGACGAGCAGCACCGGTTCGGCGTGGAGCAGCGTGCCGCGCTCCGCGAGAAGAGTCGGGGCGAGGAGGTCCCCGACGTGCTGGTCATGACGGCCACACCGATCCCGCGCACCGCGGCGATGACGGTCTACGGCGATCTCGATGTCTCGGTGCTCGACGAGCTGCCCCCGGGCCGCACGCCGATCGCCACCACCTGGGCACAGACCGAGGGTGGCGTCGTCGGGGGTGATGTCGTCGGGGGTGGCGTCGTCGGAGTGTGGGACCGGGTTCGAGGCGAGGTCGCGGCCGGCCGTCAGGCCTACGTGGTGTGTCCGCTCATCGAGGAGTCCGAGAAGCTCGAGGCGGCCTCGGCCGAGGAGACCTTCGAGGAGCTGCAGCACGGTGAGCTGTCCGGGCTGCGCCTCGCCCTGCTCCACGGCCGCATGTCGTCGGCCGACAAGGAGGCCGTGATGGGCGCGTTCCGATCCGGCGACCTCGACGTGCTGGTGTCGACCACGGTGATCGAGGTGGGCGTCGACGTGCCGAACGCGACGGTCATGGTCATCCTCGACGCCGACCGCTTCGGCATCGCCCAGCTCCATCAGCTCCGCGGCCGGGTCGGCCGAGGCGCGGCCGAGTCCTACTGCTATCTCGTCGCCGATCCGTCGACGTCCGATGGCAAGGCGCGCCTGGAGGCGATGGTGCGCTCCACCGACGGCTTCGAGCTGGCCGAGATCGACCTGGACCTGCGCGGCGAGGGCACGTTGATGGGGGAGCGGCAGAAGGGCCGCAACGACCTCAAGCTGGCCTCGCTGCGCCGCGATCGCGAGTGGGTCGTGCGAGCCCGGGGGGTGGCGCAGGCGATCATCGACCGCGACCCCACGCTGGCCGACCACCCCGAGCTGGCCGACGAGCTCGAGCTCGTCTTCACCGACGAAGAGGCGACGGAGTTCCTGCTCAAGGGCTGAGCGCGGCGTCGAGGAGCGTCGTCCGTGCCGTCCGTGCCGTCCGTGCCGTCCGTGCCGTCCGGCCGAGCGCGACTCGAGCAGTTCTGGCGGTGGGCGTGGACATGGATGATCAGGCGCGGGCTGGGGTCATCCGATCCCGGTCAGTCCGCCCGGGCGTTGTCTTCGTCGTCCTCGTCGAGGACGACGTCGAAGCGCTCGTTGCAGTCGGGGCAGCGGTAGGCGACGACGTCACCGATCTGCCAGCCTTCGTGCGGTCGGTGCGACAGGATCCGCGTCGCACCCCCGCAGTCGATGCACGTGAACGTCTCCATCGGTTCAACCACGTCGACGACCGTACCCCCTCCCGAAATTGGCGGAGAGATCGGCTGGTGCGACGGATCTCGCCGCCAATTTCGGGAGCTTGCGGGTCATCGGCGCGAACGTGCGCAGATCGTCGGCGCGAACCTGCCGAGACGAGGGACCGCTACGTTGCAGGCCGTGCGCGTCGTGTCGGGTTCAGCGGGTGGGCGGCGACTCGTCGCGCCCGAAGGTCCAGCGACGCGGCCGACCACCGACCGGGTGCGCGAGGCGATGTTCAACTCGCTCAACTCCTTCGACGCGGTCGACGACGCCGTCGTGCTGGACCTCTTCGCCGGAAGCGGCGCGCTGGGCATCGAAGCGCTGTCGCGTGGGGCGTCGCGTGCCGTGTTCGTCGAACGCGACGGCCGCGCCCGGGCCGTGGTCGAGGCGAACCTCACGCTGACCGGTCTGGCCGAAGCGGCCACGGTCGTCGGGGGATCCGCCGAGGATCACCTCGCCCGGACCGCGGAGACCTTCGATCTGGTGCTCGCCGATCCGCCCTACGACTACGACGGGTGGTCCCGTCTCCTCGCCCTCCTCGTGCCCCGCCTCGACCCCGGTGCCCTCGTCGTGATCGAGTCCGGTGGCCGCATCGACCTACCCGTCGGGTGGGGAGTCGTTAGGGCGAAGTCCTACGGCGGTACGCTCGTCACGTTCGTTCGCCCCGAGACGGCCACGCCCCCTGAACCCCTGCCGGAGCAACCTTGACTCGCGTCCTCTATCCCGGATCCTTCGATCCGGTGCACAACGGCCACATGGAGATCATCGAGACCGCGGCGCGGCTCTTCGACGAAGTGGTCGTCGCTGCCATGCGCAACCCCCAGAAGGGCGAACCGCTCTTCGCGTTCGACCGCCGTCAGCAGATGGTCACCGAGTGCGTGGCGCACCTGCCGAACGTGAAGGTCACGATGTTCGCGAGCCTCGTCGTCGACCTGGCCCGTCAGCTGGAGGCCGACTTCATCGTCAAGGGCCTGCGCGCCGTCTCGGACTTCGAGAGCGAGCTCCAGATGGCCCAGATGAACCACAAGATCTCCGGTGTCGACACGCTGTTCATCCCGTCGGCGTCGGGCAACTCGTTCCTCGCCTCCCGGCTCATCCGGGAGATCGCCCGGTTCGGTGGCGACGTGTCCAACATGGTGCCGGCCAGCGTGGCGAAGCACCTCGAGGAGAGCTACGGACAGTGAGCGACTACGACCCCGACCCCGACCTCGACCTGACCCCTCCGCCGGTCGGATCGCAGTACCACGACGTCGAGACCGAGGTCATCCTCCTCGAGCTGCGCGACCTCATCAGCGACGCCCGTCCCGTACCGCTGTCGGCATCTTCGATGATCTCCAAGGAGGAGGTGCTGGCCATCATCGACGAGGCCATCCACAACCTCCCCGAGGAGCTTCGAGCGGCGCGCTGGCTCCTCAAGGAGCGCGAGGAGTACCTCAACCGGGTCCGCCACGAAGGCGACGAGCTCTTGGAGCACGCCCGCACGCGGGCCGAGCAGATGGTGCAGCGCACCGAGGTGGTCAAGTCCGCCGATCAGCGGGCGTACCAGATCGTCGAGAACGCTGAGGCCGAGGCGCGTCGTCTGCGCCATGAGGTCGAGGATTTCTGCGACCAGAAGCTCGCCAGCTTCGAGATCGTGCTCGAGCGCACGCAGAAGCTCGTCACCGCGGGACGGGCCAAGCTCCAGGGCACCAACCTGCTGGGCGACCAGGGTGAGGACGACGAGGCCCTTCGCCAAGCGACCTTGCCGCCGCCGCCCGATGCGGTCGCCGGTGGTGGCGACGCCGTCGAGTACTACGACGACGAGCCCGACGAGGTTGGTTACGTGCCAGGCGAGGCCGAAGACGCCTTCTTCGACCAGGAGCAGTCCTAGGACGGCCACACCCCCGCCGAACTGGCTGGGAAGACCCGGGCCATTCGGCGTATCTGTCCAGCCAGAACAGCCGTGCTGGCCGGTGAGCGGGGAACTCGATCGCCCGCCACCTCCCCGTTCCTGTACGAAGGTCCGATCATGACCACCGAAACCAGCCTCAAGGTCGGCGTCCTCGACCTCCGACGCCGTCCCGGCGACCGCCGACCGGTCGAGCGCGTCCTGCACCTCGACGGCCTCGCCATCACCTCGGCGCGGGTCCCCGTCGACGGCGACATCCGAGCCGACCTCGAGCTCGAGGCGATCTCCGACGGCATCGTCGCCACCGGCACGCTCACCGTGCCGTGGATCGGGGAGTGCCGCCGATGCCTCACCGACGTCCGCGGCGAGACCGAGTCCGACATCCGCGAGGTGTTCGCCGCGGTGCCCATCGAGGGCGAGACCTACCCGCTCGACGACGACGTCGTCGATCTCGAACCGATGATCCGCGACGCTGCCCTGCTCGCGCTTCCGCTCGCCCCGCTGTGTGGACCGGGCTGTCCGGGGCCGGCCCCCGAAGCGTTTCCGACCGGTCCGGTCTCCGATGCCGACTCGGCCCCGGCCGATCCCCGCTGGGCGGCGCTCGACGAGCTCCGCTTCGATGCGTCCCTCGACCTCGACGACGACGAGCCCACCGATCAGGTCGACGACGAGGCCTGATCTCCCGCGAGCTGACCAGCTGCCCGACTTCGCCCGTTCGGGGATCTCCCGCTAACCTCCACCGTTCGTGCTTGCAGGCCCGACGCGTCTGCCGGAGCGTCACGAAACCGCCGAGCCCCGCCCTCGATTCCAGGAACTGACCCATGGCTGTCCCCAAGAAGAAGACCTCCAAGTCCAAGAGCCGCAGCCGCAAGGCCTCGGCCTGGCGCCTCGGGACGCCGGCACGCAGCACCTGCCCGCGTTGCAACGCGGTCAAGCTCCCGCACCGGGTGTGCGGCAACTGCGGTTGGTACCACAACCGCCAGGCTGTCGACGTCGACTGACCTGATGCTGCCCGTCGCGGTCGACGCCATGGGCGGCGACAACGCCCCCGCAGACATCGTTGCCGGCGCGCTCCTCGCCGCCGAGCAGGGGATCCCGGTCGTCCTCGTCGGACGACCCGACGAGATCGGCGACCACGGCGATCTCGAGATCGTCTCCGCCTCCGAGGTGGTCGCCATGGATGCGCCGCCCACCAGCGTGCGCACCATGAAGGACTCCTCGCTCATCCGCGCCGCGGAGCTGGTGCGCGACGGCAAGGCCTCGGCCATGGTGAGCGCGGGCAACACCGGAGCCACCATGGCGAGCGCGCTGCTGCGCATGGGCCGCATCAAGGGCGTGTCACGTCCGGCCATCGCCACGCCGATCCCCGTCATCGGCGGGTCGCCCACGGTGCTCATGGACGCCGGGGCCAACGCGGAGTGCCAGCCCGAGTGGCTGGTGCAGTTCGCCCAGATGGGTGCCGTGTACGCCCGGGCCCGCTTCGCGGTCGACCAGCCCAAGGTGGCCCTCTTGTCGATCGGCGAGGAAGCCAACAAGGGCAATCAGCTCGTCAAGGACACGCACAAGCTGCTGGCGGAGAGCGACTGGCTGGGTGACACGCCAGGTCGTTTCATCGGCAACGTCGAAGGCCGCGACCTCATGGCCGACGACGCTGACGTCGTCATAACTGACGGCTTCACCGGCAACGTCGCGCTCAAGACCCTCGAGGGTGCGATGAAGGCGCTCGTCAGCGCGCTGGGCCTGGCGTTCGAGTCCTCGGACGAGGCCAAGGCCGCCGCCGCCGTGCTGCTGCCGGCGCTGTTGCCCACCTACCAGACCCTCGATCCCGACACCTACGGCGGCGCCATGCTCCTCGGTGTCGATGGCGTCTGCATCATCAGCCACGGTTCGTCGGGCTCTCGCGCCATGGTCAACGCCATCGGCGTGGCCCGCGACATGGTCGAGGGCAACGTGGTCGACGCCTTGCGCGCCGCGGTCGCGAAACGAGACTGACCCGCCCCGCTGGCCGAACTGCCCGCTGGCCGAACTGCCCGCTGGCCGAACTGCCCGCTG
>CAZALT010000128.1:0-10309 GCA_964485515.1 uncultured Rhabdothermincola sp. | reverse complement strand
GACGGGTTCGAGCTCGGGGTCGATGGCCATGGGCCCCTGCCTACCACCTCGCCGCTGACCCGAACCGCTGACCCGAACCCCAGCCGGAACGGGTCAGCGCTTGTCGCGCTTGGCCTGCTTCCGCTTGCCCGATGCCTTCGCCGTGGCGCGACCCTTCTTGCTGATGGGGGTCTTGGACGGTGCCTTGCCCTTGCCCTTGCCGCTGCCTTGTTGGCCCTTCCTGGCCTTGCCCTTCTTCGCTGCCGCGGCACGCTTCTTGGCGGCGGCGACCCGCTTCTTCTCCGCGGACTTGCGCTGGGCCGCCTTCTTCGCCTTGCTGGCCGCGTCGAGCCGCTCCGTCTTGATGGCCTTCGCCGAGCGATGCGACTCAGCGGCCAGTGCGTCGCTGACCCGTCCCAGCGCGGTCTCGAACACCTCGGTCTTCTGGGCGGTGCGGTGGTAGGCCTTGCTCGCGTAGGCGCGGGTGCGGTCCTTGGCGACCCGGGACGCCGCGCCGCGGCGGTAGTTCTTCGAGTACTTGTTGCGGGCGCGGCGAACGCGCGCGTGCAGCACGAGGAGCTGCTCCTCGTCCAGCTTCTTCAGACGGGCCGGCTGTG
The DNA here is from genome assembly GCA_964485515.1 of uncultured Rhabdothermincola sp. Taxonomy (GTDB): domain Bacteria; phylum Actinomycetota; class Acidimicrobiia; order Acidimicrobiales; family Acidimicrobilacustridaceae; genus CAZALT01. The sequence continues at coordinate 9,713 of CAZALT010000128.1, read as the reverse complement.
TGGCACGGATGAGCTTGCGCTCTTCCCCGTTGAGCAGCGCGTCGGTGTTCGCCATGGTGATCCCCTTGATCGGTGCGGGCCCGTGCCCGTCGTGGCGACGAGTATCGCGGCTCCGTGGCCTGCGTGTTCCCATAGGGACCGGATGGCCGGAGAGGAGCGTCGGGATCAGTCGGCGTCGAGGTAGGCCCAGCGCTTGTCGTTGCGGACGAAGCGGCTGTTCTCCTGGTGGGTGTGCGCGGTGCTCGACGACCCGTCGACCTGCTCGTAGGTGGCGACGAAGTCGACGGTGCCCTCCTTGTCGAGGAGGTTTCCGCCGGTCGATCCGAGGATCTCGAGTCGGATCCACCGGACGGCCGGGTCGAAGCCGATGGCCGTCGGGCGCTCGGATGCGTCCCAGGTGCTGAGCAGGAATGCCTCGTCGCCCACCACGTGGGCGCAGTATCGAGCGCGCATGAGCTGTTCGCAGGTGGCGGCGTGACGTTGCCCGTCGTGGAGCGGCCCGCAGCACTGTCCGTAGAGCTTGGCCAGGCCACATGGGCAGGGGTCGGTGTCGGTGGTGGCCTTGCCGGTGGCGAGAGGTGACCGACCACCTGTTGGAGCACCGCGGTCGGGCCGGTCCCGCTTCTTCGATCGCTTCATGTCCGCGTCCCTCCACGCTTCGACTGGTCTCGACGCGCCCGGTGCCCACGAGGTCGTGGTGCGACGGTGCGCGGGTCGATGCTCTCCACGGCGGGCGAGCGTAGGGGACGACGGGCGTCGGGTTGGCGCACCGGACGATCGCGGCGTAGGCGACGCGAGGACCGTGACCGAGGACCTCGACCGAGGACCGTGACCGAATCGGCAAGCCCGCTACGGCCGGCCGCTCCGGGGCGCACCGCCGCTAGGGCCGCCAGGGCCTCCACCCATCCCGCTGTCGCCCGACTCGGTCTGGGTGGAGTCGACCACCACGGTGAGGACGGCGGTGAAGCCATCGGTGACCGAACCCGTCATGGTGGCCATCTGGGTGGCGTAGCCGTCACTGAAGATCCCGTCCTGGGAGAGCGGGGTCGACTGCATGTTCCGCACGCTCGCCTCGTAGCCGTCGGTCGCGTAGACCTCGTCGCACGTGTCCTCGGGGAAGGCCAGCTGGGAGGTGAGCACGGGGTCGGCCCCACCGGTGGCGTCGTCGACGGAGCGGAACACCTGGAAGTGCACATGGGGCCAGCGTCCGCTGTAGGCCCCGGGGAAGATCGATCTGAACGTGACCGCGCCGGCCGCGTCGTTGATCTGGACCCCGCGGAGGAAGTTCTCGTCCTCCGCCCCCTGGCTGTACATGGAGTACAAGCCGTCAGCGGTGCAGTGCCAGGCGTACACCGCCCCTGCTTCGAGCGGTTCGCAGCCGTTCGACGAGTCGAGGACGATGAATTTGATGTTCAGCGGGACGCCTTCGGCTGTGCCGGTCGCCGAACCGAAGCTCGTGGTGATGTCCTGGCGGACCACGCCGCTCTCGGCCAGCACGTCGGGGCCGTTCGTGCCGTTGCCGGGGTAGGGGCCCTGGGTCTCGGTCGGGGTCTCGGTGGCGCAGTCGGCTGCTCCAGTCGCTCCTGCCGAGGCGTCGTCGCCGGCCGCGGCCGCGGCCGTGGTCGTCGACGTGTCCGACGACGACGAACCGCTCGCACCGCAGGCGGCGAGGGCGAGGCCGGCCCCGACGCCGGCGAAGACGCCGAACGCCTTGCGTCGGTCGACCAGTGTGGCGAGGTCGAAGGCGAGGCCTCGGTCGTGATCATGGATCTCGTGATCGCGGGGTGCGTGTGGGGGAGTGGATGGGATTTCGTCAGACATCGGACTTCCTTGCCTCCCGCAGAGGGATGCTGGGCTCGTGGGAGCGATCGGCCCGCTCCCGGCGGCGGAGGCGACCGACCGCTGGAAGCGAAGGTGTGCCGTCAGCATGCCTGTGGGGAGCTGAGACCCGCCAGAGAGTCTGGTGAGAGTTCGGTGTGAAGCCCCCGGAGTCGTGGCACTCGGTGACGCCGGATCCCCTCCTGGAAGCGGCGCTGTCAGCGGACTTCGTCGACTGCGCGAAGGTATGCGTCGCATCGTCGCCGCCCGCGACCCGGAGTTTCTCGCCGGCTGACCGGATTCTGGCAGCACCCAACCAACCTGAACACCGCGCAACCTGAACACCGCGCAACCTGAACACCGCGCAACCTGAACACCGCGCAACCTGAACACCGCGCAACGAAACCAAGGGGAGTGAACATGGGACGACTCGACGGCAAGGTGGCGCTCATCACGGGCGCCGGCGGGGGCATCGGCTACGCGTACGCCGAGCGGTTCCTGGGCGAGGGCGCCAAGGTCGTCGTCGCCGAGATCGACGAGGCCGCCGGCGCGGCGGCAGCCGAGAAGCTCGACGCGGCGTTCCCGGGAAAGGCAGCGTTCGTCGCCACCGACATCACCGACGACGCGTCTGCCGACGCCGCGGCGAACTTCGCCGTCGAGCAGTTCGGTCGCCTCGACATCCTCATCAACAACGCCGCGATCTACGGCAACTACGACACGTTCAACAACGACACCGACTACCTGCGCAAGGTCTATGACGTGAACGTCATCGGCCAGTGGGTGATGGCCAAGGCGTGCACGCCGCACCTCATCGCCGCGGGAGCGGGGCGCATCATCAACATCGCCTCGGTCGCCGGCTACTACTGGCAGCTCCCCGCCATGGCTCCGGCCACCGACGGCCTCTACGCGTGGGCCTACAACCAGAGCAAGTGGGCCGTCGTCGGCCTCAGCCGCACGCTCGCCGCGCAGCTGGGCCAGCACAACATCACGTCGAACTGCATCGCCCCGGGGCTCACGGACACGCCCGCGACCCAGCAGCAGGTCCCCACCGAGTTCCAGCCCATGTTCGAGGACTACAACCCCATGAAGCGCCTCGCCACGGTCGACGACATGACCGGCGTGGCGCTGTTCTTCGCCAGCGACGACGCCGGCCTGGTCAACGGGCAGATCATCTGCGTCGACGGTGGGGGAGTGATGCCGTCGTGACCGACATCCCCACGGGGGTCGATGCCTCCGGACCGGTTCCCCCGCTTCCATCGTTGCCGGCGCAGGACGGCACCGAGACGCTGCTCGTCGAGCAGACGGGCTCGACGCTCGTGCTCACCATGAACCGGCCCGACAAGAAGAACACGCTCGTGCCCGACATGATCGTGCGGATGTCCGATGCGTGGGATCGCATCGACGCCGATCCCACGGTGCGCGCCGCCATCATCACGGGAGCGGGCGATGCCTACTGCACCGGCGGTGATATGGGCCAGGGCTGGATGAGCGGCAACGCGGCGGGCGGCACTGACTACGAGCGGCGCGCCGCCGAGGACTACAACCTCATCCTCGGCGGGCTGCTCGTCACCCGCTGGGTGCGCAAGCCGCTCATCGCCGCAGTGAACGGCGACTGCCTCGGCGGTGGCTGCGAGATGCTCCAGTCGACCGACATCCGCATCGCCGAGGAGCACGCCCGTTTCGGCGTGCCCGAGGCCAAGCGCGGCCTCATCGCCGGCGCCGGCTCCACGATGCGCCTCAAGCGCCAGATCCCCTACGCGGTTGCCATGGAGATGTTGCTCACCGGCCGTCTGCTCGACGCCGAGGAGGCGCTGCGCTGGGGGCTCGTCTCCCACGTGGTGCCCACGGGCGAGTCGCTGGCCAAGGCCCACGAGATCGCCGAGGTCATCGCGGCCAACGGCCCCCTCGCCGTGGCCGAGGCCAAGGCATCGGTCATCGAGACCGGCTGGCAGTCCGAGGACGTCGCCAGCCCCATCGAGCTCGGCCACGCCGCCACGGTCATGTTCAGCAAGGACGCCCGCGAAGGCATGAAGGCCTTCAAGGAGAAGCGCACCCCCAACTACACGGGCGAGTAGCGCTCGGGCGACCACCAGAGCCGTTCTGGCTGGACACATACGCCGAATAGCCCGGGTCTTCCCAGCCAGTTCGCCCAGGTGGTGCGCGGTTCGGTCAGGAGAGCAGGGTGTTGATGTTCTCGGGCGGGCGACCGAGCACGGCCTTGTCGCCCTTGATGGCGATCGGACGCTCCATGAGACGGGGGTGCTCGACGAGCAGCGCGACCACCGCGTCGCGCTCGATGTAGTCGGCCGCGTCCAGGCCCAGCTCTTTGAAGTACGGATCTCTGCGCACGAGCTTGGCCGGCTCGACGTCGAGGTGGTCGACGACGAACTCGAGCTCGTCGCGAGACAGGGGAGCGTCGAGGTAGCGCACGACGTCGGGTTCGGCGCCGGCCGCTTCGAGCAGCTCGAGCGCCTGGCGCGACTTGGAGCACTTCGGGTTGTGGAGCAGTCGGATGTCGGTCACGTCGGCATGCTAGGCCGATGACGGCTCGGTCGAACCCGTTCGACCCCGCGCTTGGACGGCGCCCGCCGCTGCCCCTGGGGTGTGACGGGTTTCATGCCGATCAGACAATGAGTGAGCACTCACTCAGAGATACCCTGACCGGGTCATGAGTGCGGATACCACCGACGTCGACGCGGCGCGCAAGGGGCGAACCCGGGCCACGGCGCTGCCCCCGGACGAGCGCCGCGCCGCGCTCATCGAGGCCACGGCACCGCTGGTGCTGGCCTACGGCCGCGACGTCACCACCCGTCAGATCGCCGAGGCTGCCGCCGTCGCCGAGGGCACCATCTTCCGGGCGTTCCCCGACAAGGACTCGCTGATCGATGCCGCCATCGCGCATCTCATGGATCCAGGACCCACCGAGGCGCTGCTCGCCATGGTCGATCCGTCGCTGCCCATCGAAGCGCGCCTCCTGCCGGTGACCGAGATCCTCCAGACCCGGGTGCGCGACATCTGGGCGCTCAACGAGATGATCAGCGGCGGTCCCGGGGTTCCCCGGCCGTCGCGCGACGCCCGCCTGCGCGGCATCGCCGCCCTGCTCGAGCCCGACCTCGACCGCATCCACACCGACCCGCTGACCGCAGCGCAGGCCCTCGTCGGCCTCGCCTTCGCCGGCACCCATCCCAGTCTGTGCGGCGACAAGCCCATGACCGCCGACGAGATCGTCTCGATGTTCCTCCACGGGGTCCTCGGCCCCGACGCCTGACCCGCTCACCCCGGCCGCGCCACCGATCCTCACCCGCGCTCGAACCTCACATCGCTCACCCGCCGCACAGAGAAGAAGAAGACGCCACCTTGCTCACCCGCCTCCTCAAGACCCACTTGCGCCGCTACTGGAAGTGGCTCGCCGCCATCGTCGTGCTGCAGGGCGTCCAGGCCACCGCCGCGCTCCTGCTGCCGACGCTCAACGCCGACATCATCGACAACGGCGTGCTCACCGGCGACACCGACTACATCTGGCGCCTCGGCGGGCTCATGGTCGTCGTCACCCTCGTCCAGGTGCTGTTCGCCATCGGCGCGACCTACTACTCGTCCAAGGTGTCCATGGGATTCGGTCGGGATGTGCGTGGCGGCCTGTTCCACACGGTCACGGAATTCAGCGCGCAAGAGGTCTCCCAGTTCGGGGCCCCGTCGCTCATCACCCGCATCACCAACGACGTGACCCAGATCCAGATGCTCGTCCTGATGAGCTGCACCCTGCTCGTCACGGCGCCGATCACCGTCACGGTCGGCGTGGTCATGGCGGTCCGGGAGGCCTCGGGCCTCGCCTGGATCCTCGCCGTCAGCATCCCCGTGCTCGCCGTCGCCGTCGGCATCGTGGTGTTCCGTCAGGTGCCCGAGTTCCAGCGGATGCAGGACCGCATCGACCGGGTCAACCAGGTGCTGCGCGAGCAGATCACCGGCATGCGGGTCGTGCGTGCCTTCGTCCGTGAGCCGCACGAGGCCGCTCGGTTCGAATCGGCCAACGCCGATCTCACCGAGACCTCGTTGGTCGCCGGTCGGCTCCAGGCCTTCACCTTCCCGACGGTGATCATCGTGCTGAACATCTCCAGCGTCGCGGCGATCTGGATCGGTTCCGATCAGATCGCCGCCAACAACCTCCAGATCGGCTCGCTCATCGCGTTCCTCAGCTACCTCGCGCAGATCATCATCTCGGTGACTGGCGCCACCTTCGCCGCGAGCATGGTGCCCCGCGCTGCGGTCTGCGCCAACCGCGTCCAGGGCGTGCTCGACACGCCGTCGAGCGTCGTGTCGACGGCGACGCCGGTCAAGGACCTGCCCCGGAGCGGCCTGGTCGAGCTGCGCGAGGTCGGGTTCAACTACCCCGGTGCCGAGGCACCCGTCCTCACCAACATCAACCTGATCGCCCGAGCGGGCGAGACCACCGCCATCATCGGATCCACCGGTGCCGGCAAGACGACCCTGTTGAACCTGATCCCGCGGCTGTACGACGCCCGCTGGGGCTACGTGCTCGTCGACGGCGTGAACGTCCGTGACATCGCCCCCGAGGATCTCTGGAGTCGAATCGGGCTCATCCCGCAGAAGCCGTTCCTGTTCTCGGGGACGATCGCCAGCAACCTGCGCTTCGGCTGCCCCGACGCCACCGACGCCGAGCTCTGGGAAGCCCTCGAGGTCGCCCAGGCGGCCGACTTCGTGCGGGCCAAGCCGGCGGGGCTCGACGAACCCATCGCCCAGGGCGGAACCAACGTGTCGGGTGGGCAGCGCCAGCGCCTCGCCATCGCCAGGGCACTGGTGAAGAAGCCAGCGGTCTACCTGTTCGACGACTCGTTCTCGGCCCTCGACCTCACGACCGACGCACGCCTCCGCGCCGCGCTCGGTCCGGTCACTCGTGACGCCGCCGTCATCATCGTGGCGCAGCGGGTGTCCACAATCGCGAGCGCCAACCAGATCCTCGTGCTCGAGGACGGTCACGCCGTCGGGCTCGGCACCCACGACGAGCTGCTCGAGAGCTGTCCGACCTACGTCGAGATCGTGGAGTCGCAGCGAGCGGCGGAGGAAGCGGCATGAGCGACGACCTGAACGCCAAGACGCCGAGCTCCCCCGGGCAGGACGGAGCTGACGCCGGCGACGAGAACGCCGATGCGCAGGTCGTGGCGGCTCCCCGCCAGCCCGCGGGCGGCTTCCGAGGTGGGGTCGGCATCCCCATGGAGAAGTCCAAGGACCTCAAGAACTCGTCTCGCCGCCTCCTCGGACAGCTCCGCCCAGAGAAGGTCCGCCTGGTGGGCGTGCTCGCGCTCGCGCTCTTCAGCGCGGTGTGCGGCGTCGTCGGTCCTCGCATCCTCGGCGATGCCACCAACACGGTGGTCGAGGGCGTCACCGGTGAGGGCATCGACTTCGGTCAGCTCCACCGCATCCTGCTCATCGCCGTCTTGCTCTACGCGCTGTCGGCGTTCACCGCCTACATCCAGGGATACGTGCTCGCGGGCGTCGTGCAGCGCACGATGCACGCCATGCGTGCGCAGGTCGAGGCCAAGATCAACCGCCTCCCCCTCAGCTACGTCGACAAGCAGGCGCGGGGCGATCTCCTGAGCCGAGTCACCAACGACATCGACAACGTGGCCCAGAGCCTCCAGCAGACGCTGAGCCAGATCCTGACCTCGACCCTCACGCTCATCGGCGTGCTGATCATGATGTTCTTGATCTCGCCGCTGCTCTGGGCGATCTCCATCGTTGTCATCCCGGTGTCGATCTTCACGATGCGGATCATCACGAAGCGGTCCAAGAAGCGGTTCGTGGCCCAATGGACGCACACCGGTGCGCTCAACGCCCAGGTGGAGGAGGTGTTCACCGGCCACTCGCTGGTCAAGGTCTTCGGCCAGTCCGAAGCTGCTCAGGTGACCTTCGACGCCAAGAACGAGGAGCTGTTCCAGGCTGGCTTCGGTGCGCAGTTCATCTCGGGCATCATCCAGCCGGCGATGATGTTCATCAGCAACCTGAACTTCGTCGCCATCGCGGTCGTCGGCGGCCTGAGGATCACCACGGGTCAGCTCAGCATCGGTGACGTGCAGGCGTTCATCCAGTACTCGCGGCAGTTCTCGGTGCCGCTCACGATGCTGGCGTCGATGACCAACGTGCTGCAGTCGGGTGTTGCGTCGGCCGAGCGCGTCTTCGAGCTGCTCGATGCCGACGAGCAGTCGCCCGACCCCGTCGACGCGACCGACGCGGCGAACCCCAAGGGCCGGGTCGAGTTCGACCACGTGGCGTTCTCCTACGATCCGTCGAACCCGCTCATCACCGACCTCTCGCTCGTCGCCGAACCGGGGGAGACGGTCGCCATCGTCGGCCCTACGGGAGCGGGCAAGACCACGCTCGTGAACCTCATCATGCGGTTCTACGAGATCAACGGCGGGTCCATCCGCCTCGATGGGATCGAGACCTCGGAGATGACCCGGGATGCGCTGCGGTCCAACATCGGCATGGTGCTCCAGGACACCTGGCTCTTCAGTGGGACGATTCGGGAGAACATCGCCTACGGCAACCTCGACGCCACCGAGGAGCAGATCCTGGAGGCGGCCCGAGCGTGCTACGTCGACCGCTTCGTGCACTCGCTGCCCGATGGCTACGACACCCACATCGACGACGAGGGCGGCACGGTGAGCGCGGGGGAGAAGCAGCTGCTCACGATCGCTCGCGCCTTCCTCGCCGACCCGGCGATCCTCATCCTCGACGAGGCCACGAGCTCCGTGGACACCCGCACCGAGGTGCTCATCCAGAAGGCGATGGCCGCACTGCGGTCGAACCGCACGAGCTTCGTGATCGCGCATCGGCTCTCCACGATCCGCGACGCCGACACGATCCTCGTGATGGAGGACGGCAACATCGTCGAGCAGGGCAACCACGATGAGCTCATCGCCGCCGGCGGTGCGTACTACAACCTCTACAACGCCCAGTTCGCCGCGGCCGCCATCGACGAGGGCGACCTCGAGGTCGTCTGACCGCATCTGGCCGCAACCTGATCGGGTCAGCCTGCAACCTGATCGGGTCAGCCGGTGAGCGCCCGCTGTGCCTTCTCCCGCCAGCGGTCGGTGGCTGCCGCGCAGGCGGCGACGCGGCGCAGCAGATCGGCATCGGCCTCGCCCGAGCGCACGCCGATCAGCTCGACGACGCTGAAGCCGTCGGTTGGTCGCTCGACGACGTCGATCACATCGCTGGCTCCGATGGTGCCCTTCTCGATGACGCGCAGGTACGCCCCGGGGCGGGCGGCTGCGTGGAAGCGCTCGACCCACCCGGACTGGCCGAGCCGGATGTCGAGCTTGAAGCAGGGTTCGCGCGGCTGGCTGACTTCGAGGAGGGCCGTGCCGATCCGCCACCGTTCGCCGACGAGTGCGTTCGTGACGTCGATGCCCTCGGTCGTGAGGTTCTCACCGAGGGTCGCGGGCGGAAACGGTCGGCCGTGGGTCGCGGCCCACCACCTGAGGTCTTCGACGGCGTAGGCGTACGCAGCCTTGTCGGCACCGCCGTGCACGGTGAGGTCGGCCTGGCGGTCGCCGTCGATCTGGGTCTCGGTCACCGCCCGGCGACCGACGACGGGGTCCTTCCAGATGCCGGTCTCGACGGTCCGGCCGTGCCATTCGACCGTGCGCACCGGTCCGACGTTGAGCGAGACGAGGCGGCCACGACCTGGGGGACCCATCGGCTGAGAATACCCACCTCCAACGACCGAACTGGCTGGGAACATGCGGGCTATTCGGCGTATGTGTCCAGCCAGAACGGCAGGGGTGGTTGGCGGTGCGCCTCAGGGGTGATCGACGGCGAGGGGGCGGACGACGGCGACGCCGGCCTCGTCGGAGGCGGCGAGGTCGACGTCGAAG
>CAZALT010000127.1:7341-10410 GCA_964485515.1 uncultured Rhabdothermincola sp. | reverse complement strand
AACAGGAGCAACCATGCAGACCGAGCTCGCCCAGCGCCTGGGCATCGAGTTCCCGATCTTCGCCTTCACCCACTGCCGTGACGTCGTCGCCGCGGTGAGCAACGCCGGCGGGTTCGGCGTGCTCGGTGCGGTGGGCTTCACCCCCGAGCAGCTCTCCGTCGAGCTCGACTGGATCGAGGAGCACACCGACAAGCCCTATGGCGTCGACATCGTCATCCCCGGCAAGTACGAGGGCATGGGCGAGACCGACGTCGACAAGCTCGAAGCCGACCTCGAAGCTCTCATCCCCGAGGGCTACCGCGACTTCGCCCGCAAGCTCTACGACGACCAGGGCGTGCCGCGCCTGCCCGACGACACCCCTCCCCCGACGCTGCTCGGTTGGACCCTGGCCACGGCCAAGCCCCTCATCGACGTCATCCTCGCCCACAAGGGGGTGAAGCTCGTCGCCAACGCGCTGGGCACCCCGCCGCCCGAGGTCGTCGATGCCATCCACGGCGAAGGCCTCCTGGTCGCCGCCCTGTGCGGCTCGGCCTCGCAGGCGGCGCGCCACAAGGCAGCCGGCATCGATGTCGTCATCGCCCAGGGCACCGAGGGCGGTGGCCACACCGGCGAGATCGGCTCCATCATCTTGTGGCCCGAGGTCCTCGACGTGCTCGGCGACACCCCGATGCTCGCCGCCGGGGGCATCGGCACCGGCCGCCAGATGGCCGCCGCCATGGCCATGGGCGCCCAGGGCGTGTGGACCGGTTCGCTGTGGCTCACCGTCGAGGAGGCCGACGTGCCGCCCGCGCAGATGCAGGCGTTCTTCGACGCCACCAGCAAGGACACCGTCCGCTCCCGTTCGTGGACCGGCAAGCCCTGCCGCATGCTGCGCAACGAGTGGACCGAGGCGTGGGAGACCGAGGGCAACCCGACCCCGCTGGGCATGCCCCTGCAGTTCATGGTCACCGGCGAAGAGGTGGCTCGGCACCACGTGTACGCCGACAAGGCCCAGGCCGTCGGCTTCAACCCGGTCGGTCAGGTCGTCGGCACGATGAAGAAGGTCCGCAAGACCAAGGACGTCATCTACGGCATGGTCGAGGAGTTCGTGGAGGCCACGGACCGCATGAACACGCTCGCCGGCGCCTGATCGAGCGCTAACCCACCCAGGACGCAAATTGCGTCGATCTGGAGCGGTCCCCGCACGAGATCGACGCAATTTCGGTCCTCAAACCGAGGATCGTCGAGAACCTGCGCGAAACTGCCGCCCGTGCATCGGGCGGCAGTCTCCGTTTTCCTCCTCCTCGTGGCCCTCGGCGCCGCCGCGTGCGGAGACCACGAAGCCGAACCCACCCTCCCCACCTTCGACTTCACCCCCGTCGCCACCATCGCAGTGGGCGACGACAGCACCATCGGCTGCCTGGTCCAGGCGGTCACCACGGGGTGCGAGGTGGCCAGCGGGTCCGTGCTGAGCGTCGAGAACGAGGGCGAGACCGATCACCGCCTGGTCGGCACGACGCCCAGCGGCGGGAACGTCTTCGACACCGGCGTCATGCAGCCCGGCGACGCGATGACCCTCGTGCTGAGCGCCGACGGCATCGTCACGGTCACCGACGAGCTGGCGCCCGACGGCGACGCGCCCACGCTCGACATCACGGTCACGCCGACACCAGCCGACTCCTGAGACCGGCTCGTCGTAGCGGATCGCCCGACGAACCCGTCGCTCGACGGTCGACCACAAGGCGTCGTGGTCCTTCATCGTTCTGTGTGCTCGGCTGAAGCACGTGCGCGGCTCGCCCGCGTGCCCGACAAGCCGTCAGCCTCCGGGCGGGCCGCCCATCACGCCCTGCGGGCCGCTGCCACCGGCTCCTCCGGGGAAGGTGAAGGTGCCGCCGCCGGGTCCCTGTCCGCTGGCGCCGCTGCTGCCGGAGCTGTCGGTGGCGCTGCCGGGGAGCGGTTCGCGCAGGTCGGCGAGCACGACCTCGTCGCCGTCGCCGAGCCCGCTGGTGATCTCGGTCCAGGTCGCACCGATGGCGCCGATCTCCACGTCGACCTCACGGGCGGTTCCGCCTTCGAGGACGGTGACGCTGTGTCGGGTGCCGTCCGTCGTCACCGCCGAGGTGGGGACCGCCAGCGCGTCGACGGCATCGGCCGTCACGATCGAGACCGAGGCCACCGACCCGTTGCGCAGACCGGTCGGATCACCGGTGATCCCGATGACGACCGGGTAGTTCGTCCCGTCGTCGGCGACGACGCCGATCCGGACGACCTCACCGTCGATCGCGGTCCCGGTGGCGTCGGGGGTGATGATGACCTCCTGGCCGACCTCCACATCGGGCAGGTCGGTGACGCTGATCGTCGTCGAGAGCTCGTAGCCCCCGGCGCCGACGACGACGATGTTGGCCGTGGTCGATCCACTGGTGACGGAGTCACCCACCGCGAGGTTGACGTCGACCACCGTGCCGTCGATCGAGCTGACGATCGTCGCCTGGGCGAGGGCCTGGTTGGCGACCGCCAGGTCGAGCTCGGCGGCGTCGACGGCCTTCTGGTAGGCGACGAGGTCGGCGGCGCTGGGCGACGACGTCGTGTCCCGGTCGGCCGTGGTCGTGTCGTCGTCGGTGCTGCCGGTCGGACCGCCCGACGCGCTCGAATCCCCGGACGACGAGCCGTCGGTGGCCCCACCACCGTCGGGGACCTCCTGCGCGTCGAGGATGGACGTGAGGTTCTGCACCGCGGCGTCGAGGTCCTCCTGGTCGGCGGCGAGCTGCTCCTGTGCCGCCATGACCTCGTGCAGCGCGGTCTGGCACGCGGCGATCGCGGCTTCGTCCGCCGTGCTGGCGCAGACCTGGTTGGCGTTGGCGAGCGCCGCCTGCGCGGCGACCATGCTGCGGTCCACGGCCTTCTGGGCGGCGAGGACGGCCTGCTGCGCGCCCGCGAGGTCCGTCGACGCCGAGGTCTGCTCCGACGGCAACGCACCGCCGGGCGGACCGACCGCGGCGCCCGACGTGTCGGCCACGGTGCTCGACGTCCTCGAGTCGTCGGGTTCGTAGACGGCCGACGTCGCGGCACCGGCACCGGCACCGGCACCGG
>CAZALT010000127.1:3200-7241 GCA_964485515.1 uncultured Rhabdothermincola sp. | reverse complement strand
CCCGAGTTGCCGGAGCCCGAGTTGCCGGAGCCGGAGTTGCCGGATCCGGTGACGGTCTCGCCGTTGAGCGCCTGGTACAGGCTGAGGTTGGCGGCGTCGAGGGCGGCCTGGCTCTGGTTGAGGCTCGCGAGCAACGAGACCGTGTCGAGCGTCGCCAAGCTCTGGCCGACCGTGACGGTGTCGCCGACCTGCACATCGACGGTCGCCACCGTCCCGCTCACCGGGAAGGCGACCGCGGCCTGGTCGACCGGAGCGACCGTGGCGACGGCGTCGAGCGTCTGGTTCACCGACTGCACGCTGGCGGTCGTCGTCCGGTACGACGCGGCGGACGATCCCGTGGCCGACCGAACGGCCACCACGGCGATGACCAGGACGACGACCGTCGCCGCGACAGCGATCCGGATGCGACGCCGCCCGGAGCGAGCCGATCGGTCGCCGAGGACGTCATCCTGGTCGGGCAGGTCGCCCCGCAACCCGATCAACGTGGTCTCCGCCGTCGGGTCCACCGCGATGGCGGTCGCCGACGTCCGGGGCGGGGTCGGCGGTGGGGCGCTCGGCTGATGGGGGTTCGAGGTGTCGATCTCGGTCACGAGGTCACTCGTTTCGCAGGGCGTCGATGGGGGCGAGGCGGGCGGCACGGGTGGCCGGGTAGACCCCGGACAGCATCCCGATGCCGATCGCCATGAAGACGGCGAGCACGGAGGCGGTCGCCGAGAGGGAGACCGGCGTGTCGGACACACGAGGCAGCAGCACGCTGGCGGCGACGGCGAGGGCCACGCCGAGGAGGCCACCGGCGAGACCGAGGATCGATGCCTCGACCAGGAACTGCCGCCGGATCACGGCCGGACGGGCACCGATGGCCTTGCGCAGGCCGATCTCGCGGATCCGCTCGGAGACGGACACCAACATGATGTTCATCACGCCGATGCCACCCACGATGAGCGACACCACCGCGATGCCGCCGAGCATCAGGGTCATGGTCTGGTCGACCGAGCTCGCCGCGGTCAGGATCGACTCCTGCGTGGCGATGGTGAAGTCGGCGTCGTTGGCCGAGGTGATCCCGTGCAGGTTGAGCAGGAGCGTGTTCGCCTCCTGGTAGGCGGCGCTGATCGTGTTGTCGGAGGCCGCCTTCACGTAGATCGACGACACGGAGTCGCGCGTGGTGCCGCCGACCAGGCGTTTCGCGTAGGTGGAGAACGTCACGATGGCGAGGTCGTTGTTCGACGTGTCCTCCGACGAGCTCAACGCCTCGAGCACGCCGATGACCTCGAGCGTGGTGCCGTCGTAGGTCACGGTTTGCCCGACGGCGTTCTGGCCGCTGAACAGCTCCTCTGCGGTGTCGGGACCGAGCACCACCACCGATGAGGATGACTGCTCGTCCTCGTCGGTGATGAACCGCCCGCTGCTGAGCTCTCGGCTGCGGACGTCCTGCCACGAGGGCGTCGTGCCGGTGAGCGTGGTCGTCCAGTTCGTCTCGCCTGCGGTCAGCGAGCCCGATGTCGTGGCGACACCGGCGACGGCTTCGATGTCGGGCGCGACGTCGGGAGATGCCAGCGCGTCGGCGTCTGCCATCGTGAGCGTCGAGGACGACCCGAAGCCCCCACGCACACCGCTGTCATCGGTCGACGAGCCGGGTGAGATCACCAGCAAGTTCGTGCCGAGCTCGTTGATCTGGTCCTGCACCTGCGCCTTGGCGCCGTTGCCGAGCCCGACCGTCATGATGACGGCGGTGATCCCGATCAGGATCCCGAGGGTGGTGAGCACGGAGCGCAGGCGATGGCTGCGGATCGCGTCGCTGGCGGTGCGGAGCAGGTCGGGGGCTCTCATCGGACCTCTCCCGGCGCGGTGCCGACGAGCGCACCGACGGCGTCGTCGTGTGCGAAATCGATCTGGCCGTCGCGCACGTGCACGATCCGTGAGGCCCGTTGCGCCACGTCATGCTCGTGGGTGATGAGCACGATGGTTCGACCGCTGACATGGAGCTCGTCGAAGAGTCCGAGGACGTCCGCGGTCGATGTCGAGTCGAGGTTGCCGGTCGGTTCGTCGGCCAGGATGATCGCGGGTTCGGTCACCAGCGCCCGAGCGATCGCGACGCGCTGCTGCTGGCCGCCCGACAGCTCGCCGGGCTTGTGGTCGGCACGATCGGAGAGCCCGACCTGGGCCAGCGCGGCCAGGGCACGCTCGCGACGAACCGCGGGATCCGTGCCCGTGTAGACGAGCGGCAGCTCGACGTTGCGCCACGCGGGGAGATAGGCGAGCAGGTTGAACTGCTGGAAGACGAAGCCGATGTACCGGTTGCGCACGGCGGCGAGCTGGCTCTCGTCGAGTCCCGCCACGTCGTGGCCGGCCAGGCGGTAGGCACCGCTCGTCGGGACGTCGAGGCATCCGATGATGTGCATCAGGGTGGACTTGCCGGAGCCGGACGGCCCGATGACGGCGGCGAAGTCGCCCCGCTCGATGGTGAGCGACACGCCGCGGAGGGCCTCGACCTCGAGTGAACCGGACCGGTAGACCTTGCCGACGTCGGCCAGATCGATGACGGCGAGCGGCGTTCGTGCCGTGGGAGAGAGGGGATCAGCCATTGCCGGACCCCGCCTCGGTCGACTGGCCGAAGCCACCGGTCGGGGGTCCGCCTTGCAGGACCATGCCGCCACCCGCGTCCGGCCCGTCTCCCGAGCTGCCTCCAGGGCCACGGCCCGGCATGGTGATGACGACCGCTTCGCCGGCGTCGAGGCCGCTGGTGACCTGGACCATCGTGGCGGAGGTGAGGCCGGTGGTGACGGTCCGGGTCTCGGTCGAGTCGCCGTCGCGCACCTGCACGGTCGACTTGCCGTCGGTCGTCGTGACCGCGAAGGCGGGAACCTGCACCGCGTCGGCGACCTCGGTGTAGGCGATGTCGATGCTCACGGTCGCGCCGGCGTTGTAGTCGCCGCTGGCGTCGGCGAAGGCGATCGTGACCGGGTACTTGGCAACACCGCTGCTCGTGTCGGCCACCTGGCCGACCTCGGTCACGGTGCCCGTGACCGATGCGGCGCTGGTGTCGATCGACGGGGCCGATGCCGTCTCCTCGTCCGAGGCGTCGTCGTCGGTCGCGCCCTGCGTCGCCTGCGGCCCGGCGGCGAAGCTGCGCTCGAAGGTGCCGCCGCCGGGGAACATCCCGCCGCCGGGGAAGGTGCTCGACGAGCTGGTCGACGTGGACAGCGAGACCGTGGCGGTCTGTCCGACGGCGAGGTCGGCGATCTCGGTGTCGTCGAAGCCGAGCTCGACCTCGAACCGACCGACGCTCACGACGGTGATCTGGGCCGTCGAGCCGGACGAGCCGCCGTTCGCGGCGTCGCCGTTCGCTGATCCGAGCCGGTTGGCCTCCATGCCCGATCCGCTGTTCGAGCCGGTGCGCTCGGTTCCGCCCGCGCCGTCCGACGACAGCTCCTCACCGACGGTGAGGTCCACGGTGGAGACGGTGCCGTCGAAGGTGGCGACGAGCTGCGCGCCGGCGAGGTCCTCGACGGCGGCGTCGAGCTTGTCCTGGGCGGAGGTGATCGACGACCGATCGGCGGCGATCTGCGCCGAAGATGCCCCCGAGGACTGGTCGTCGGAGAGCTTCGCTTCGGCCTCGGCCAGCGTGGTCTCGGCGTCGGCCACGGAGGCTTCGAGCTCGGCCGAGTCGATCGTGGCGAGCACGTCGCCGGCGACGACCTGCTGGCCGGCCACGACGTTGACCGCCGTGACCGTGCCCGCCGAGCTGAAGCTGAGCTCGTCGCTCTGGGCGACGGCCACGGTTCCTTCGGCCGTGACCGTCTCGCTCATCGTGCCGGTCGTCGCCTCGATGACCTGTTCGGTGGCGACGGTGCCGGTCGATGACGACTCGGATCGGGTTGCCTTCCAGCCGGCGTAGCCGCCGATCACGAGCACGGCCACGAGCGGCATGACGACCCAGGGCTTGGTTGCGAGCTGTCTGATCTTCGGCATGAGATCCCCGATCAGACCGTCGTGGCGGTGGTGCCGCCGGAGTTGTACGACGACGATCCCGACGTGCCCGAG
>CAZALT010000127.1:0-3100 GCA_964485515.1 uncultured Rhabdothermincola sp. | reverse complement strand
CGCCCCGTCGGGCGGCGTCATGCCTTCGTCCGAGAAGTCAGGAGGGGCGCCCGTCGCGCCGTCGGGCGGGGTCATGCCTTCGGCCGAGAAGTCAGGAGGGGCGCCGGTCTGGCTGTCGGGACCTCCCTGTCCGCCGAAGGCGGTCTCGATGTCACCCGAGTCGACGATGCTGGACGCCGCGACCGAGGCGCCATCGGTGGCCTCCTCGCCGATCACCGTGACGTTGTCGCCGACGGCGAGATCGGAGGCCGAGCCCTCGACCGATGCGGTGTAGGTCGTCGTGTCGGTGACCTGCACGGTCACGGTGGAGGATTCGCCCGACTGGTCGGTGGTCGACACGGTGAAGCTGACGTCGCCGATGTCGGTGATCTCGCCGGACGTGCCGCGCCCCCGGAAGGTCAGCTGACCCTGCGAGCTGCTGCCGTCGCTGCTCGACGCACTGCCCGTCGACGCGGCGGCTTCGGACGATGAGCCGGAGGACGACCGGCCGAGGACGAAGACGGCACCGACGATGAGCACGAGCGTCACCGCACCGGCGACGAGCCACGACCTCATGCCTGCGCTCCTCCTGGGGGCATCGCCGTCGGCGGCCGCATCGGTTGTCGGACCGCTCGGCACCAGCGGTGTCGGGACGGCGCCGGCCGAGCCGAGCGGACCCGGGGCATCGGTCGGCGGCCCGACCGGGTAGACCGGCGGTTCGTCGGGGAGGCCCACCGGTTGGTCGGGGTAGCCGGGGGGTTGATCGGGGTAGCCGGGGGGTTGATCGCTCACGACGTTCTCCATGGTCTCGGGGCCACCCCGGTTTCCAGTCGGCCGATGGGAACAGCCAGTCGGTTGGGTGGCGACGTAGGAGCAGCGTGGTCACGCAACCTGAGAACACGCTGAGACCTGACCCCAAAGTGCCCGAGATCCGCCGGCGGCCCACCGCTTGGCCGAACTGGCTGGGCGGTGAGGCACAGCGACGTTCACGTGAGGCTCTCGGGTCGTTCTCAGGAAACTCTCACCTTCGACCCGCAACCTGAGCACATGTCTGGAGAACGCCTGCTGCTCGTCGACGACGAGGACAACCTGCGGTCCATGCTCGACGCCGCCTTGCGCCACACCGGCTTCGACGTCACCGCCGTGTCGAACGGCCGCGAGGCGCTCGCCGTGGTCGGCGAGGTCATGCCCGACGTCATCGTGCTCGACGTGATGATGCCCGACCTCGACGGGTTCGAGGTGTGCCGGCGGTTGCGTTCCGAGGGGAACCGCGTGCCGGTGCTCTTCCTCACCGCCAAGGACGCCACCGACGACAAGGTGCGCGGGCTCACGCTCGGCGGCGACGACTACATGGTCAAGCCGTTCAGCCTGGACGAGCTGGTCGCCAGGATCGACGCCGTGCTCCGCCGAGCCGGCACGTCACGATCGACGTCGGTGCTCCAGTGCGCCGACCTCGTCCTCGACGACGATGCCCACCGCGTCACGCGGGGCGGGACCGACATCTCGCTCTCCCCCACCGAGTTCAACCTGCTGCGCTTCCTGCTCGTCAACCAGGGGCGGGTGATGTCGAAGGCCCAGATCCTCGACCACGTGTGGCAGTACGACTTCGGCGGCGACGGTGGCATCGTCGAGACCTACGTCGGCTACCTGCGGCGCAAGCTCGACGAGGACGGCGGACCCCGCCTCATCCACACCATCCGGGGCGTCGGCTACACGCTCCGCGAGAACGCCTGACATGTCGCTGCGCGCCCGCCTCCTCGCCGGCATGGCCCTCGTCGCCGTCGTCCTCGTGGCGACGGCGTTCCTCGTGGCGCGCGCCTCCGAGGCCTACCTCGTGAGCCAGGTGGACGATCGACTCGCCAGCCCCAGCTTCGAGCCCCGACGGGATCTCACCGAGACCCGCGTCGGGGTGGGTGCGACGGTCGAGGACACGGCAGGTGAGCAGCAGACGTTCATCGCACCGCCGTCTGGCACCTTCGCCTTCCCGGCCGTGAACTTCGAGTACCGAGGTGTCGTGCAGCGCGACGGCACCCAGACGTCGCTCGTCCAGTCCAACGCCTCGGGCACCGATCTCGCCACGCCGAAGATCACCTGGCAACAGGCCGACGAGAGCGCGGAGAGCCAGCAGCCGTTCACCGTCGAGAGCAGCGACTCGACCGTGCGCTACCGAGCGCTGGCATCGAGAGGTCCGAACATCTCCTCGGACGACCTCGTCTTCGTCACGGCCCTCCCGCTGGCCGACGTCGACGATGCCATCAGCCGGCTCATCACCATCGAGGTGATCGCCACGCTCATCGCCCTGTTCGTGCTGAGCCTCGTCACCTGGTGGGTGATCCGGCTCGGCGTCCAGCCGATCAAGCGCATGACCAAGGCCGCCGCGGAGATCGCCGCGGGCGACCTCTCGCACCGCGTGCCCGTCACGTCGAGCGACACCGAGGCGGGCGAGCTCGGCCTCGCCCTCAACACGATGATGGGCAACATCGAAGGGGCGTTCGATGAGCGGGCCGCGTCGGAGGACCGCCTGCGGCGCTTCATCGCCGACGCCTCGCACGAGCTGCGCACCCCGGTCGCCACGGTGCGCGGCTACGCCGAGCTCTATCGGGTCGGCGGCATCGGGGCCGGCGATCCGCTCGACGACGCCATGCGTCGCACCGAGCAGGAAGCCATCCGCATGGGCAACCTGGTCGACGACCTGCTGCAGCTCGCCCGACTCGACCAGGGCCGACCCTTGGAGCACGAGCCGGTCGACCTCGACCGGGTCGTCGACGACGCGGCGATGGACGCCCGAGTGCGCGACCCCGAACGCACGGTGACCGTCGACGTCACCCCCGTCGCCGTGCTCGGCGACGACGAGCGGCTCCACCAGGTCGTCAACAACCTGGTGTCGAACGCGCTCGTGCACACTCCACCGGGCACGCCCATCTCGCTTCGACTCACGCGCGAGGGCGACGAAGCGGTGGTCGAGATCCGGGACTCGGGACTCGGTATGGCGCCCGACGCGGTCGAGCGGGCGTTCGAGCGCTTCTACCGGGCCGATGCCTCGCGATCACGACGGGCCGGCGGGTCAGGACTCGGCCTCTCCATCGTCGACGCCATCGTCAAGGAGCAGGGCGGCACCGTC
>CAZALT010000126.1:0-10411 GCA_964485515.1 uncultured Rhabdothermincola sp. | reverse complement strand
ACCGACCGCCCGGTCACCCCAGGCGTGGTCGCACCTCTCGGTGCGTCCGCAGTTCCATGCGATCCTCCGCGCCGCGCCCGACGGCGCCGTCGACCCCGCGGTCGATCCCGACGACGTGTTCGACCTCATTCTCGGGTCGGTGCTCGTGCGAATCACGGTCCCATCCGACGCCCGCGAACATCCGCCCGTCGAACGTACCGTCGCGCTCGTGCTCCGACTGCTCACCCCCGCCTGACGACAGCGCCGGTAGAGGGCAGCCTCGGCCGTGCCGTGCTAGCAAGACGACGCCGGCAAGGCAGCGATGAGGAGGAGGGATCGTGACGGTGGCGGAACATGGCCTGGGCGATCTGAACGAGCGGATGGCCGATCGGCTACCCACCTGGATCGACGATCACGGAGGGCTCGACCTCCTTCCTGTCGGAGAGCCGTCCTGCATCGCCGCGGCCCCGCCGACCAGCGAGTGGGAGTGGGCCGTCGGGACCGGTGCCGGCCGCATCACCCTCCACGCCGGCGACCGCGTGGCCACGCTCCCGGGCCACGACCAAGAGGTCCGCGACCTCGACTGGCACCCCCAAGGACATCGCCTGGCGTCGACCGGTGACGACTGCGTGGTCCGAGTGTGGGACCTCGAAGGCCAGGCCATCTCATCCCAGGTGGTCGGCAAGCGCTCATACCTGGCTGATCGAGTGGCCTGGCATCGCGAGGGCCAGCACCTGGCCATCGGTGGCTACCACGGCAAGGTCGAGGTGTGGCAAACCGAGGCCCTGTCGGAGGTGGAGCCCACCTTCGCCATCGACGGCCACCACCTGGCTTGGCACCCCGACGGGACCCACGTCCTGGCGGTCAGCCAGGGGACGACCATCGTGAGCTGGGACCTCCGCCAGGTCGACAAGCCCCCTCTCACCATCGTGGAAGGAGCTCCTTCATCGCTGTGGAGGATGGAGTGGGGTGACGGCGGAGCGCTGCTGGCCCTGACCGACACCTCGGACACCACCACCCTGTGGGACGTGACCACCAGCCCCCCGCAGCTCTTCGACACGCTGAACGGGGCGGCAACCGTGGCCTGGGCCCCGTCGGGCTCCCGGCTGGTCGCCACCGGGCCCAGCGGCACGCAGGTCGGAGACGGACGGGACTGGGGTGCTGCGCTCGTGGCCGATGCCAGCGGGCGATCCGTGGCGTGGCGATCCGATGGGGAGGTGGTGGCGGTGTCCGGTGTCTACTGCGCGACCCTGGACCCGGATCGACCCGCCGAGCGGCTGGGCACCCTCCCCGGGCACACCACCGGGATCAGGTGCCTGGCCTGGAGCCCCGTCGAACACCAACCGGCGGTCGACAGACTGGCAGCGGTGGGCGACGACGAGGTCGCTCGGATATGGGACCGATCGGCGTTGGAACTGCACGGGGGTGGCGCAGAGGGGACGACCCCACCCCAACCCATCCTTCTCGGTGAGCCGCCCCGTCCTTGCACCTCCCTGGCCTGGAAGCCTGACGGCACCCGCCTCGTCACCGGTCATTGGAAAGGAGGGACCAACATCTGGGACCCAGCACGACCCGAAGAACCGCTGGCCACCTTCGAGGGCCAGACCGACACGGTGCGCGCCGTCGCCTGGAGCCCCGATGGCACCCAGATCGCCACCGGGGCCGCGGACGGCACCACCTGTGTCTGGGCGGTGGAGCACCCCGCCAGCCCGATGGCCCGATTCCCCGCCCACCGCGAAGGCGTCGACGTGCTGGCCTGGTCTCCCGACGGCAACTGGCTGGCCACCTCCAGCAGCGACGGCACCGCCCGCCTCTGGAAGGCGGCGGACCTCGGGCGCGACGTGCCCCCGACCGAGTCATCCGTCCTCGAGCACGGGGACCGGATCATGACCACCCTGTCGTGGCACCACGAGAGCTCCCGCCTGGCCACGGGAAGCGGGAACACCGGTGCCCTGGTGTGGGACCTCGAGGCGGACGCCCCCCCGAAGCACCACGCGCTGGCCTGGGGACGCCGGGGGACCCCGCAGGTGGCGTGGAGCCGCGACGGTGACCTGCTCGCGGCGTCCGGCGAAGACGGCGTGGTGCACGTCGGCCTCGTCGGGAGCGCCCCGACCCAGGAGGTCCAGAGCCCCCCAACCCAGGCGCTCGCCGGCCACACCGTGTGGGCCCGGTCGGTGGCCTGGAGCTGGGACGGCGGCCTCTTGGCCACCTCTGACACCGCGGGCATCCGGCTGTGGCGGCGCGACCGGACGCAGAACCAGGTGCTGCCGAACGGCGCCATCCTCCCCTGGGCCGGGGGGCGCCCGGCCTCTGGCCTCGACGCCCAGGGGGGCAGCGCCCGGACCCGCCGCGACACCTCGGGCCAGCTGCTGGCCGACCGCCCGACGATCGACGCCGTCCTGGGAACCGACGACATCGCGAAGGAACTCAACAGCCTCATCCGGCTCCGGCTGGCCGCCGGGGACGGGAACGGGAACGGGAAGACCATCGCCGTCCACATCGACGGCGAGTGGGGCCGCGGCAAGAGCACACTTCTGGCCCACCTGCGAGCCTTGCACGGTAAGAAACCCGACGAGGATGGCTGGCTCGTCGTCACCCACGATGCCTGGCGCCACTCCCGGATCTCACCGTCGTGGTGGGCTCTCACCCGGGACCTCCACGATGCCCTGGTGCAGGAGCTCAGCTGGCCCCGCCGGTGGTGGCTGGCCCAATGCGAACGGTGGCACCGATTCCGTGAAGCGGTCAACACCCCGGCCTTGGTCGCCGTGATCGGCTGCCTCGCCGTCCTGGGCTTGTCCTTGCGCTGGTCAGACGGATGGGACGAGAACCGCTTGCAGATCGTGTCCAGCGACCTGGTGAGCAGCATCGAGGGCGTCGTCACCGTGGTCGTGATCCTCGTGGCCGGCCTCGCTCTGTGGCGACGGTCCGCCCGGTGGGACCGACGACGAACCGCCGACCTCGGTCGCGCCGAGCACGAACCCGTAGCCGCCGCTGCCGACCACGTGGATTGGCTCCGCCGCCGGGCAGCGCGACCCGCTCGACGCCGGTGGCGCGCCCGCCGCTCCGACCGAACCATCCGGCCCATCCTGTTCGAGGTCGAGGAGCTCGATCGCTGCCCGCCGGAGGTGGTCGTCGAGGTGCTCGAGACCGTCCACACCCTCATGCGACCGGACAAGTCCCACGGAGCCGACACCGAGCAGCTCGCCCCCATCGCCTTCGTGGTACCGGCGGACCGTAGGTGGATCCACCGCGCCTACCAAGTGGTCCACCACCGCGACCAGGTCCCGACCGAGCTCGACTTGGGTGCCCACTTCCACTCGAAGCTGTTCGAAGTGGTGGTGCCCCTTCCCCCGATCTCCCCCCGGCGTCACCACGCGCTCGCCGACGCCCTCTGCGACCGGCTGACCACTCCGGAGCCATCGCCATCGGCCCCCTCGGGTGGGGCCGATGCCCGACAGGGCGGTCGTCCGCTCACTGGGGAAGACCCGGATCCGGGCGATGACCAGCCCGAACGATCCCACGCGAAGCGGGCCCAGGACCGCCTGGCCTCCTCGGTCCTGGCTGCCACACCCTCGACCAAGGAGGATCTCGATCAGAAGACCCGTCATCTCTTGAGGGACTACGCCCCGCTGCTCCCGCGCAACCCCCGGTCGCACATCCGAACGATCAACGACTGGCAGATCCGGGACAAGATGAACGAAGGGCTGCCGCCCGACGAGCGGTTGATCGACGACTACCTGGTGCGCTGGGTGATCTTGAGCCAGTCCTGGCCCAACCTGGCAGATCGTCTCCTCCGCCTGCCGGACCTCGACCGTCCCGACCAGGTCACCCACGAGCAGGTCGTCGCCCACCTCGACGCAGTCGAGGGCGAGCTGGCCACGCTCCTGCGCTCGTGGCCGGTTCGACGCGTGTGGCCCCTACTCCCGAGCGACGAGCCCGGGGACGACCGCCATGCCGTCGACGAGGGAGATCGCCGCTGGATCGAGGCGCTGGCAAAGCTGGCCGGCGCCTACCCCCCTTACGTCCCTCCCGACGCCGACGAAGTCTGATCGGCTGCCCCACCACACCGGGGGTCGCCGCGCGGTGGGTCACCGTGTTGGGGCGAGCCCGCGATCATCGGGTCTCGGTGTCGTTCTTCGACTCGGCGAACAGGTGCGGTACGACGTGCGGCGGGACGTTGTTGCCCCAGCCGTGATCGGGCCAGTTGAACCAGCCCGATGAGGCGTGGGTCCCGCCGTCGGGGTGGATGGTGGTGCCGGTGACGTAGGACGACAGCGCCGAGGCCAAGAACACCACCGCGTTCGAGACGTCGGTCACCTCTCCGGCCCGACCCATGGGGATGCCGACCCCGATGGCGTCGTCGGACATGATCGAGGCGCCCTCGGGCATGAGCCGCTGCATGACCGGCGTCGGGGTGAAGTCGGGGGCCACGTTGTTCACCCGTATCCCGTAGGGGGCGACCTCGACGGCAAGGGTGCGGGCGAACTGCTCGACCGCGGCCTTCGCCGCCGAGTACACGGCGAAGCCCGGCGCGGCCCGATGGCACTCGATGGTGGTGAGGTTGACGATGCTGCCGCCCGCGGACCCGTCGCGCATGCGGGGCACGGCGAGCGAGCACGCGTGGAGGACGTGCATGAGGTTGACGCGCAGCAGCGCGTCCCACCCCTTGGGGGTGGTGTCGACGAACGGCGCCCGGAAGGTGCCGCCGACCACGTTGACGAGGGTGTCGAGGCGCCCCCAGCGCTCATCGACCCGGGCGAAGAGCTGGTCGAGGACCTCGGGGTCTCGGACGTCGCCGTGGACCGCGATCGCCTCGGGCAGGTCCGCGATCCGCTCGACACCTTCGGGGTCGATGTCGACCGCCGCGATGCGCACGCCGTTGGCGCTGAGGTCACGCACGATCGCCTCGCCGAGACCTCCCCCGCCGCCGGTGACCACGGCGACCGTGCCGTCGAGTCGTGAACGTTCTTCGAACCAGCTCATCGGGCGATGTAGGTCTCGCCGAACGCGGCGATCCAGTCGAGCACGACGCTGGGTTCGTCGCGGACGTGGGAGACGATGACGTTCGTGAGCCCGGCGTCCTCGATCCTGCCGAAGGCGTCGCGGTGCCGCTCGACGTCGCCGGCGGCATCTCGGAGGGAAGCCTCGTCGTACGACGTCAGGTAGTCGATCGGCTCGTTGCGTCCCGCCTCAGTCGCGTCCTGCTCGAGCTCGGCGATGGCGGCGGCGACGTCTTCGATGGTGGCCAACGTCGCGGTCTGGGTGGTCTTGGCCAGCTCGGCGGGTCCGATCATGGGCATCCACCCCTGGGCTCGCTCGACCACGCGCCGACGGGCGGCCTTGGAGTTCCCGCCGATCCAGATCGGGATGGGGTCCTGCACCGGTTTGGGCAGGGCGACCACGTCGCGGGCGGTGAAGTGCAGGCCTTCGTAGCTGAACGGCTCGCCTTTCCAGTGCAGTGGCAGAACGTCGAGGACCTCGTCGAACAACGCGCCGCGCTCGTCGAGCGATACTCCCAGGGCGTAGAACTCCGACTTCTGGTAACCGGCGCCCAGTCCGAGGATGAAGCGCCCGCCCGAAAGCTTGTCGACCGTCGACGCGGCCTTGGCCAGCACGAACGGATTGCGGTACGGCGCCAGGGCCAGGTGGGTGAGCAGGCGGAGACGGGTCGTGGCCGCGGCGACGAAGCCAAGCGCGACGAACGGGTCGAGGCTCTGGTGGCCGCCGTTGTCGAGCCAGCGAGCCCCGGGTATGGGGTGCTCGGTGAGGGCCAGGGTGTCGAAGCCGGCGGCTTCGGCGGCCTGGGCGACCTCGACGAGGCCACCCGAGTCGAGCATGTCCCCGTCGGCACCGCTGGTCTCGGGGTAGTGGAAGACGAATCGCAGGGTCATGGCGCGAGTCTCTCCGATCAGCGAGCCACGGCGCGGACCGGCATGCGGGTCCAGCCTCGAACGGTCGAGGTTCGGGCCTTGACGGCGCGGTCCTCGTCTCGAGCTCCACGCTGCGGGCCCCAGGAGAAGCCAAGCCCGCGGAGCAGCGCATCGCCTCCGTGCGATGATCTTCGATTTTCGATTTTCGATTTTCGAAGTAGTCTGCGTCCCCGTGGCGACGCTCAAGCGGGTCAAGACGAGCCAGGCCGTGGTGGACCACGTGCAGCGCGAGATCTTCGAAGGTCGCCTGCGTCCGGGTGACCGCATCGACGTCGAGGGCGTGGCCACCGAGCTGGGGGTCAGCATCACACCGGTTCGCGAGGCCCTGTCCCTCCTCGAACGAGACGGCGTCATCTCCAGCCAAGTCCATCGAGCCGCCTACATCGAGCACTTCGACGCCCACACGCTGCTTGCCGACTTCCACGTGTGGGGCATGCTCAGCGGCGTCGCCGTCGCCCGCATCGCCCGGGACCCCGACCCCGAGATCGTCGCCGACCTGCGCCACAAGCTCGATGAGCTCCGCTCCAGCCCGGTCGATGCACACGGCCGTCACGAGGAGCTGAGCACCGAGATCCACCGAGCCGAGCATCGCGCCGGCGCCACTCCCCGGCTGCGCGCCGAGCTACGCGGATTCGGCCACTTCCTCGAGTGGGCGGCCCAGCGCAGCGCTGTGCGATCCCGCGACGAGCTCGTCGAGAGCCACCAGAAGGTCATCGACGCCATCGCGACCGGTGACGGCCGAGGTGCATCCGAGCAGCGTCAGGCCGATGCTCGACGGCTCGCCGAGCTCGTCATCGCGGACCTCACGAGTCGCGATGTGATCGAAGGCGACTGAACCGTGCAGATCCTGGTCGTGGGCGGCACCGGCCCGACCGGGCCGCATGTGCTCGACGGGACCCGTCGTTCACCGACCGCTTCGACGACGCCACCGAAGACGCACTCATCGAGTGGTGGCGTCGCGCTCGGACCGACATCGAGGCCGCGGTGCCCCAGCAGCCCGCACCGCCCGTCCACTCCATGACGCACCCCAAGGACCCCGGTCGCGTCGATCACCGCGGCCGATGACGGTCGGTCTCGCCCGGATCACGCCTCGGGTCGTAGCTCGGCGCGGCCGTGGCGTAACACGAGCTGGCCACCGGACGTCACCTCGAAGGCGTAGCTCCCCTCGCCGATCTCGAACACCGCCAGCTCGATGTCATCGCCGGGATACGCCGGGGCCGAGAACCGCACCGCGAACCGCGCCAGGCGCGTCGCATCGCCGCCGGCGACCAGATCGACCAGCATGCGGGCCGCGAAGCTGAACGTGCAGAGCCCCTGGTTGAACTTCCGTGGGAACCCCATCTCCCGGGCCGCTACGTCGCTGACGTGCATAGGCGTGCGGTCGCTCGACGCCCCGGCGTAGCGAAAGGTCAGGTCGCGCGTCGTGGGTGCCGTCGCCTGGCCGACCGGCCGCGCCCGGGCATCTTCGGGGAACGTGTGGTCGGGCATCGGCACCCCCCGCGCCTCTCCCGTTGCCGCACCGATGAGCATCGGCACCCAATGGTGCTCGACGAGCAGCTCGCCGTCGTCGTTCACCGTGCGGACGACCTGTTCGACCGAGAGCCCGGCGCGACTCGGCACGACACCGATCCGCTCGACCGACGTGTGCACCCAGGTGCCGGGGACGATCGGTCGATGGACGACCATGTCCTGCTCACCGTGGACCATCGCTCGCGTGGCGGCTTGGATCGGTGCCGAGTAGATGGCCAGCGAACGGACCGCCGGGGCCGCGGGTACGACCGAGTAGCTCGGCGGAGCCGCTCCACCGTCGAGGTACCGAGGGTCGTGTTCGCTGACGGCCAGAGCGAAGGCGACGACCTCGTCGGGATCGACGTAGTACGGCTGGGGGTCGACGCCGATGCCGAGCTCGATGTCGGCGCTGTCGAGCTCGATGTCGGCGCTGTCGAGGTCCTCGGGTGCGAGCGTCACCTCGCCCCCGCGTCGGCCAGGAGGGTCACGTCAGGCTCGGCCTGCCAGCGGCCGAAGCCGTAGTCGCCGCTGATGGTCGTGCGATGCATGACTCGCTCGTCGTCGGGATCACATCCGCAGGCCTGATGCAGCGTGCGGGTGTTGTCCCAGATCAACATGTCGGTGGGCTTCCAGGAGTGGAAGTACGGCTGCATGACCCGCTCGACCTCGGCCCACACCCGCTTCAGCAGCACGAAGGCCTCGTCGTCGTCCATGCCGTCGATGCCGCGACTCCCGTACGGCGACAGGTGCAGGACCTTCTCGCCGGTCGGGCGGGTCCACACGGCCGGGTGCACCGCCAGGGGCTGTCCCTCGGGCTGCTTGCCGGTCGCCCCGCTCTTGTCCTGGATCACGCGGAAGTTCTCCGGCAGGCCGTACCGCTGCTCCGAGAAGCGCAGGTCGAGGCTGTAGAGCAGTTCCTTGCCCTCGATCGCGGCCCGGATCGCCGGGTCCATGGCGCGGTAGACCTGGATGCCGTCCATGAAGGCCGTGAGGCCCTTCGTCGGTGCGATGGTCTCCGCCCGCAGGACCCCGGCCCGGTTCAGCTCATCGTTGTAGCTGTGGTCGAAGTGCCACGGCTGCCAGGTCACCAGCCGCTCCCCGTCGACCTCGACGATCGTGCCGGCGCCGTTGGTGCGGATGACGATGACGCCCGGGTACCTCTCGGCCTCGACCCGCTCCACCGCGGCGACCGGATGGTCCTTCAGAGGACCGAACACCTTGCTGATCGCGACCTGCATCTCGCTCGAGGACTCGACGTCTTCGAAGACGACGACGCCCCGATCGTCGAACACCTCGGCGATCTCCTGGCGAACCGCCGTGTCGCCGAGCGTCGCGTAGGTGACCCCCCGGATCCGCGCCCCGAAGGGCAGGTCGTCCGCCAGTGCCAGCACCTCGATCGACGCCACGTCTCGCCCTTCGCTCCTCGAGCCCGGTCGAAGAAAATCAAGTATTGGAAATCATACACAGCGGAGCGATCCGCAGGCACCCGAGCACGCGTACTCGCCGCCGACCACGTCGGTGCGCCACCGCCGCTCTGGTCTGGCCTCTCGACGATGCTTGCCAGGTACTCGGCTACCCCTCTATCGGGACCGCCGGCAACGCCGAGGCGGACAACGCATCAGCGACGTCTACGGCGAGCGCGACGTTCGCACGCCGGTCGGCGCGGAGTTCGACGCTCCTGGTCAGGCGGTCGGGAGGTGGACGGGCAGGGTGGCCCAGCCCCGAACCTGGGAGCTGTCCATCTTGGCGTTGTCGAAGTCGACCTCCCAGTCGGGCCACCGCTTGAGGATCTCGTCCATGGCAACCCGTGCTTCGAGGCGTGCCAGCGCGGCGCCGAGGCAGAAGTGGATGCCGTGGCCGAAGGTCAGGTGGTGGTTGATCTGGCGGTGGATGTCGAAGGCGTCACCGTCGGGCGGGAACACCCGGCTGTCGCGGTTGGCCGACGCCATGATCGCCATCATGATGGCGCCCTCCGGGACGATCTGGCCGTACAGCTCGACGTCGCGGGTGACCGTGCGGCACGCCTGGAGAGCGGGCGGCTCGTAGCGCATCAGCTCCTCGACCGCGTTGGGGATCAGGGAGGGGTCAGCGGCGATCTCGTGGCGCTGGTCCGGGTGCAGGCCCAGGTTCTTGCCCATGTGGCCGATGACGCGGTTGGTCGTCTCGTTGCCGGCGGTGGCGAGGATGTTCACGAAGATCAACAGCTCATCGTGGGTGAGCGTGCGGGTGACGCCCTTGTCGTCCTCGAACTCGGCGACCATGAGCTCGGTCATCAGGTCGTCGGACGGGTGCTTGCGCCGCCAGTTGATGTACTCGTCGAAGAACGCTGCGTCGGCGAACTGGTCCTCGGTGAACTCGCCCGGCTTGCCTTCCTCGCGTCGGATCCCTTCGTCCTTGTGGACCCGGAGCTCCTCTTGGTCCTCGACAGGTATGCCGAGCAACATGCCGATCACGGCCATCGGAAGCCGGGCCCCGAGGTCGAGCACGAAGTCGAGCCGGTCGGTGCCCACGATGGGGTCGAGGGTCTCCTGGCACATGGTGCGGATCTGGGGCTCGAGCGCGTTCATCTTCTTGGGGGTGAACACCCGCGACAGCAGGCCGCGGTGCATCGTGTGGATGGGTGGGTCCTCGAAGATGAACACCCCGGACGGGAGGTCCATGTCGAGCTTGATCAGCTCGAGCACGCCGCCTTTGGCCGAGCTGTACGTGCCGGGGTCCTTCAGCACGGCCTCCACGTCGTCGAACCGGCTCACCGCGAAGAAGTCGTGCTCTGGGTTGTAGTAGAGCGGCGCTTCCTCGCGCAGACGAGCGAACGCCGGAAACGGATCGAACTGCAACACCGGGTCGTACGGGTCGTAGAAGAGGTCGTCGCGCGTGGTGATGCTCATCGTCTGGTCTCCCCGTTGGCTTGCGCTCACCCTTGCCCCAGGTGGCACTGAGCCTGGATCCACCGGTTGGGTGAGGTGATGGTCGCCGCGCATCCGCGGAAAGTG
>CAZALT010000125.1:0-10530 GCA_964485515.1 uncultured Rhabdothermincola sp. | reverse complement strand
TGACGGCGCCGTCGTA
The DNA here is from genome assembly GCA_964485515.1 of uncultured Rhabdothermincola sp. Classification (GTDB taxonomy): domain Bacteria; phylum Actinomycetota; class Acidimicrobiia; order Acidimicrobiales; family Acidimicrobilacustridaceae; genus CAZALT01. The sequence goes on along the minus strand of CAZALT010000125.1, from coordinate 10,514 downwards.
GCGACCGGCCTTGCCCTTGCCGGTCTTGTCGAACTTGCCGGTCTTGTCGAACTTGCCGGTCTTGTCGAACTTGCCGGACTTCCCAGGCTTCCCCGACTTGTCGAACTTGTCGAACTTGTCGAACTTCTTGCCCTTCTTCGGTGGGCGAATCGCGACGGGGGGGATGTGCACCTCGTCGTTGTCGTCACCTGATGCCTGGTGGGCGAGACGCAGCGCGGCGAGGGCCACCTCGCGGACGTCGGAGTCGACGGTGAGATCAGCGAGGAGGGGCAGGTAGCGGTCGAGGTCGGCGGCGGCGAGCGACTCGCGGATGGTCGCCGCGGTGAGCTCGAGCCGACGGGCCCGGAGGTCGGCGACGGATGGGACATCGACGACTTCGACCGCCTGCTTCGTGTAGCGCTCGATGTTCTTGAGCAGGTGCTGCTCGCGGGGCTCGGCGATGGTGATCGCCACACCCTCACGGCCGGCGCGACCGACTCGGCCGATGCGGTGGACGTAGGCCTCGGGGGCGGAGGGCACGTCGTAGTTCACGACGTGGGTGAGCTGGTCGATGTCGAGGCCGCGGGCGGCGACGTCGGTGGCGATGAGGAGATCGGCGGTGCCGTTCTTGAGCCGGCCCATGGCGCGGTCGCGCTGCTCCTGGCTCATGCCGCCGTGGAGCGCTTCGGAGCGGTAGCCGCGGCCGTTGAGCGTCTCGGCCAGGGAGTCGACCTCGATGCGGGTGCGACAGAACACGATGGTGGACAGCGGCGACTCGACGTCGAGGATGCGGCCCAGGGCGGCGGGTTTCTGAGCGCGGTTGACGATGTAGGCGCGTTGGGCGACCTGCGGCGCGGCGCCCTTCTTGGTGGAGCCGGCACCGATCTCGACCCGGACCGGGTCGTGCTGGTGGCGGCGAGCGATGGCGTCGATGCGCTTGGGCATGGTGGCCGAGAAGAGGACCGTCTGACGGTCGGCAGGGGTGGCCTGGAGGATGGCGTCGAGGTCCTCGGCGAAGCCCATGTCGAGCATCTCGTCGGCCTCGTCGAGCACGACGATCTCGATGCCGTCGAGGGGGAGCGAGCCGCGCTTGATGTGGTCGACGGCGCGGCCGGGGGTGGCGACGACGACGTCGGCACCGCGGCGCAGGAGCTCGAGCTGCCGCCCGATGTGCTGACCGCCGTAGACCGGCACGACGCGTGCGTCGACACCGCGGCCGTACTTGTAGGTGGCTTCGGACACCTGCACGGCGAGCTCTCGGGTGGGGGTGAGCACGAGTGCGATCGGGCCGGATCGGGCGCCGCGCGGTGTCTCGCTGAGCCGCTCCAGGATGGGGAGCGCGAAGGATGCGGTCTTGCCGGTGCCGGTGGCAGCCTGGCCGAGGAGGTCACGACCGCCGAGCAGGACGGGGATGGCCTCGCGTTGGATCGGGGTGGGCTCCTCGTAGCCGAGCTGGGTCAGCGCATCGACGATGGCGGGGTTGAGGCCCAGGCTGGCGAAGGTCGGACCGGCGGGCGCGTCGGCCGGCTCGGCTTCGACGACTTCGGGCACTGGCTCGGGCGCTGGCTCCACGGACTCGGCCGGTGGCTCTGGGTCCACGGACTCGGTCGGTGCAGGTGCTTCGGCTCCGATCTCGTCTGGTGCTGGTGCTGGCTCGGCAGGAGCAGGCGCGGTGATCGCCGACTCGGGACCGACGGCCTCGTCGAGCGGCTTGGAGTCGGTGGGCTCTGGCGCCGCGTCATCGGACTCGTCGAAGAAGGTCGTCGGAGCGTCGGCATCGGCCGGCGCGGTCGGCGTCGGCTGGTCGTCGTTCGGATCACCGATGGGTGCATCGGGGGTTTGGTCGTTCATCACAGGCTCCGTTTGAGGCGCTGCTTCTCCCGGCTGCGTTCTCGCGGGAGCGACGTACGACTCGGATCGATTTTGGGCAGTCCTCCACGATACGGCGACGAGCGGCCGAGCCCACCTTTCGGGAGGACCTGCGGGTGTGACGCCTGTCGCCCCTGCGATGCGTGGGCGACGCGCGTCGTCGATGCGTGCCGGTTCGCGCTACACCTGGGCGGGATCGGACGGGCTCAAGGATCCGAGCGTCGTGCAGCGCTGCTTCCGCGACATCAGCGCCGGCACGCAGCACCTGTTCGTCGACGAACAACACGCTCACGGGGTACACGGAGGCGGTGCTCGCCGAGATCTGACCTGGCGCGTGCCGGGGGCGCTCTCAGCCGATGGCCGAGATGACGACGAACTTCGGGTTCGACGTGACCACGGTGCCGTTCCCGAACAGTCGACGGATCTTGGCGTGGTAGCCGAGGTGTCGGTTGCCGACCACGAGGATCTCCCCACCGGGTCGCAGCACGCGCCGCGCTCCGGTGAACATCCGCCAGGCGATGGCGTCACCGACGGCGTGATCGTCGTGGAACGGCGGGTTGATCACCACCAGGTCGGCGGACGCGGTGGCGATGGATCCGTCGCTGGTCCCGCCGGTGTCGAGCGCGTCGTCGAGCGCCTCGGCGCCGGTGTTGAGCACGTCTGCGCCGGTGGCGAGCGCGTCGCCGACGAGGAACCGGCAGCGGTCCGCCAAGGACCCATCCACGGTGGCGTGATCGGCCGCTCGGCCGGCGAGCGCGGTCTCGCTCACCGTCGCTCGCGCCGAGGCGATGGCGAGGTAGGACTCGTCGACGAAGGTCACCGACGCGCTCGGGTTGCGTCGGGCGATGGTCGTGCCGACCACGCCGTTGCCGCAGCCGAGGTCGATCACCGTGGTGGGCCCATCGTCGACGGGGCGGGTCGAGAGGTGGTCGAGCAGGAGCCGCGTGCCGATGTCGAGCTTGCCGGCGGCGAACACGCCTGGCCCGCTGACCACGACCGTGCCCGACGGCAGCGTGAACCGAGGCCACCCGACAGGATCGGTGCCGAGCGCGGACCCTGGGTCCGGGTCTCGACGTGCGGCGACGGCGTGGATGAGGCGTGCCTTGCGGCGAGCGAGCGACGTGGTGGTGGGTCCGATGGAGCGCTCGAACGCGTCGAGCGTGGACGCGTGGACGTGGCGGGTCATCCCGGCGCCGACGACGACGGCGTCCGCCGTCAGGTGCGGTGCCAGTGCTCGGAGCTGGTGGTCGAGCAGGGCGATGGACTTGGGCACCTTGACGATCGCGAGATCGATGCCCGGGGCGACGGGGTCGAGGGTCGATGCGGCGGTGGCCGCATCGACTCGGAACCCGTTGCGCTGGAGGTTGGCGACGGTCGCGAGGTGGGCCACGAACGAGTCCGACATGACCGTCGGCCGGTGCTCAGCGAGGGCGACCGTGAGCGCCCCGTGAGCGTCGTTGACGATCGCGACCGAACGGCCATGGAGGTCCACGGAGCCGAGGTGGTCGAGGACGTAGGCGTCGGCGGCATCCCACGCACGCAACGGGCTACCCGGGGCGTCGTGGAGGCGAGACAGCGCGAAGCTGCCCTGAGGCACGGTGAAGAGGTCGGGGTCGGTCATCGGCGCCGCGACGCTACTCACCTGACGGAGGACTTCGATGCCGCACTTCGGCCGTCGAGTGCTTCACCCCGGTGCGAATCGACCGATAGGCCCCTACAGTTGAGCCCCGCCGAAGAGCCGGAACGTCGACCTCGGTCCGCGTGGCACCGGTCACGGGTCGCGAATCGGGTATCCGCGCTGCGGTCTGGCACGATGGTTCGTCCGCAATACGAGGAGTGCACGTTGGCGTACAAGATCGGCAGCAGAGTGATCTACCCCGCTCATGGGACCGCGGAGATCGTGGGTCGGTCCACGCGAGAGATCGATGGTGAGCCGGTGGTCTACCTCGACCTGGTCGTGCCTGCCCGTGGCTACGGAACGAGCGGCGACATGAAGGTGTCGGTCCCCGAAGAGCGCGCCGCCGACCTCGGGGTGCGCGACCCCATCTCGCCCGACGAAGCCGACGAGGTGCTGGCCGTGCTGGCCACCACCAACGTGCGTGTCCCCGCCAACTGGTCCCGGCGGTTCAAGAACCACCAGGAGAAGCTGAAGTCTGGCGACATCTACGAGTGCGCCGAGGTGGTCCGCAACCTGGCCAACCGGGAGAAGAGCGGCACCCTCTCCACCGCGGAGAAGTCGATGCAGACGGCCGCCGAGCACATCCTCGTGTCCGAGCTGTCGGTCTCGTGGAGCATCGACACCGACGCCGTCATGGAGCGAATCAACGCCGCGCTCGACACCGGCGAGCCAGCACCCGACGACGAGTAGCACCCGGCGCTTCGGCGGGGACCGATCCTCGCTCGGCCGGTCGGGCCGTCCAGGAGCGCGCCGGACCAGGAGCGCGCCAGACCAGGTGGGCAGGCGCCGGCGGTAGCGTGCCTGCGTGCACGTCGACCCCGCCCGCGAGCAAGCCCGGATCGAACGGCGCATCCGTCGGCTCCGTGAAGAGCTCGCCGACGAGGGGCTCGGCGCGGATGGCTTCGGTGCGGACCGCCCACCAGAGCAGCTCGACATGCTCTTCGCCGAGATCGACTACGCCCTGCACCCGGCGGTGTTCGAGCGGCGCGTGCCCAGCTTCGGGGCGATCGTCGGGCCGACGGTCGGCCGTGAGACGTGGGAGGGGCCCACCAACCTCTCGATCACGTATCGGCCGACGCACCGCTATCCGCTCGTCGCGGCGCGCCGGTTCGCCGACGGCCTGTCGAGCTGGCTGGTCCGCCAGGACGACGGAGCAGGCGGTCTCGCCGTGTTCGATCGACCCGCAGGCTCCGAGCGTGACCTCGTCGTCCTGTCGGGAGCGACCGGCGCCACGATGGTCCAGCGCCATCCTTCGGGCGCGGTGCGCATCGCCAGCCCCGACGGCGTGCTGCGCTGGGATGGCCTGACCTGGCACGCCGAGCCACCGGTGAACGCCTGGATCGACTCGGTGCAGGCCTGCGTCGACCTCGGCGACCGTGAGGTGCTCACCCAGCTGCTCGAGTTCGCCGTGCACGACCTGGGGGCGAGGGGCATCGGTGCGCTGTTCATCTACCGACCGAGCGAAGACCTGGGTCCGTCGATCGAGGCCCGACTGCCGACGCCGCCGCCCCTGCGCATCACGAACCCGGCCGACCTGGCGCCGTGCCGCCACGTTCTGGGTCAGGTCGACGGGGCGGCGATCTTCGATGCGGAGGGCGTCTTGCGCCACCTCGGTGTGCGCCTCGTGCCCAGCGCCGAAGCCGAGGCAGGCGTCGACGGCTTCCGCGGCATGCGCCACACGTCCGCTCGGCGCTACAGCTTCGACGATCCCAAGGCGACGATCATCGTGGTCAGCGAGGACGGTCCCGTCACCGTGCTGCGCAACGGCGAGTTCGTCGGTCGGTCAGATCCAACCTGAGCGCGCGCGTCCCGGGCAGGGGGCTGGGCGTGTCCCGGGCAGGAGCTGGCGGCTCCTCGTTGGAGACGACGTGATTCTCACCGAACCCTCACCGGCTCGCGACGCGAGTCTCGGACGACATCCCTAGGGTGGTCGACCATGAAGACCTGGGTGAAGATCGCGATCCCCGTCGGCGTCCTGATCGTGGCGGTCATCGCCGGAGGGTGGTACCTCTTCCTCCGTGACGATTCGCCCGACGCGGTGAGCCTCGACGCCGCACTCGAATCGGTCACGACCACCACCGCGAGCGCGGATGGGGCGAGCACGACGGTGGCGACCACCGAGTCCGGCATCGACGGCACGTGGACCGTGGACACGTCGTCGGGCGACTTCGACTTCGAGACCGCGACGGGGAGCTTCGTCGGCTTCCGGGTCCAGGAGGAGCTGTCGGGCATCGGGTCGGTGACCGCCGTCGGGCGTACCGGTGACGTCGACGGCTCGATCACCATCGACGGCTCCACGGTGACCGAAGCGACCTTCACAGCCGAGCTCGCGACGTTGACGACGGATCGGTCGCAGCGCGACAGCAAGATGAAGGCCGCGCTCCAGGTCGATCAGTTCCCCGAGGCATCCTTCACGCTCACGCAGCCCATCGATCTCGGCGCAGGTGCAGCCGCGGGCGAAGCGGTCAAGGTCGATGCCGTGGGCGAGCTCACCGTCAACGGCGTCACCAAGCCGGTCACGGTCACCATCGACGCCAAGCTGGAGAACGGGACGATCGTCGCCGTGGGCTCGACCACCTTCACCTTCGCCGACTTCGACATCGAGAAGCCGACCGCACCGATCGTGGCATCGCTGGCCGACGAGATCGTGCTCGAGATGCAGCTCCTCCTCACCAGGAGCTGATCGTCGGAGCACCTGATCGGAGCACCTGATCGGAGCACCTGATCGGAGCACCTGATCGGACGATCAGGTGTAGCCGAGCTCCTCCTGGAGCATCTGGTATTCGACGATCTCGGCTTGCTGCTGCTTGAGCATCTGCTCGGCGAGCTTCTTCACCCGAGGGCTCTTGCCGTGCTCGAGCTCGTACTCGGCCATGTGCACGCCGCCCTTGTGGTGCGCCTGCATCAGCTCCAAGAAGAGACGGTTCGCCTCCTCGGGGTCGGCGTTGCGGAGCTGATCGACCTGCTCGTCGGTGGCCATGCCCGGCATGGTGTCGACCGTCGAGCTCATGTCCATCCACGTCATCGCCTCGCGATCGGAATCGCCCCGTGAGAGCCCGTCGTTGGCGAGCAGCTCGGTCATCTGACCGATCTGGAAGCGCTGGAAGACGATCGCTTCCATCGCGAAGTGCCGCACGTTCGGGTCGCTAGCCCGCTCGTTGCCGAGGATTCCGAGCGTCACGGCTTGATCGTGGTGATCGATCATGTCCTGGAGGAACCCGACATCGACCGCGTTGAGCTCTTGCGACGACTCCGTCACCCGGGTGCCGACCACGTAGCCGACCGCTCCGACGAGGAACACGAGGGCCACGCCGATCGCGATCCACCAGTTGCGGTTCGAGGCGGGGTGGTTGGGGCCCGGGTCGTTCGGGGTCGGGTCGTCGAACACGTCGGGAGCATCGTCGGCGGAGGTCGGGTCGGCGTCGTTCACAGTCTGGTCACGCTATCGCTCGGTTCGCGCGGCAAGCCGCCGGGGATCCCTGGAGGAGCCGATCGCCCGTACCCTGAGGTCATGTCATCCGAGCGAGGGCGAATCCAGACGGGCCGACCCCAGACGGGGCGATCTGAGTCGGTCGAAAAGAGATCGCTCGCGCCGGGTTACGTCGAGATCGACGCGGGCGACACGATCTGGCGGTTCGAAGAAGCGTTCCTCACCTCCAACTGGACCTGCATCTGGGGGCGTGGGTGCCTGGGCATCCTCGACCACCCTGCTGAGGAGCTGGGTCAGGGGTGCTGCAGCATCGGTGCCAACCTCGACGGCCTCGACGAGGCCCGGATGGTCGGCGCGATGGCGACGATGATCCCCGAGGAGCTCTTCCAGTTCCACGCTGAGGCGGCAACCGGCGGGGTGTACCAGGAGGACCACACGAACACCCGGGTCGTCGACGACGCCTGCATCTTCCTCAATCGCCCAGGCTTCGCGGGAGGCGAAGGCTGCTCGCTCCACCTCGCTGCGGTCGAGGCGGGCGAATCGCCGATCGACTGGAAGCCCTCGGTGTGCTGGCAGCTTCCAGTCATGGTCGATTGGGAACCGGGACCCGACGACACCGAGATCGCCACGATGCACCGCTGGACCCGCAAGGACTGGGGTGAGGTGGGCGATGAGATGGCGTGGTGCTGCACGGAGGGCGACCGCGCCTACGTCGGCGACCGTCCGGTCATCGACTCGCTCGCCGAGGAGCTGACCGACATCGTGGGAACCGAGGTCTTCGTCGAGCTCCGCCACCGCATCGCCGAGCCTCGACGGTGAACGTCCTCCAGATGGCCGGCGTCCGGGTGGTGTTCGACGACAAGCCCGTCCTCGACCGGGTTGATTGGACCGTCGAGGGTGATCAGCGATGGGTGGTGCTGGGACCGAACGGATCGGGCAAGACCACCCTGATGCGTCTCGCCTCGCTCTACCTGCATCCCACCGCGGGGACCATCGAGGTGATGGGTCAGCGACTCGGTCGCACCGATGTCCGGCTGCTCCGCCAGCGGATCGGCCTGGTGAGCGCGGGCTTCTCCGAGATGCTGCGGCCCGGTGTACGGACGGTTGACGTGGTGATGACCGGGCGTCACGCCGCGCTCGAGGCTTGGTGGCACGACTACGACAGTGATGACCGTGCTCGTGCGAGAGAGCTCCTCGGACGATTCGAGGTGGCACATGTCGCCGACCACGCGTTCGGGACCCTGTCCTCCGGAGAGCGCCAGCGCGTGCTGCTGGCCCGCGCGCTGGCGAACGACCCGGGGGTGCTGCTCCTCGACGAGCCGATGGCCGGGCTCGACCTCGGTGGGCGCGAGGTGCTGGTCGACACGTTGTCTCGGTTGGCCAGAGATCGGTCGGCCCCGCCCTATGTGCTCGTCACCCACCATGTCGAGGAGGTCCCGGCCGACACGACGCATGCCCTCCTCGTCGGAGGACCGGCCGGTGTCGTGGGTGGGCCCGTCGAGTCTCTGGTGACGAGCGAGGGACTCTCGGCCTGCTTCGGTCTGGACATCGATGTTCGCCGTGATCCGGTGAGCGGGCGGTTTCGTGCCGTGGCGTCCTGACGTCCTGACGTCGTGGCGTCCTGGCGTCCTGGCGTCCTGGCGTCCTGGCGTCCTGACGTCCCTGACGTCCCTGACGTCCCTGACGTCCCTGGCGTCCTGGCGTCCTGACGTCGTGCCGGGCCGCGTGGGGAGCCACGTCGTACAGGCTCTAAGCTGACCGGCGATGTCCCTCACGGTGCGGCACCTCACCGTCGAGATCGCAGCCAAGACCATCGTCACCGATGTGTCGTTCGACGTCCGGCCCGGCGACAAGGTCGGTCTCGTGGGTCGCAACGGTGCGGGCAAGACCACCCTGTTCCGGGTGCTCGGCGGCGCCACCAACCCCAAGTCGGGCACGGTCGAGCGGGCCGAGGCCACGGGCTACCTGTCACAGGACCCGCGCTCCGACGCCGTTCCTGACGACACCCGCTGCCTCAACCACGTCCTGTCCGGTCGGGGTCTCGACGTGGCCCAGACGCGGCTCGACAAGCTCCAGATCAAGCTGGAGGAAGACCCGTCCACCGAGAACATCGAGCGGTTCTCGGCGGCGCAGGAGGACTTCGAGCGCCTCGGGGGCTACGCCGCCGAGGGCGAGGTCCACCGGTTGGTGAGCGGACTCGGGCTCGATCCCAGCCGTCTCGACCTCACCGTCGGCAACCTCTCCGGTGGGCAACGCCGCCGGCTCGAGCTCGCGCGGATCCTGTTCGCCGGCAGTGAGCTGCTGCTGCTCGATGAGCCGACCAACCACCTCGACGCCGACGCCCGCGACTGGTTGCTCAGCTACATGCGCAACTTCCGTGGAGCGCTCGTCGTGATCAGCCACGACCTCGGTCTGCTCGACGAAGCCATCACCCGGGTCATCCACCTCGACCGCGACGGCGAAGAGGCGTCGGGAAAGTTCTTCGAGTACCGCGGCACGTACACGCAGTACCTCGCCGCCCGCGAGCTCGACGAGGAGCGCTTGGCCGCCGTGGCCGGTCGCCAGGCGAAGGAGATCACCCGCCTCTCGCAGAAGGCCGACTCCATGCGCGGTCAGTCGGCGAAGCGAGCTCGTGTGGCCAAGGCGCTCGACCAGCGGGCCGAGCGCATCGTCGCCGAGAAGGTCGACGCCCCCACCAAGAAGAAGACGCTCAACGTCCGGCTCCCCGAACCGCCCCCGTGTGGTCGCACGGTGCTCGAGGCCGAAGGGCTCTGGAAGGCCTACGGCCAGCTCGACGTGTTCGAGGACGTGTCCTTCGACGTCGGACGAGGCGAGCGGCTGCTCATCATGGGCCTCAACGGCGCGGGCAAGACCACGCTGCTCAAGATCCTCGCCGGGCGCCTCGACGCCGACCTCGGCGAGTTCCAGCTCGACGGCCGCGCCAGCATCGGGTACTTCGCCCAGGAGCACGAGGGCATCCGCGACGGCGAGAGCCTGCTCGACCACATGCGAGGCTCGTCGGGCCAGGGCGATGAACAGCTCCGCGGTCTCATGGGCATGTTCGGCATCGCCGGCGGCAAGGTGCACCAGAACGCATCGACGCTGTCGGGTGGCGAGAAGACCAAGCTCGCGCTGGCTCAGCTCGTGTGCGGCGACCACAACCTCCTGCTCCTCGATGAGCCGACCAACAACCTCGACCCCGGATCGCGCACAGCCATCGGCCGGGCGCTGGCCAGCTGGAAGGGCACGATGATCCTGGTGAGCCACGACGTGGAGTTCGTCCAGGCGCTCAAGCCCGATCGGGCGCTGCTCATGCCCGACGGCACGCTCGACTACTTCAGCGAAGAGATGCTCGACCTCGTCGAGCTCGCCTGACCGCTCGTCGCCCGGTCGCCACGTCATCCGGTCGCCCGGTCGCCACGTCATCCGGTCATCCGGTCGTCACGACGTCCGGTCGTCCGGTCGTCACGTCGTCCGGTCGTCCGGTCGTCACGTCGTCACGACGTCACGACGTCGAGGAGCGCGCTCGGTAGGGTCACGCCGTTCACCGATGTGGAC
>CAZALT010000124.1:0-10531 GCA_964485515.1 uncultured Rhabdothermincola sp. | reverse complement strand
GTGGCATGGCGGTCGAGCACGACGTCGCCGCCGTCGAGGCCCACATGGCCGGTGCGGTCATCGAGGTGCTGTGCGACCTCGGACTCGGCACCGGCACCGCCACCATCCTCACCAACGACCTCACGCACGGGTACGTCGACGAGAACATGGGCGACTCATGACCGGCCAGCCGGACCCCGTCGCGGGCACCGCGACGGTCCTCATCGAGGCATTGCCCTACATCCGGCGGTTCTGGGGTTCCACGATCGTCATCAAGTTCGGTGGCAACGCCATGGTCGACCCGGCACTGGCCGACACGTTCGCGGCCGACATCGTGCTGCTCCAGTCGGTGGGCATCCGTCCGGTGGTCGTGCACGGCGGAGGCCCGCAGATCGGTGACCTCCTCGCGCAGCTGGGCATCGAAACCGAGTTCCGCGACGGGCTGCGCGTCACCGACGCCGACACGCTCGACGTGGCCCGCATGGTGCTGGTCGGCAAGGTGAACCGGGAGATCGTCTCGGCCATCAACGCCCACGGCCCGCTCGCGGTGGGGGTGTCTGGCGAGGACGCCGGGCTCATCGAGGCGGTGCAACGCGACCCGGAGCTGGGCTTCGTCGGCGACGTCGTCGCGGTCAACCCGGCGATCATCGAACGCCTGCTCGCCCAGAACCTGATCCCCGTCGTGAGCACCATCGGTGCCGACGCGTCGGGTCAGGCGCTCAACATCAACGCCGACACGGTCGCGGGTGCCCTCGCCGGGGCGATGGGTGCCGAGAAGGCCATCTACCTGACCGACGTCGCCGGGCTGCTCGAAGACGTCGATGATCCGTCGACGCTCATCTCGGCTATCTCCAGCAGTGCGATCCTCGACCTCATCACGTCGGGGGTCATCTCGGGCGGCATGATCCCCAAGGTCATGGCCTGCATCGAGGCGCTCGAGGCGGGCGCCAAGTCCGCCCACCTCCTCGACGGCCGGATCCCACATGTGCTGCTCCTCGAGCTGTTCACCGACACCGGCGTGGGAACCATGGTGACCGGCAGCCCGTTCGCCACCGCCACCGCGACTGCCAGCGCCACCGCGCAGGGGAGCGCAGGGGAGCGCACGTGACGACCGATCCGAGTCCTTTCATGAACACGTATCCAACCAACCGGGTCACCTTCGTGCGCGGCAGCGGCACCGAGCTGTGGGACTCCGAGGGCACGCGCTACCTCGACTTCCTCGGCGGTCTCGCCGTCGTCTCGCTCGGCCACGCCAACCCCGAGATCGCCGATGCGCTCAGCCGCCAGGCCCGCACGCTGCTCCACGTCTCCAACCTGTTCGCCACCGAACGGGGTGAGGAGGCGGCGTCGAAGGTCGACGGCCTGCTCGGCCGCGGGGGCCAGGTCTTCTTCTGCAACAGCGGCGCCGAAGCCAACGAGTGCGCCATCAAGCTCGCACGCAAGTGGGGCGGCCGGGGCAAGTACCAGGTCGTCAGCGCGTACAACTCGTTCCACGGGCGCACGCTCGCCACGTTGCACGCCACGGGTCAGCCCGCCAAGCACGAGCCGTTCCAGCCGTTGCCCGAGGGCTTCCGGCACGTGCCGCTCAACGACACCGCCGAGCTCGCCCGCGCCATCGATCCCACCGTCGCCGCGGTGCTGCTCGAACCCGTGCAGGGCGAGGGCGGCGTCTTCCCCGCCGATCCCGACTACCTGCGCGCCGTGCGCCAGCTGTGCGACGAGCGTGATGTCCTGCTCATCATGGACGAGGTCCAGACCGGTCTCGGCCGTACCGGCCACTGGTTCGGTTTCGAAGCGGCCGGGATCAGGCCCGACATCGTCACGTTGGCCAAGGCCCTCGGAAACGGGTTCCCGGTGGGTGCGTGCTGGGCCCGCCGAGACGTCGCTGCCGCCTTCGAGCCCGGTGACCACGGCACCACCTACGGCGGCCAGCCGTTGGCCGCAGCTGTCGTGTGCACGGTGATCGACATCATGCAGCGCGAGGACATCCCTGCCCGCTCGCGGGCCGCCGGGGCGCGCCTCACGTCGATGCTCGAGGCGCTTCCACAGGTCGACGCGGTTCGAGGCACGGGCCTGCTGCTCGGCGCCGAGCTGGCCAAAGGCATCGACGCTCGCGTCGCCGCGGCCCGGTCGCTCGAACAGGGCCTCGTGGTGAACGGCGTGACGCCGACCGCGCTCCGGTTCGCCCCTCCGCTGCTCGTGACCGACGCCGAGGTCGACGAAGCCATCGCCATCCTCAGCGAGGTGCTCACCGCCCTCGCCGACCAAGTCGCCGAGGAACCTGGCGGTGAGCGTGCCGACAGCTCGTCTCCCGACGACAGCTCGTCTCCCGACGACATCTCGTCGGCCAGCACCGACAAGGAGACCGCGTGAGGCACTTCCTCGACGTCGACGACCTCAGCCCCACCGAGCTCCAGCAGGTGCTCGACCTCTCCGTCGATCCTGGCGTCGAGCGCGTGCTCGAGGGCAAGGGCATGGCGCTGCTCTTCGAGAAGCCCTCGCTGCGCACGCGCAACTCCATGGAGATGGCGGTGTTCCAGCTCGGTGGTCACCCGATCTCGATCAAGCCCGACGAGGTCGGCCTCGACACCCGCGAGACCGTCGAGGATGTCACCCGCACGCTGGCGAGCTACCACGCCGCCATCGGTGCCCGGGTGTTCGAGCACGACAAGCTGGTGCGCATGGCGGCCGTGTCGTCGGTCCCGGTCGTCAACCTGCTGTCCGACGACGCCCACCCCATGCAGGCCCTGGCCGACCTCCTGACGCTGCGCGAGGAGCTCGGCGATCTCGCCGGTCGGTCGATCGCCTACGTGGGCGACGGCAACAACGTCGCCCGGTCGCTGGCCATGGCCTGCGGCGCGCTCGGCATGGACGTCCGGGTCGCCACACCCAAGGGCTACGAGCTCTCGGCTGCGGACCTTGCGGTGATCCACGCCTATGGCGTCGAGATCACCCAGACCAACGATCCCCACGAGGGTGTCGCGGGTGCCGACGCCATCTACACCGACGTCTGGGCGTCGATGGGCCAAGAAGCCGAAGCAGGCCTTCGCCGCGAGGCGTTCGCCGGCTTCACGGTGAGCGACGACCTGCTGGGCTCGGCCGATTCCGGCGCCGTCTTCTTGCACTGCCTTCCGGCGCACCGGGGCGAGGAGGTCACCCACGACCTGCTCGAAGGCCCGCGCAGCCGGGTGTGGCGCCAAGCCGAGAACCGGATGCACGCGGCACGAGGGCTGCTCGCCTGGATGCTGCTCGCCGACGCCGGAGCGCGCCGCTGATGGCCGACGACAAGACCCCTCCGCCGAACACGACCACCCGGCCCGAGCTGGCCAAGCTGGGCAAGCCGCAGCGCCAGCACCTCATCGCCAAGCTCATCGAGCAGCGCGCCGTCCAGAACCAGGTGCAGCTGGTCGAACTGCTCGCCGACGAGGGCGTCGTCGCCACGCAGGCCACGGTCTCTCGCGACCTCGACGACCTCGGGGCCATCAAGATCCGCCTGCCAGGCGGCGAGACCGCGTATGCCATCCCCGCTCTCCCCAAGGAGCAGCGCGCCCCCGAGGACCACCTGCGACGGGTGTTCGGCGACTGGGTCGTCGAGGTGGCGGTGTCGCAGAACATCGTGGTTCTGCGCACGCCTCCCGGCTCGGCCCACGTCGTGGGTTCTGCCATGGACCGCGCCGGGCTTGCCGAGACGATCGGCACCGTCGCTGGCGACGACACCCTCATGGTCGTCGTCGCCGAGGACGCTGACCCACGCGAGCTCGCCGCCCGGCTCAGCGAGCTGGCCGGCCTGTGAACGTCACGCCGGTGACCGTCATCCCCACGCTGGCGTTGGACGCCGGGGCATCCAACGCCGAAACTGCCAACAGGTGCGCCGCCGGCCCGTCCGGCACTCGTCCCGAAACGCCTCGAACCACCCCCCACGAATCTCCCGAAGGGAACTGCTGACGATGCCGAAGAGGGTCGTACTTGCCTACAGCGGCGGTCTCGACACAAGTGTCGCCGTCCGTTGGATGATCGAGAACTACGGCGTCGACGTCATCACCGTCGCGTGCAACCTCGGCCAGGAGGGCGACTGGGAAGGGCTCCAGGCCAAGGCGTTCGCCGCCGGCGCCAGCGAGGCCATCGTGGTCGACTGCCGCGAAGAGTTCGCCCGCGACTTCCTCGCCCCGGCCATCAAGACCAACGCGCTCTACGAGAACAAGTACCCGCTGGTCTCGGCGCTGTCGCGCCCGGTCATCGTCAAGCACCTCGTCGCCGCGGCCCGCTACCACGGTGCCGATGCCGTGGCCCACGGCTGCACCGGCAAAGGCAACGACCAGGTCCGCTTCGAGGTGTCCACGCGGTCGCTGGCTCCGGACCTCGAGATCCTCGCCCCGGTGCGCAACTGGGGCATGACCCGCGAGGACAGCGTCCGCTACGCCGAAGAGCACGACATCCCGGTGCTCGCCACCAAGGAGAAGCTCTACTCGATCGACGACAACCTCTGGGGCCGAGCCATCGAGTGCGGCGAGATGGAGGACCCGTGGTCCCGCCCGCCCGAGGGCGTCTGGTCGATGACGACGGTCAGCGCGGGGGAGAGCCGCGAGATCACCATCGGCTTCGAGCAGGGCGTCCCCGTGTCGCTCGACGGCGAGGCACTTGCCCTACACGACCTCATCACCGAGCTCAACGGCATCGTCGGCGCCTACGGGTGGGGCCGGCTCGACATGGTCGAGAACCGCCGCGTCGGCATCAAGAGCCGCGAGACCTACGAGGCACCGGGTGCCCTCGCCCTCATCGAAGCGCACCGCGACCTCGAGTCCATCTGCCTCGAACGCGACCTCTTCCACGAGAAGCAGCGCCTCGAGCCCCGCTGGGCCGACCTCGTCTACGACGGCATGTGGTACTCGCCGCTCAAGAACGCGCTCGACTCGTTCGTCGACTCGAGCCAGCAGTACGTCACCGGCGAGGTGCGCCTGCGCCTCGAGCCCGGACGGTGCTACGTCGTCGGTCGGCGCAGCGACTACAGCCTGTACGACTACGAGCTGGCCACCTACGACGCGGCCGACACGTTCAAGCACTCCGATGCCGAAGGCTTCGTCCGTCTCTGGGGCCTCGGCCTCGCGACGTGGGCCGAACGCCAGCCGTCGAACGAGGAGTAGGCATGTCCACGCTCTGGCACGGTCGCTTCGAAGGCGGACCCGCCGACGAGCTCATGGCCTACACCGTGAGCCTGCCCTACGACCAGCGCCTCGCCGGTGACGACATCACCGGCTCGCGCGCGCACGTGCGCGGCCTGGGCCGCGCCGGAGTGCTCGACGACGCCGAGGTGCAATCGGTGCTCGACGCGCTCGACGTGGTCGAGCAGGAGCTGGCCGGCGGATCGTTCGTGTTCGAGCCGTCCGACGAGGACATCCACACCGCCGTCGAACGGCGCGTGACCGACCTCGCCGGCGACGCAGGTGCCAAGCTCCACACCGGCCGGAGCCGCAACGACCAGGTGGCCACCGACCTCCGGCTGTTCGCCAAGCGCGAACTGCTCGAGGTCGCCCGCCGCGTGTTCGCCTTCCAAGAGGTGCTGCACGACCGGGCCGTCGAGGCCGGCGACGCCTATCTGCCCGGCTACACCCACCTCCAGCGCGCCCAGCCGGTGCTGCTGGCCCACCACCTGCTGGCCCATGCCTGGGCGCTCGGTCGCGACATCGACCGATTGCTCGACACCCGCGATCGCCTCGACGTCTCACCCCTGGGCGCCGGTGCGCTGGCCGGCTCGTCGCTGGCTCTCGATCCCGCCTCGGTCGCCGAGGATCTCGGCTTCGCCGACGTGTTCGCCAACTCGCTCGACGCGGTCAGCGACCGCGACTTCGTCGCCGAGGCGCTGTTCGACCTCGCCCTGCTCGGCATCCACCTGTCGCGCATCGGCGAAGAGGTCATCTTGTGGTCGACCGAGGAGTTCGGGTTCCTCGGCCTCGCCGACGAGTACAGCACGGGCAGCTCGATGCTCCCGCAGAAGAAGAACCCCGACATCGCCGAGCTGGCCCGCGGGAAGTCTGGTCGGCTCATCGGCAACCTCACCGGGCTGCTCGCCACGCTCAAGGCGCTCCCTCTGGCGTACAACCGCGACCTCCAAGAGGACAAGGAACCGCTGTTCGACGCCCTCGATCAGGTCCGCCTTGCCCTCGCGGCGATGAGCGGACTGATGGCGTCGTCGACGTTTCGCACCGACGCCATGCAGGCGGCGGCCGATGGCCAGGCGCTCGTGGCGACCGACCTCGCCGAGTACCTCGTCGCCAACGGCATCCCCTTCCGTCAAGCCCATGCCGTCGTCGGTGCGCTCGTGCGGGAGTCGATCGAGGAGGGCACGTCGCTCGCCGATCTGCTCGAGGACCACGGCGACTTCGGCAGCGATGCGCTTCGGCTGTTGGAGCAGGGCGCGTCCGTCCTGCGACGCACCACGCCCGGCGGCGCCGGACCGGTGCCGATGGGCGCCCAGTTCGAGCGCTTCGGAACGCTCCTCGCCGCCGAACGGACCCGCCTCGGTCTCTGAGACCTGACTCGGAGGCCAACCCGGGAGGCACGCATGTCGGATCGATCACCAGGCGACGAGCACCGCGAGCGGTCCGGCCTCACCGACCTGGGTGACACGGGCCTGGGCGCCGCTCGAGTGGCGGATCTCCTTGAGCGCCCCATCGTCGAGCGTTCCTTCTTCGCCCGCGACGCCCGGATCGTCGCTCCCGAGCTCCTCCACAAGATCCTGCTCCGGCGCTCAGACGACGGTGTCGTGACGGCGGTGCGCATCGTCGAGACCGAGGCGTACCTCGGGTCGGACGATCCCGCCGCGCACTCGTTTCGGGGCGAGACGCGGCGCAATCGCTCCATGTTCGGTCCGCCCGGCCACCTGTACGTGTACTTCACCTACGGCATGCACTGGTGTGCGAACACGGTGTGCGGCGACGTGGGGGAGGGGACCGGTGTGCTGATGCGGGCCGGGTCCCCGCTCGTGGGCATCGACGAGATGTTCCGTCGTCGACCCAAGGCGCACCGCGAGCGCGACCTGTGCAGCGGACCGGCCAAGCTGTGTCAGGCGCTGGGCATCACGGGAAACGACGACGGCACGGATCTGGCACCCGCCGGGGGATCGCCCGGTCCTGGCGTCGTGGTGCTCGACGACGGCACCCCACCGCCCGCGGACCCGGTGGCGACTCCCCGGGTCGGTGTGTCGCACGGAACCGAGCACCGGTGGCGTTGGTATGTTGCCGACGATCCCCATGTCTCGCGCCCCTGAGTTGCACCCGGTTCCCGACCCGCCCGACCCGCCCGACCCGCCCGACCCGCCCGACCCGCCCGACCCGCCCGACCCGCCGGTCACGCGCTGGTTCGAGCCCGATCCCGCGCTCATCGCCTCGCTCGAGGGTGCGAACCTCGACGGCCCGGAGCAGGAGGCCGTGCGCTCCGAGATGCTCGCCCTCGCTCGTGCCGAAGTCGACTCGCTGCTGCGGACGTGCGAGCCGGGGCACTTCACCGGCTCGGCGCTGATCGTCGATGCCGCGGCCGAGCACGTGCTCGTGCTCTTCCACACCAAGGCGCAGCGGTGGTTCCAGCCCGGCGGCCACGCCGATGGCCAGGCAGACCTGTCGGCGGTGGCGTTGCGCGAGGCCGAGGAGGAGACCGGCATCGACGGCCTCGTGGTGGTCGGCTCGGCGATCGACCTGGACATCCACATGCTGCGACCCGTCAACGCCCCACCACACCGCCACCTCGACGTCCGCTACCTGCTCCGGGCGCCGGTCGGTGCCATCGTGCAGGGCAACCACGAGTCCGAGGCGCTCCGCTGGGTCACGCTCGACGAGCTGCGCACGCTCGATCCCGATGACGGACTGGTCCGTCTCGCCACCCGCGGCCTTCAGATCGCCGAGCGCTGAGCGCAACATGCGTGGAGCCACCCCCGGATCGGAGCTGGGCGTCGCTCGGAGGTGGGCGCGGTCCCCGTGCGCCGTTCGTGCGTGGCGGGGCCCCTCGTCGGGGGCCGGTGACCTACGTTGGGCGACGGGTGGTCAGCCGAGGTCTTGCGGCGTGGCGCACGAGAGCATGCGGTTCGACCGGGAGAACCGGTCGACCGGCTCGGTGATCTGGTCCTTGTCCTTCTCGGTGACGTAGAAGCGGGCCATCTCGTCGGCGCGAAGGCGCTCGACGTAGCCGGCGCGGTCGCCGAGGTAGGTGCGCCAGTCGCCGACCCAGGTGTTCCACATGGCGACATCTCGCGGCGTCGTGGGCTCGAGCGCGTCGAGCTGGCCGACCATCGCGGCGAGCTCGACGTCGCTCTGCTCGATGACGTCGGCCCGGGCCGACGCGGACTCCGCTTCGTAGGCCTGGGGGAGGCCCTTGAGTCGAGCGTTGGTCACCGAGCAGATCTGCTCGGCCTGCGCCGAGATCTCCTGGTCGTCGAGCTGATCAGGCAGCGGGCGGCTGCCGGCGTAGAACGCCCAAGCCCACACGGCGACGAGGAAGGCCACGACGCAGGCGAGCAGGGCTCGAACGGCCTTCCGCCTGCGGGGTGACGTGTCCGTCGATGCGCCGGGCGTCGAGGCGTCTCCGCCGAGGGGAGGGCTGGCGACGGTGCGCTTGTCGTCCGACGAAGAACCGGTGTCGTCCACCGACTCACTGTGCCGTCGTGGGGCGCGTGGTACCAAATGCGGGTGACGAACCCGATTCCTCCCTCTTCTCCCGACATCGCTGCGCCCGAGGCATCCGCCTGGGACGGCGCCGCGGTGCTGGACGACCTCGAAGCGCGGGGACTCGTGCAGGACTCGACCGACCGCGAGGCGCTCCGGGCGCGGCTGGGCGAAGGGCCCATCACCCTCTACTGCGGCTTCGACCCCACCGCCGACAGCCTGCACATCGGCCATCTCGTCCCGCTCCTGCTCCTTCGTCGCTTCCAGGAGCACGGTCATCGACCGATCGCTCTGGCCGGGGGAGCCACCGGCATGATCGGCGATCCGTCGGGGCGCTCCGACGAGCGCAACCTCCTCGACCGTGAAGCGCTCGACGCCAACGTGGCCGCCATCGAAGACCAGCTGAGCCGCCTGATCGACTTCGGCGACGCCCCCGGGCAGGCCACGCTGGTCGACAACCGCCTCTGGACCGAGCCGATCGGGGTGCTCGACTTCCTCCGCGACATCGGCAAGCTCGTCACGGTCAACACCATGCTGGCCAAGGAGTCGGTGCGGGCAAGGGTGGCGAGCGAGAACGGCATCTCGTTCACCGAGTTCAGCTACATGTTGCTGCAGGCCAACGACTTCCGCTGGCTGCACGACGAGATGGACTGCGAGCTGCAGGCAGGTGGTTCTGATCAGTGGGGCAACATCACCGCCGGGATCGACATGATCCGGCGGACCTCGGGGGGCAGGGCCCACGGCCTCACCGTGCCCCTCGTGACGCGCAGCGATGGCGCCAAGTTCGGCAAGACCGCGGCGGGAGCCGTGTGGCTGAGTGCCGAGCGCACGTCGCCGTACGAGTTCTTCCAGTACTGGATGAACACCGACGACCGCGACGTGGAGCGGTTCTTGCTGCAGATGACGCTGCTGCCCCTGGACTCCGTCTCGGACATCGTGGCCGAGCACGAACGGGCACCCGAGCGACGCAGCGCCCAGCGGGCGCTCGCCGAGGCGGTGACGACCCTCGTCCACGGACACGACGAGGCACAGGCTGCCATCCGGGCGTCGAGCGACTTCACCAAGTCGGCAACCGACCGAGATGTCGCCGACCTCGAGCAGCTCGCCGAGGAGATCCCGACCACCACCATCGCCCGTGGGGACCTCGACGGGTCCACAGTCGTCGACCTCCTGGTGGCCACGGCGCTGGTGAGATCCAAGGGCGAGGCTCGTCGCCAGCTCGAACAGCGGGGGATCTACGTGAACGACGAGCAGCAGTCAGACGACCGGGCGGTGAACGCAGAAGACCTGCTCCATGGCCGGTTCATCCTCCTGCGCCGGGGCAAGAAGTCACGCCACCTCGTCGTCGTGGGGGACTGATCTCCGAAAAACCTCGCTCTCGAGTTGGCACTTCCGGCAAGGCTGGCTATATTGCTCCTCCCCGGCCACGACGCCCTGAGCGTCGCTTGATCAGCTCCAGAAAGTTCCGGAGCCGATTTGACTGGCGGGGATGCAGGTCGGTAAGTTGGCCTGCCGCTCAGGAAAGGGAAACCTGATCCGAGCGAGCAACACAGCCACCTCCACGGAGGTGTGCCATGAGAGTCAGTCGAGCTCTGGCCATAGCGCCCTCTCGACGCAGCGCTCCTTGAAAACGGAATAGAGGACGAAAAAGCCAGTGCGGGCAATCGCCCGGAACTCGGTGGCTCGGCTCACGACCTCGGTCGTGTGAGCTAACTGACGAACGTGCGACTGTCTTCACAAGTATGAGCGTCTCTTTATGAGACCAAAGCAATGAGCGTCTGTAACAAGACGTGCCAGTAAGTCAACCTAGGGGTAGCCACTCCGAAGTTGGCTCTTCTAAAAGGATTGATCGAATCGGCTTCGGCCGAGGAGGATCTTTTGACGGAGAGTTTGATCCTGGC
>CAZALT010000123.1:0-10534 GCA_964485515.1 uncultured Rhabdothermincola sp. | reverse complement strand
TCGACGTCGTGATCTCGAGCCCGGCGGGCAGACCCTCGACGATGACGACGAGGGCACGGCCGTGGGACTCACCAGCGGTCAAGAAGCGCAGCACCCCGCCAATCTACCGGCGGGCAGGTCTCCGACCGGAACCCGTTCCTCGACGGCGAGACGGGCCGGGCCCGCGGCACCGACCAGAGCCGATGCCTACTGGCTCACCAGACCGGAGCTGAGCAGGATCGCCGCGGCGCAGCCGAAGGCGAGGAAGGGGCCGAAGGGGATGGCCTTGCTGCGCTTGCGGGCGATCAACAAGGCCATGCCGATGAGCGAGCCGAGCACGAAGCCGATGAGCATGCCCCAAAGCACGAGGGCGATGGCGGTGGCATAGGTGGTGCCGAACCAGCCGATGACGAGACCCATGACCGCGGCGAGCTTCACGTCACCGAAGCCCATCCCTCGCGGGTAGATCACGTGGGCGACGAACAAGAAGCCGAAGTAGAAGGCGCCGCCGGCGAGCGCGAAGCGGATGCTCTCGGGCGCGTCCTCGACGAGCGAGAACACGATGACGAGCACCAGGCAGATCACGATCGTCGGGAGCACGATGCGATCGGGCAGACGGAACAGCTCGATGTCGATGACCGAGAGCGGCACCAGCGCGGCGAACAGCACGAGCACGGTCACGAGCTGACCACGGGGGACATCGTCGAGCGCCAACGCGGCGAGGACGAACGAACCCACCATGAGCACGTCCATGACGAGGTACTTGCCGTTGAGCCTCACGCGGGGCATCGGCGAGAACAGGGGGGCCTTGTCGGGCACCCGGTCGACGAGGACCCCGGCGAACCACGCCGCAGGAAGCGCGACGAGCGCGCAGATCAGGATCAGCACGAAGCGTTGGTCGGCTAGCTGTTGACCGAGCCGAGGAACTTGATGAGGAGATCCCGGTTGATGGGGTCTTCGCTGTCGTCGACCTCGGCGAGGGCCCGCTCACGCTCTTCTTGCGTGGTGGCCTTGGCCGCGGCGGCGACCGCCTTGGCCGCCTTCGGGCTGAGGTTGGCCAGCTGGCGGGCGATCTCAGCTGCATCGGTCGGCTCGGGGGGCGGCGTGGGGGCGACCGTCGGCGCCTCGTCGACCGCGGCGGGTCCCTCGGAACCGGCGTCGGTGACGAGATCGGTCTCCTCGACGACGAGACCCGCGAGATCGAACGGCTCGAACTCGCTGTCGCCGAAGGTCTCGCTGACCACCTCGACGTCGATGACCTCGACGTCGATCGCACCGGCGTCGATCGCCTCGTCGTCGTCTTCGGGGGCGAGGGTCAGCACGGGGCCGTCGTCGCTCGCCGGAGCGGCCACGGAGGCGACCGTCGGCGTGCTCGCACCCGCCGGGGCGTCGCCGATGGCGACGAGGCCGGATTCGACGAGCTCCTTGGCCTGGCGCGAAACACCCAACTCGCCGAGCTCGAGCGCGTCGGCCAGCGCCCCCACGGTGGTACCGCCACCCACGAGGCTCACCAGCTTCCAGCGGTCCCTGTCGATGCTGACCTCGTCGTCGGGAAGCTCGGGAGCCAGCGAGAGCCAGCTGTCGAGCGAGGGGACGACCGCTTCGATCGACTTCCACTCCTCGAGCATGGCCTCGGCCTGTTCGAGGACGGGCTCGACGTCTTCGCCCGAACCCTTCGACGGTGCTTCGACGTCCGCCTCGAAGACGAACTCGCCTTCCTTGAAGCGCAGCAGCTCGAAGACCACTTCGGTCGATCCATCGGCCCGCGGCGCGCTCGACACCTCCGACGCCACGATCTGACCGCCGTCGACCCAGATGCTTCCGTTGCCTCGACCACCGGTGAGGTGCAGGCACCCCGTCTTCTTGGTCGACGACAGGAGCCGAAGAACATCCGTAAGGGCAAAGGTCTCGATGGTGCCCTGCAGTGCCACGATTGCCTCCAGATAGGTGTGGGCGTGCGCCGTGGAGCGGCCGCCATCATCCATCGGCAGACCCGTCACCGCAATCAAGGGTTCGAGAACAACGTGGTCTCACTCGTCGATTCACCTGAGAAGTGGCCCCGGCCAAGCCCAGAGACGACCTCCGGCCAAGCCCAGAGAATGCCCAGAGACCGCCCCTGATCAGGCTCCGATGCCCCTCGCCGCGGCAGCCCACATCGTCTCGGTCGGGGCGTCGAGGCCGGTGACGAGCTCGAACTGGATGGCGGCCTGGTGCACGAGCATGCCCAGACCGTTGACCGCGGTGATCCCCCGCGCCCGGGCCGCGGCGATCAGCGGTGTCTCGGCGGGGTGGTAGACGAGATCGGCGACCACCTGGTGGTGGGTGAGCACGGACGGGTCGAACGGGACCTCGGGCTGGCCGGTCATGCCCGCCGGCGTGGCGTCGACGACGAGGTCGACCCCACCGAGGTCGGACGGGTCGCCCACCCGTCCCGTTCGGCCCGCGAGGGCGGCGGCGGACTCGGCCCGGTCCCGGCTGCGGTTGATGACCACGACCTCGGACGCACCGGCTCGGGCGAGGGACACGACCACGGCGCGGGCCGCTCCCCCGGCGCCCACGACCGCACACGACTTGCCTTGCGGGGCGAAGCCCGTCTCGTGGTCGAGCGCGGCGAGCAGTCCGGGTCCGTCGGTGTTGTGCCCGATCAGCTTGCCGCCGGCATGCACGACGCAGTTCACGGCGTCGAGCAACCGCGCCTCGTCGGTGAGCTCGTCGACCGCGTGCGCCACCTCGGTCTTGTGCGGCATCGTCACCGACAGGTGGTCGATCCCCAGCGTGCGCATCGCGTCGATCGCCTGGGAGGCATCACCCTCGGCGACGTCGAGCGCGACGAAGACCCGGTCGAGGCCGAGGGCGTCGTACGCCGCGTTGAAGATCACAGGTGAGAGCGAGTGGCGCACCGGTGAGCCGATGACGGCGTCGAGGCGCGTCGAACCGGTCACCGAAGTCCCGGTTCGTCCCGGGTCCCGATCGCCCCGATCCGACGTTCCCGCGCTCAGAACACACCCCGGTCGCGTGCGTCGTCGGCTGCGGCGAGGAAGTCGTCGTAGTCCTCGAAGAACGAGTGAGCGCCCGACTCGTCGGTGAGCACGTAGTACTGCCAGTCTCCGTCTGCAGGATGCAACGCCGCGTCCAACGCCTCGCGGCTCGGCGAGCCGATCGGCCCCGGCGGCAGTCCGGCGTACATCCGGGTGTTGTACGGCGAATCGATCCGGAGGTGGCTCGCGGTGATCTCCTGCACCCGCTCGCCGAGGGCGTACATGACCGTGGCGTCGATGCCGAGCTGCTGCCCCGCGGCGAGCCGGTTGTAGATGACCCGGGCGATCTTCGCCCGATCCTCGGGAACGCCGGCCTCGGCCTGGATCAACGACGCCACGATGACCACGTCGTACGGCGTGATCTCGTAGTCGCCCGCCACACCGGCCAGGGTGGTCGAGGCGTCGGCCAGACCGATCTCGTCGCCGACCGCATCGAACTTCTCCACCATCTGGCGCACGAGCTTCTGCTCGTCGAGCTCGTCGCCCTCCTCCACCTCGTAGGTGGCGGGGAAGAGGAGCCCCTCGAGGTTGGTGCTGCCCTCGGGCTGGTACTTGGAGCGGACCGTCGACAAGACGGTGAACAGCTCGAGCTCGTTCATCTCCGGGAAGGTCTCGAGGATGCTGGCCGCGATCTCCTTCTGCCAGGCCCCTTCGGGCACGGTGAGGTACGTGACGTCGGGCGGCAGCGGTCCGGCCTCGAGCCGCTGCGCGACCGAGCTCATCGACGAGCTCGTGCGCAGCCCGTCGTAGGTGCCCGCCTCGAAGGGCCCGTAGCCCTTCCAGCGCACGTAGAGCTGGAAGATCGTGGCGTTGGCCACGACGTCCTCGTCTTCCAACATGGTGGCGATCTGCGAGGTGGTGGCACCGACCGGGACCGTCACCATGACCTCGTCACCGGGATTGCCCGGATCGATCTGCTGCTTGAGCCACAGGCCGGCGATCAGCGCCACGAGCACGACGATGATCGCCCCCGAGCCCAGCACCCAGAGCACCTTGCGGCGCCGGCTCGTCTCGCGCGGCAGCGGCACGAACGAGTCGTCGTCGGATTCGAGGTCGAAGGAGGTCACAGATCAGCTCTCGGGGTCGGATCGGGAGTCGTCGGGCGTCAACGGATCGGCGGCGGTGAGATGGCGGTTGTCGAGCCAGGCCTGCAACAGGATGGCTGCGGCGACCTTGTCGACCACCTTCCTGCGCTCCTTGGCATCGAGGCCCTGGTCCTGGAGGAGGCGATCGGCCGTGACCGTCGTCAGGCGCTCATCGTAGGTAACGACGGGCAGGTCGGTGGCCGCGGCCAGCTGGTCGATCTCGACGAGGATGGCCTCGGCGGCCGGGCCCACCTCCCCGTTCAGGGTGTAGGGGACGCCCACGACCAAGGCCTCGACCTCGAAGTCCTGGCCGATCCGCAGGATGTCGCGGTGCTCGCGCTGGCGGTCGCCGGTGCGGTGCACCGTGTCGACCGCCGAGGCCACCAGCCCCGCCGAATCGCTGACGGCGATGCCGATCCGCTTCGACCCGAGGTCGACGCCCAGTGCTCTCATCGCGGTGCGCTCATCGCGGTGCTCTCATGCGGTTCTCTCGCCGTTCGGGGCGCCGCATCGCTCCAGCAGGGGCTCGACGAGGTCACGACCCCGATGGGAGACCTGCCGCCGTGCGCACGAGGTCGAGCGCCTCGTCGAGCGCCGATGGATCCTTGCCCCCGGCCACCGCCAGCTCGGCGTTCTTGCCGGTTCCGCCCTTGACCAGCTTGGCCGCGTCGGCGATGAGCTCCGATGCATGCAGACCGGAGTCGGCCGACACAGCCGACACCATCGACACGCCACCGCCGTCGGGCGCTCCCCCGAGCACGACGGCGCGCACGTCGGGGTGGTCGCGCACCACCAGCGCGAGGTCGCGCAGGTGTTCGCGATCGAGTCCGTCGACGCGGGCGACGACGACGCCGTCGACCGCGACCGCCACGAGGTCGCCGGAACCGGCGGTGACGATCTGGCGCTTGAGCGCCTTGAGCTCCTCGCGCAGCTCCTTGTTCTCGTTGACTCGCCGCTCGACGGCACTCACCAGGTCGTCGGTGGCCACCCCGAGCAGGGTCGACGCGTCGAGGATCTGGGCCTCGTCGGCGCGGATGATGTCGATGGGTCCGAACCCCGAGACCGCCTCGATGCGACGCAGGTTGGAGCCGATCGAGGACTCGGAGGTGATCTTGACCGGGCCGATGTCGCCGAGGCGGCCGACGTGGGTGCCGCCGCACAGCTCCGTCGAGTGGGGGCCGGCCTCGAGCACGCGGACGGTGTCGCCGTACTTCTCGCCGAAGAAGGCGATGGCGCCGAGCTGCTCGGCGTAGTCCTTGGTGGTCTCGAAGTGACGGGCCGGTGGGTTGTCGAGGATGTCGCGATTGACGAGGTCCTCGATGCGGGCGATCTCGTCGGCGGTGAGCGCCTCGTAGTGGCTGAAGTCGAAGCGCAGCCGATCGGGGCCCACGTGGGAGCCCTGCTGCTTGACGTGCTCGCCGAGCACCTCGCGCAGCGCGTAGTGCAAGAGGTGCGTGGCGGTGTGGTTGCGCCGGATGGCGTTGCGCCGATTCACGTCGATGGTCGCGGTGATCTCCTGGCCGGGGAGGAACTCGCCCTCGACGTCGGCGAGCAGGTGACGGTGCAGCCCGGGGGCGCCGAACACCGTGTTGGTCACCCGCGCCGTGGCCGTGTCGGACACGACGCGGCCGGTGTCGCCCACCTGACCGCCCGACTCGGCGTAGAACGGCGTGCGGTCGAGCACCAGGCTGAGACCACCACCCGGCTCTGCATCCGAGCCCGCAGGCGAGTCGGATTCGGCCTCGGTGGCCGTGTCGACCAAGGCGAGCACATGGGCCTTGCTCTCGTTCTCCTCGCGGCCGGTGAACTCGGTCTCGCCGAACTCATCGAGCAGGTCGGCGAAGGCATCGCCAGCCTGTGCGCCGTCGCTCTTGCGAGCGTCCTTGGCCCGACGACGCTGCTCGGCCATGTCGGCGTCGAAACCTGCCTCGTCGATCCCGATGCCTCGCTCGGCGGCGATCTCACGGGTGACGTCGAACGGGAAGCCGTGGGTGTCGTGCAACAAGAACGCCACCGAGCCCCGCAGCTCGTCGCCCTCGGCCAGCGAGGCCATCTCGGTCTCGAGGATGGAGAGACCCGCCTTGAGCGACGAGCGGAACCGCTCCTCTTCGCGAACCACGACGTCGCGCACGAAGCTGTGGTTCTTCGCGAGGTCGGGATAGGACTCGCCCATCAGCTCGACGGTGGTGTCGACGAGCTCCGGGGTGACCAACGACTCGACGCCGAGGAGGTAGGCGTGGCGGACCGCCCGCCGGATGAGGCGGCGCAGCACGTAGCCACGGCCCTCGTTCGACGGGAACACGCCGTCGCTGACCAAGAAGCTGACGGTGCGGGCGTGGTCGGCCATCAGCCGGAGGCTGACGTCGGACCTCTCGGCGTCGCCGTAGCGCACGCCGGTGAGCTGCTGGGCCACGTCGAGCAACGGCGAGATGGCGTCGGTCTCGAACACCGTCTCGACGCCCTGCATGAGCGCGAGGTTGCGCTCGAAGCCGGCGCCCGTGTCGACGTTCTTGTTGGGCAGGTCGACGAGGGAGCCGTCGGCGAGCCGGTTGTACTGCATGAACACGAGGTTCCAGTACTCGAGGTAGCGCTCCTCGCCACCGAGCTCGGGGCCACCCTCGGCCCCATACTCGGGACCGCGGTCGTAGTAGAGCTCGGAGCACGGGGCGCACGGGCCGGGGCGGCCCTTCTGCATCTCCCAGAAGTTGTCCTCCTCGCCCAAGCGCTGGATGCGCTCGGCGGGCAGTCCGATGACGTCGCGCCAGATGTCGGCGGCCTCGTCGTC
This sequence comes from uncultured Rhabdothermincola sp., assembly GCA_964485515.1. Lineage (GTDB taxonomy): Bacteria > Actinomycetota > Acidimicrobiia > Acidimicrobiales > Acidimicrobilacustridaceae > CAZALT01. The sequence continues at coordinate 3,647 of CAZALT010000123.1, read as the reverse complement.
GTCGAGGAAGACCGTGGCCCAGATGCGGTCGCCGTCGTAGCCCATGACCTCGGTCGACAGCTCCCACGCCATCTTGATGGCGTCCTCTTTGAAGTAGTCGCCGAAGCTGAAGTTGCCCAGCATCTCGAAGAAGGTGAGGTGGCGCGTGGTCGTGCCGACGATGTCGATGTCGCCGGTGCGCACGCACTTCTGCACCGTGGTCGCCCGGGGATAGGGCGCAGGCTGCTCGCCCAGGAAGTAGGGCACGAACTGGTTCATGCCGGCGTTGCTGAACAGAGGCGCGGTGGGATGGGTCGGGATGAGACCCGACGAGGGCACCACGGTGTGGCCGTGTCGCTCGAAGAACTCGAGCCAGGCGCGACGAAGTTGGTTGGCGGTCATCTGGTTCATGACGGGCGTCAGCCTACTGACTGCGGCCGACCGCGCCGGATCGGTTCAGGCCCGACGGCGGCTGTCGAGCTCCGACCGGTGGCTCCGGTCGGAGCGCTCTGCGTTCGCGGCGAGCTGGCCGAGGTCGGCGAGGATGCGCTCCTCGGCCTCATCCATCGCGTCGCGGCCCTCGTCGAGCGCCTGCAGCACGGTCCCTCGCAGGTTGCGGGCGGACCGCAGGGCGGTCTCCGACACCGTGTCGGCAAGCCGGTCGGCGGCGAACCGGCCACGGGTCTCGCGGTAGCGGGCGTAGCCGTAGACGGTGCCCGCCGCACCCGAGACGACTCCGGCGGCGAACCAGATCGTGCGAGTCGGGATCACGCGGCGCGTCCTGGCTCGCCGGCGCTGCGCCGCGGCGGACCGGTGCCCGCCACCTTGCCCGCCACCTTCCGGCGGGCGGCGCGTCGACGGGCCCGCCGCTGCTCGCCGCCCCCGAGCCGCCGGAAGAAGCGAGCGACGCCGCGGAAGAACGCGACGGTCTTGACGAGCGGTGCCCGAAACGCCAGGTAGCTGAGGCGCGAGGCCGACTCGACCGTGGCCGAGATGGACTCGGCGGCACCGAGGAGATCGTCGACCCGGTCGACCTCGGCTCCCGCTAGCTCGACGGTGTCGCGCAGTTCGGCGAGGAGCGGAAGCGTCTCGCGTTCGAGCGCGTCGAGCGAACCTTGGAGCTGGCGCAGCGCTCGAAGCAGACCCTGGGTGACGTAGAGCAGCACCACGAACGCACCGAAGACCACGAGCGTGACCAGCACTGCGGCGAGATCCCCGGCGGTCACGTCGTGGCTCCGGGCCCGGCCCCCTCAGACGGCGGAGCATCGGACGGGGCGGTTCGCCGCGATGGCTCGGTGGGCGGCGACGGGTTTCGATTCTGGTGCATGCGCACGCTCACCTCCCGCTCGAAGCCGTGGGCTGACGGCTCGTAGTAGACGTGACCCTCGACGTCGGCGGGTCGGTGCTGCTGCGGGACCCAACCCCGGGGATCGACATGAGGATAGGCATAGCCCTCGCCGTGGCCCAGCGCCTTGGCCCCCCGGTAGTGCGCATCGCGCAGGTGGTTGGGCACCTCGGTGCCGCCGCTCCCGCGTACGTCCTCGGCGGCGCTGCTCAACGCCGTGTAGACCCGATTCGACTTGGGGGCCGTGGCCAGGTGGACGACCGCCTGCGCCAGGTTGAGCTGGGCCTCGGGAAGTCCGACGAACTCCACAGCCCGAGCGGCCGCATCGGCGACGAGGAGGGCCATCGGATCAGCCATGCCGACGTCCTCCGAGGCGAGGATGACGAGCCGCCGGGCGATGAACCGGGCGTCTTCCCCCGCGTCGAGCATGCGGGCGAGCCAGTACAGGCCAGCGTCGGGATCGCTGCCCCGGATGCTCTTGATGAAGGCGCTGATGACGTCGTAGTGGTCGTCGCGCCCATAGCGGATCGCCTTGCTCCCCAATGCCGCTTCGACGTCGTCGATCGACACGGCGATGGCGTGACCCGGACCCGCCCGATGGTGAGCCAACGCGACCGCGACCTCGACGCTGGTGAGGGCGTGGCGTCCGTCGCCCGCCGACCGATCGACCAACAGGGCGAGGGCCTCGTCGTCGATCGACGCCCGCTCCGCATCGAGTCCTCGACCCACGAGGGCAGCGAGCGATTCGGGACCGAGCGGGTTGAGTCGGAACAGCGTCGAGCGCGACAGCAGGGGCGGGTTCACCTCGAAGTACGGGTTCTCCGTGGTGGCGCCGATGAGCACCAGCAACCCCGACTCCACCGCGGGGAGCAGCGCATCCTGCTGCGCCTTGTTGAACCGGTGGACCTCGTCGAGGAAGAGGATGGTCCCCTGCCCGTACTGACCGAGACGACCCTCGGCCCGCGCGGTGACCTCTCGCACGTCCTTGACCGACGCCGACACCGCCGAGAGCTGCTCGAAGGCCTTGGACGTCGTACGGGCGATGAGCTGGGAGATGGTGGTCTTGCCCGTACCGGGCGGCCCCCAGAGCACGACGGAGGTGAGCCGATCGGTGTCGATGAGGGTGCGCAGCGGGCGACCGGGACCCAACAGGTGCTCCTGGCCGACGACGTCGTCGAGCGACGCCGGCCGCAGCCGCGCCGCCAGCGGGGCCTGACGGCTCAGCTGGTCCTCGGCCGCAGCCGCGAACAGGTCGTCGCTGGGTCCAGCAGGAGTCATCGTCGGCGAGGCTACGCCACCGCGGTGACCGCAACGCTCCCGCCCCCGAGCTCGGGAGCGCCGCGCGGGCCGACCTTTGTGGCACGATCACCGTCCATGAGTCCGATCGCCGCCGTCCTGTGGCTCTGGTTGTCCGTGTCGCTCGCGGTGTACGGGTACCGCCTCTACCGACGGGCGACCCAGGGCTCCAAGCAGGCCCGTCAAGCCCAGGAGCGCGGCGCGGGCGACCGCCGCGGGCCGGGGACCGACTCGACCGGGCCGGCGTCGGCCCTGATCCAGAACCCGATCGCGGGCTTCGACGTGCCACCCAGCCCAGTGCCACCCAGCCCAGTTCCACCCAGCCCAGTTCCACCGGCGCCTCCCGCCAGCATCGGAGCGAGCGCGCCGTCGACGACCCCGGCCAGCGAGCGACGCACGGCGCGGGTTCCTGTCGCCGAGGCGGTCCAGGGCATCCAACTCCCCTGTGATCTCGCGCCGCTGCTCGGCGACATCAACCGACTCGACCCCTTCGACGTCGCCTTCTTCACCCGCACCTTCGACGGCGACCACGTGCGCGACGCGCTCGCCGCCGAGCTCGGGAGGCTCGGCTTCGGGGTCACAGCCACCACGTCGCACCGCCTCGTGGCCAGCCGGGCCGACGCCGAGCTCGTCGTCACCGTCTACCCCGACCCGATGGCCGCCGTCGAGGGTGGACGGAACCTGTTCCCCACCGCGGGCGACGCCTCGGTCGTGGCCCGGTTCCAGGGCTGAAGCGCCGGCCCGCGGGGTTCGAGCTCGTCGACCGGCCACCTCTCGACCGGCCACCTCTCGACCGGCCACCTCTCGACCGGCCGACTCTCGACCAGCCGTCTTCGGTTGGAGATCTCGGAGCTCAGTCGGCGCTGCGTGGAAGCAGGCGCAAGCCGAGCTCGTCGAGGTATCGAGGCTCGATCGGCGTCGGCGCCCCGGTGAGCAGGTCCGCTCCCGACTGCGTCTTCGGGAAGGCGATGACCTCGCGGATGTTCTCCTCGCCGACCAGCAGCGCGACCAGGCGGTCGATGCCGAA
>CAZALT010000122.1:0-10560 GCA_964485515.1 uncultured Rhabdothermincola sp. | reverse complement strand
TGAACGAGAACGACGCCATCGCCGACGACGAGATCCGCTTCGGCGACAACGACCGCCTCGCCGCGCTCGTCGCCCACCTCGTCGGCGCCGACCTGCTCGTGCTGCTGACCGACACGCTGGGGCTCCTCACCGCTGATCCCCGGCTCGACAGCTCGGCGTCGCTCATCGAGGAGATCGTCGAGGTCGACCACACGCTCGAAGCGCTCGCCGGCGGACCGGGATCGGTCGGTGGCAGCGGGGGGATGGCGTCCAAGCTCGCCGCGGCGAAGATCGCCGCCTGGTCCGGCGTGCGCACCGTGATCGCCGCCGCCAAGCGAGACGACGTGCTCCTCGACGCCGTGCACGGCACGGCGGGTGTGGGCACCACCGTGCTGCCCCACGACCGGAGGCTTCCCGCGCGCAAGCTGTGGATCGCCTTCGCCGTCGGCGCGGCCGGCACGGTCGTGGTCGATGAGGGCGCCAAGCGGGCGCTGCTCGGTGGCCGGGCGTCGCTCCTCGGCGCCGGAGTCGTGGCGGTCACCGGGGCCTTCGATGAGGGAGATGCGGTCGAGATCGTGGGACCCGACGGTGAGGTGTTCGCCAAGGGCCTCGCCGCGGTCGACGCCACGACCGCCGTGTCGATGATCGGGCGCAAGAGCGTGGAACGCCCCGACGGCTCCCCGGCGTACCTCGCGCACCAAGCAGACCTCGTCATGCTCCCCTGACCGATCGCCCTTTCCTTCCTCCCTCCCTTACCTTCTCCCAAATCGGCGGAGGATCCGGGGAAGGAGGCGGAGCTCTCCGCCGACTTGGGTGAAGGTGGTGGGTCAGCCGGGGGCGGGCGTGCCCGGGGTGCCCGGATCAGCCGCCGGGGTCTCGGCGGTGGGCTTGGCCTCCGTCTCGAGGGACGCGGCCTGCTTGAGCAGGTCGTCGCCCGTCTCGGAGCTGGACGGTCCGATGCCGAGATCGGAGCGGATCTGTGCGAGACGAGCCTGGGCTTCGACGTTGATCGATGCCTGCTCGACCTCGAGCATGCGGGTCTCCACCGAAGCCTCGCTGAGCTCGGACGCGCCCTTGGCCTTGGCGTAGCGCGCCTCGATCTTGTCGCGCACCTCGTCGAAGGTCGGCACGTCCTGGCCCACCGTCTCCGACAGCGTCGCCATCGCCGTGTTCATCTCCTCCTGCATCTTCGCCTGATCGAGCTGGCTCATCAGCTTCTGACGCTCGGCCAGCTTCTTCTGCAAGGCCGCGGAGTTCTGCTGCACGGCGGCCTTGGCCTGCGAGGAGGCCTGGGTGGAGTTGAGGACGAGGGCCTTGGTCTCCTCGATCTCGGACTCGAGGGCGATCAGCCGGTTGGCGAAGGCCTCGGCCGCCTGGGCGAACTGCGTGGCTTTGGCCTCGTCACCGGTCTTGGTGGCCTCGTCGGCCATGAGCACGGCCTGGCGGGCGTTGAGGTTCAGCTTCTCGTACTCCTCGAGGGAGCGGTTGAGCCGCATCTCCGCCTGCTTCTGGTTGGCGATGACGTTGGCGGCCTGCTCCTTGAGGCGCCGGTGCTGGTCCTGCGCCTCGGTGATGGCCTGCTCGAGCTGGATCTTGGGATCGGCACGCTCGTTGAAGTCGGAGTTGAGCTTGGCGCCCAGGTACTTCCACCACCGCTTGATTGCCTTGAACATGGCTCGTTCTCTCTCCGTCCAGTCGTTCGGCTTGCGCCCTGGGCTCTCGGCTGCGCCCTGTCGGGTCGCGATCCGTGACGCAGCCTACGGGAACTTGGTCGACTCCGGTGGCCTGGCCCGGTGGGGTGATCCGACCCGTAGGAGCGGTCGCTCAAGCGACGGTGGCGTCCTCGCCGCCGTGGTGGCGCAGGGTGCGCAACAAGGCGAGATCATCCGACCGCAGCACCAGCAGGACCCCGACGTACACGCCGAGGCCGACGACTGCGCCCGCCACGGTCTCCAACACGGCCGTGGCCAGGCCGGAACCTGTGAACAACCGGGTGAGCCCGATCAGTACGGTGCCCATCGCGGCGGCGGCCACGAGATGGCGGACCACTGCTGGGACCACACCGGCACCGATGCCCCCCACCCGTCGGCGCAGCACGACCAGCGCCACCAAGGCGCCGGTCGTGTAGGCGAGGGCGAACGCGGCGAGGACGCCCTCGAAGTCGAAGCTCCGCACGAGCACGAGCGACAGCACCATCTGCCCACCGTTCTGCACGAGGCACAAGAAGAACGGCGTGCGGGTGTCCTTGAGGGCGTAGAAGCCCCGCATCGTGAACAGGTACACGGCGAAGCCGGGGAGCCCGACGGCCAGCCACAGCACCGCCGACGCGGTCAGGTCGACCGAGTCCTGGGTGAAGTTGCCCCGCTGGAACAGCACGCTCACGACGGGCTGGGCCAGGACCATGAGGCCGATGGCGGCAGGCACGATGACCAGGATGCCGAGACGGAGGCCTTGGCCGAACCGGGCCCGGTACCCGCCGAGGTCGCCTCGACCCGCGGCACTGGCCAGCTCCGGCATGAACGTCGTCATGATCGACACCGTGAAGAGGCCGTAGGGGAGCTGGAACAACGCCCAGCCGTACGTGAAGGCGGACGGGGGTCCCTCGCCGGTGCTGTTGATCAGCGTCACCATCAGCCAGAACATGGCGGCATTGATGATCACGTAGCCCAGCGTCCACCCCGACAGCCGCAGCACGGCGGTGACCGCAGGGTTGCGCCACTCGAGGTTGAGGTGGATGCGGATGCCGGCCCGCCGCATCGCCGGCCACAGCACGAGGGCCATGGCCACGATGCCAGCCGTGGTCCCCAGACCGGCGAGCAGGAGCAGCACCTGGTCGTCGCGCACCTGCTCCAGAGTCGGGTTCGGCGTGCCGGCCACCCGTCGGATGGCGAGGAAGACGCACACCACGATGACGTTGTTGAGCACGGGAGCGAACGCGGGAGCAGCGAAGGACCGTCGGGCGTTGAGCAGCGCGGTCCACAACGAGCTCAACCCGTAGAACAGCACCTGGGGCATGAACATGATCAGCAGTGGCACCGCCAGGGAGATCTGCTGGTCGGCCTCGGCCGGGTCCTTGCCGAGCGTGTAGAGCCGGATGATGAACGGCGACAGGGCGGTGGCGACCACGGTGAGCACGACGAGGCCGACGGTGATGACCGAGGCCACCGCGTCGACCGCCCGGTCGTCGTCGTGCTCGAAGCGCTCGACGATGACGGGGATCAACGTGGCGGCGATGACGCCGCCCAGGACGAGGTCGTAGATCGTGTTGGGCGTCTGGTTGGCGATGTTGTAGGCGTCGCCGAGCGCCAGGGTCCCGATGACGCTGGCCACGAGGATCGAGCGGATGAGTCCGCTGACCCGGCTGAGGCCCGTGCCCGCGGCCACGACCGCGCTGGACCCGAGCAACCCGCCGCGCCGGGGGCGGGCCGGTGATGCCGCGGGGCTGGCTGGTGATGCCGCGGGGCTGGCCGGCGGGGTGGAGCCGGTGCTGCTGCTTGGGCGCCGTGACGGTGCGGCACCGGCGTGCTTCCGGCCGATCTCCTCGCGCTCGGCCGCGTAGTCGGCGAGGAGCGCGGCGATCGGGTCGTCGGACGGTTCGCTGACGGGGAGCGCGACCGCGTCGAGGTCGTCGTCGGGTGCGGTCATCCGGGCGACGGGGTCCCGGCCGGGCCGCCAGAACCGGTGCCGGGCTGCTGCCGCGGCGTATCCAGGTCGCCGAGCGTCAGGTCGCCGAGCGTCAGGTCGGGGAGCACGACGTTCCGCGGTTCGGTGTCGTCGAGTGCCTGACGGAGCGATTCGAGCTCACCGACGAGCGTGTCGACGTCGGCCGACAACCCTCCGAGGTCATCGGAACCCTCGGCCCGCACCGACAGCTCGATGGCGCGGGTCACCGACTCGTCGATGCGGGCGTCGAGCAGGCGGAGCCGGGCAACCGTCTCGTTGAGGGTGTTGTCGAGACGTGCGACGCTGTCGACCTGGGCTTGGAGCGCCTCGATGGTCTGGGCCTGGGCCGACCCGGGCGGCGGAGCCGGCGTGCCCGGCGGGCCGTTGAGCTGGGTGAGCTGGTAGGTGATGTCGCGGATGTCGATCTGCGACCGTGCGTCGGCGAGCGCCTGGCCCGAGCGCGCGATCCGCCACGACTCGTGCACACCCGTATCGAGGCGGTCCCGGATCTCGCCCAGGCGGTCCTTCAACGGACCGTGCTTGGCGTTGTGCACGGCGGTGTCGAAGCGGTTGGCGGCCTGCTGCGCGTCGCGCACGAAGGTGCGCCAGGGGTCGTGCAGGGCGAAGGGGTCGATGCGATCGGAGCGGGGGTGGCGGGGAACGGCGAAGCCGACGCGTGCCACCCACGCCGCGCCGCCGATGGCGGCCGCGGCCACGACGGGGAGCCCGGCGACGATGCCGACCGCCACCCCTGCACCCGCGAGCAGGATCCCGGACGGCGACACGAGCGCGTTGGCGACCGGTGGCGTGAAGAATCGGTCGCGGAAGGACAGCCGGGCCATGCCCTGACGTTACGACACCGGGTCGGGTCGTCCCCACCACCCGGTCGGTGCCGAGCCGATCAGAAGTTGGAGATGACCGCGGTGAACACCTTGGAGATGCTCTTGGGATCCGACGCGTTGTACGACGCCGCGTCGGTGGCCTCGGCGATGTCTCGCAGCACGGTCAGATCGGCATCGCTGCCGTAGCCGATGGTGAACACCCGGATGGGCCGACCCAGCTCGCCGAGCGACTTGTCACGCAGCAGCTCGATCATGGCGTCGAACTGGGCCCGGTCGTCGGACTCGTCGCCGTCGTCGTTGACGCCGTCGGTGAGCAGCACGACCGCGTTGATGCGGGTGGGGTCGTACTCGTCGTACATCTTCTGGAACGACGATGCGGTCACCTCGTACAGCGGTGTGCCGTTGCGCGGGGAGAGGGCCTGGATCTGCGTGTTGAGCGGCTCGGCGTTCTGGGCCATGGGTGCGATCGGCACGAGGTCGAGCCAGTAGTCGGCCATGTTCGGTCCGAGGCCGGTGGAGAACACCCGCAAGCCGACCTCGTCATCGAGCTTGAACTCATCGAGGGACTCGCTCGCCGCGCGGACCGCGAGGTCGAGCTTGGTGTCGCGACCGCCGCCGCCCGCCGCTTCGCCCATCGAGCCGCTCACGTCCATGACGAGCAGGACGCGGGCCCCCTTGCGCTGCTCGGCCCACTTGTCGAGCATGCCGACGAGCACGGCAGGTTCGGGGTTCTGCAGCAGCGTCTGGGGCTGGTCCGGGTCGACCCCGTTCTCCGGGATGATCGGCGAGCCGATCGCGACCTCGGCGTTGCCGGGCCGGAAGTTGTACTGCAGGACCCGCTCCTGGTTCTCGGGGCGCTGCACGAAGTCCTGGAACGCCTCGGCCCCTGCCCGCTGCGTCTCGTTCACCCATGGGGCGTCGAGGATGAAGAACGGGTTGTCCGAGAAGAGCGTGCCCTCCTTCGGGTAGATGGCGACCAGCGGCACCCGCGGCGGGCGTGGCTCCTCGCCCGCGTCGAGCACGCCATCGGGGTTGCCCGTGTTGTAGTCGATGACCGACTTCTCCTCGACGGCGACTGCCGACACGTACTGCAGGCCGGTGCCGGACTGATCGGCCCGGTACCAGTTGTTGAGGAACGTCAGCGTCGTGTCGCCGTAGTGCACGACCGCCGACTCGACGGTGGTGTTCTGCTCGACGACGGCGGGGGTGTTGAGGTCCTCGATGGTGAGGTCGCGGGTCTTGCCCGCGAACGCGTAGTTCTGCGCCGTGAGGGCGTTGAGCCCGCTGGTGGAGAAGTTGGGGTTGGTCTTGCCCAGCTTGAACGGGCCCCACTCGGGATGGCCGAACTGCGCCCAGCCCTGGTCGTTCGAGGCGAGCTCGAGGATGTCGGACCAGCCGAGCGGGGTGTCGGGCCATCCGAGTGCCTCGGCCATCGGTTTCGGCATGGCGATCACGAGCGGGGTGTTCATGAACGGCACACCCGTGCCGGCGAGGGGCGGCTGGCCCTGGACCGCGAGTGTCTGGTCGAGGACCGCCCCCCAGCCGCTGCCGGCGGGCGACCACACCACGGGGAGGGGTCCGTCGGCCTCGGTGTCCCAACCGGCGGCCAGAGCCTGCATCGCCGCGCCCGACGCCTTGCTCTTGGGGTTGACGAAGATGCAGGTGCCGTCGACCTCGGTGCGGGACCGGTTGAAGCTCTGGGCCAGGTTGGTGAGCAGATCGATCTTCTCGGGAGAGATCGCCATGTCGACGACGGTGCAATCCCCGGGGTCGTCCAGCTCGTCGGCCGCTCGCGGGTTGGAGCCGCTGCTGCACGCGGCGGTGACGAGCAGGCCCACCAGGACGACGGCGACGGCGGCCACCCGCCGGGTGGGCCGACGGCGCCGTTGGGGGCTCGACGACTCGTCCGTGTTGTCCCCAGGGGTGCTCATCGGGTGACCTCCAGCCACTTGTTGCGAAGCGCTTCGACGACACCGGGGGCAGGAAGGCCGTCGGTGTCGGCAAGCACGAGGTTCGGATCCGCGGAGCTCGCAAGGGGCTCTCCCGCGACGCGCCATCCGTGTTTTGTGAGCGCGTCTCGGAGATCGTCCGAGGTCGCGAGCTTGGCCACGTCGTCGTTCGACCCGTGGACCGGGACGAGCACGACGTCGGCGGTGACCATCGGGTCAGGGTAGAGCAGCGTCAGCGCGCTGCTGTATCGGCTGCGGGCGACGGCCGAGGCGGCGATGGCCTCGGGCGAACCGGCCACGTCGAAGGTGGCCGGTCCCTGCGACAACATGAGGTCGAGCGGCGTCCGGGGCGGTGCGGGGTACTCGGGCACCCCGCGCTCGAGACGTGAGAACCAGGCCTGGAAGGCGGGGTCGCGGAAGTCGTTGGACGCGAAGTTGGCGGACCCGAACCAGCTGGCCGTGGCCTGGCTGATGGTCAACAGGCCGGTGGCGGTGCGGGCCGGGTTCGCCTGGCCAGGCCGCACGACGCCCCACAGCTCCTGCCCGCCGATCGCTGACCACGGCTGGGCGGCGTGGTCGCCGATGCAACGCCAGCTGACCGTGCCTCCGCAGGACGCGGCGAGCGGGGCGAGGCGATCGTTCCAACCGACCAACGCCATCGGCGAACGAGCGAGCACTGACGACGGCTCGCCCAGTACCGGCTCGAGGAGGGCGCGGTCGCGCTGCTCGTCGACCTGAGCGGGGTAGGGGTTCACGGTCAACCACGCGTCGAAGCCTGCGGTGGTGGCATCGAAGTCGCCGGCGATGAGCGCGTCGAGCGTGGTCTGCGCCTCCTCGATCCGGATGGCGATCTTGTCGTTGTCGACGGCGAGCTGGTCGCACACCGTGGCCAGCTCGGAGATGCAGATCACGGTGAGCGCGGCGGTCGGTGCTGCACCGCGGTTGGCGCCGGTACCGCCGTCGGTGCCCCCGTCGTCTCCGTCGAGCACACCGCGCACGAGGACGGCCGCGGCGATGAGGCCGATCGCGCCGAGCAAGGCGAAGACGCGCTTCACCGGCGGCCAGCCTCATCGGTGGTGTCGGTGGTGTCGGGGGTCGACACCCCCTCCTGGGGGTGGTCGGCGATGTCGGCGGGCGTGAGCGTGACGAGCTCGACATCGGTGGGGTCCTCGATGGCCACGATCCGTATGGCCTGCTGGGCCACGGCCGCCTCGAACAGGTTGCGCACGGCACGCCCGTTGCCGAAGCCCTTCTCGCGAGGGATGGCGTCGATCACCGACCGCACCTTGGTGAGCGCATCGGCATCGGGCGTGTAATGACCCTTCTCGCATTGGCCTTTGAAGATCTCGATGAGCTCGTCGGTCGAGTAGTCGGGGAAGAAGATCGTCTTCGGGAACCGGGAGGTGAGGCCAGGGTTGGCCTCGACGAAGTGCCGCATCTCGTCGGTGTAGCCAGCCGCGATGACCACGACCCGGTCGCGGCGGTCCTCGACGAGCTTCACGATGGTGTCGATGGCCTCCAGCCCGAAGTCTCTCTCGCCGCCTCGCACGAGGGCGTAGGCCTCGTCGATGAGCAGCACGCCCTCGTCGGCCTGATCGAACACCTCGGTGACCTTGGTGGCGGTCTGGCCGATGTAGCCGGCCACGAGACCGGAGCGATCGGTCTCGACGAGCTGGCCGCGATCGACGACGCCGAGTGTGCGGTAGATCTGGGCGAGCAGCCTCGCCACCGTGGTCTTGCCGGTGCCCGGGTTGCCCGTGAAGATGAGATGCCGGCTCTGGTCGAGCACGGCGAGGCCTCGCTCACGGCGCAGGTTCTGCACCTGGATGAGCGCGCTGACCAGCTTGACCTCTTCCTTGACCCCGGCCAGGCCCACCAGGCCTTCGAGCTCGGTGAGGAGCTCGGGAAGCGGGCGGGGGGGCGGCAGCTCCTCGACGAGGGTGTCGACCATCTCGGTGGCGGCGCCAGCGGTGGCCGCGTCATCGGTCACCGCGTCATCGGAGACAGGCGCGTCGGATGCGGGCACGGCGCCACCCGAAGCCCCCGGGCCTGGGGTGGGCTGCCCGGCCACCTCGATGACCTGGCCGAGCAGATCGCGGAAGTCCTCGATGGCGAGCAGCTCGGAACGGCTGGTGGGCAGGTCGATGGCCGCCACCGAGTGGCCGAGGAGCACCGCCATCTCGACGTAGCGGCGCGCGTGGTCGGTGCCGTCCCGAAGATCGAGGCCGAGGAGGATCTCGAACATGACCGACGGCTGCCACAGGAACGAGCGGGCCCCCGCCACCAACCCGGCCTTGCGCACGTCGTCGGGGCTGGCCCCGGCCAACGGGATGGCGATCTCGGCGGAGAACGCGCCGAGCAGCGCCCAGATCTCGGCATCGGTCCCGTGTCCGTCGGCATCGATGAACGCCCGGCACAGGTTGTAGGCCTCGAGGGTGACGTCGGCGGAGGCCCGCGAGGGGTCGCCACCGGTCGTGCGACGCACCGCGGCGCGCAGCACCGGACCGAGCTCGGTCACGAACGCATCCACCGCGGGGCGGAGCCGGTCATCCACCAACATCGCGGCGACACTACTGCCGACCACCGACACCTTTGCCGCCACCTCCCGCCGCCGCTGATCGCTTCACCACGGACGGCCGCTGAGGCGGCGGTACGATCTACCGCCATGACGACCACGCCTCGCTCCACGCCGGATGGGATCGCCGAGCTCGGACGACGGGCCAAGGCGGCCTCGCGGTCCCTGTCCACCGCCTCGACCTCGGCCAAAGACGACGCGCTGCTCGGCGCCGCCGATCTGCTGGTCACCCGCACCGCCGAGATCCTCGAAGCGAACGCCACCGACATCGCCCGAGCCGAGTCCGATGGTGTGAGCCCCACCGTCATCGACCGCCTCCGCCTGTCCGATGCCCGCATCGTGGCCATGTCCGACGGCCTGCGCCAGGTCGCCGCGCTGGCCGACCCGGTCGGCGAGATCCTCGACGGCTGGGTGCGTCCCAACGGCCTGCGCATCGAGCGGGTCCGCGTACCGCTCGGCGTCATCGGCATCATCTACGAGAACCGACCGAACGTCACGAGCGACGCGGCAGGGCTGTGCCTCAAGTCGGGCAACGCCGCGTTCCTCCGGGGCTCGTCGGGGGCCATCAGCTCCAACGTCGTCATCGCCGATGTGCTGCGCGAAGCCATCGCCAAGACGGGGCTGCCCGCCGATTCGGTGGTGCTGGTCGACGACACCAGCCGTGAGGCTGCCGTCGAGTTCATGCAGCAGCGTGGCTCGATCGACTGCCTCATCCCGCGTGGTGGCCCGTCGCTCATCCGGTCGATCCTCGACAACGCCACGGTGCCGTACGTCATCGACGGCGACGGCAACTGCCACGTGTACGTCGACGCCGACGCCGACCTCGACATGGCGGTGCGCATCGTGGTCAACGGCAAGACCCAGCGGCCGTCGGTGTGCAACGCCACCGAGAGCCTCCTCGTGCACCGCTCGGTCGCCGAGGACCTCCTGGGCCGGCTCGTGCCGGCGCTCGAAGGCGTCGAGCTCGTGGGTGACGACGTCGTGCGGGCGATCGTGCCGTCGGCCGGTCCGGCCGCCGACGACGACTGGGCCACCGAATTCCTCGACCTCAAGCTGGCGGTGCGCTCGGTCGACTCCATCGACGACGCCATCGACCACATCGCCCGCTACACGAGCGGGCACAGCGAGGCGATCGTCACCAACTCGGTCGCCGCCGCCGACCGCTTCACCCGCGAGGTCGACGCGGCGGCAGTGCTGGTCAACGCGTCCACCCGCTTCGTCGACGGCGAGGAGTTCGGCTTCGGCGCCGAGATCGGCATCAGCACCCAGAAGCTCCACGCCCGAGGCCCGATGGGTCTGCGCGAGCTCACCACCGCGAAGTACATCGTGCGCGGCGACGGCCAGACCCGCGGCTGACCCGCCACCCAGGCCTGCAAATTGCGTGGATGTCGCGCGAGATGCGGTGAATCTGCACGCCAGAAGCAGGCGGGGTCGGCCCCAGCCCTGCAAATTTGCGTGGATGTCGCGCGGGATGCGGTGAATCTGCACGCCAGAAGCGGGGTGGGTCGCCAACTCTTGACTCTGCGGTCAAGACGGGCCGGTAACGTGGCTC
>CAZALT010000121.1:0-10646 GCA_964485515.1 uncultured Rhabdothermincola sp. | reverse complement strand
GTCCGGGTGGCGTAACTGGCAACCGCAGGCGGCTTAAACCCGCCGGTCCGAAAGGGCGTGAGGGTTCGAATCCCTCCCCGGACACCGTGGGGCTCGGGCCCGATGACCTTCATCGGCATCGAGGTCCTCCACATCGGCGATGAGCAGGGCGAGACGCTCCGCTACCGCCGGCAGCAGACGATGTCGGGCGAACAGGACAGCCGCACGATCGGTCCGAGGGGCGTGACGGCGAGCGGGCCGCGGCGACCGGTAGGGTCTCCCAGCCATGGATCTGCGTTCCGTCACCTTCCGCGCCCCTTCGCGGCGCGGGATCCTTGCGCTGGCCGTGCTGGTCGCCGCCCTCGCGAGTCTGGTCCTGGTCACGACACGGGCCACGTCGGCGGGGGCGCAGGACGACCCTCTTCGGGACCACTCCGGGGGCCGACTCGCGCTTGCCGTGGGGACCGATCCCGGCACGTGGTCTCCGGCCGGTCCCACCTGGGACGCGAGTGCCATGCAGGTGGCTCGCTCGATCTACGACCGACTTGCTGTCTACGACGAGAACAACCAGCTCCTGCCGGAGCTCGCCGAATCGTTCGAGCCCAACTCGACGTTCACCGAGTGGTCCGTCACGCTCCGTCCCGACATCACGTTCACCGACGGGTCGCCGCTCGACGCCGAGGCGCTCAAGGCGAACCTCGAGGCACAGCGGTTCAGCGCCAACGCGAGCGTCCTGCTGCGGCCGGTTCGCTCGGTCTTCGTCACCGGTCCCCTCACCGTCAACGTCACCATGACCAGTCCGTGGTCGACCTTCCCTGAGCTGCTCACCACCCAGGTCGGCTTCGTCGCCGCGCCGGCCACGCTGGCCACCCCCGAGGGCGGGGTCGCTCCGATCGGCACCGGCCCGTTCACCCTGGCCAACTGGAACCCGGGCCACACCGCGACCCTGGAGCGCAACGGCACCTACTGGAAGCCGGGGCTTCCCCTGCTCGCCGGTGTCGACGTGTGGTTCGTCGCCGATGCGTCGGCCCGCTCCGCCGCGCTCACCGATGGGTCCGTCGACATGATCCTGACCCAGACCCCCGAGCAGGAGGCGTCGTTGGTGGCCGCCGGGAAGAAGGGCACCTTCACGGTGCTCACCGACCCCCAGGGCGAGCAGCCCAAGCTCACCTTCCTGCTCAACACGGCCCAGGCGCCGTTCCTCGATCCCGTCGCTCGACGCGCCGTCAACGAGGCAACCGACCGGACGGCCATCAACGCGGCCGGCTTCGACGGCGTGTTGCGGCCCGCTCGCAGCTTCATCACCGACGAGTCGGCCTGGTTCAACGACCGAGCCCCGATCGAGAACGACCTGGCCCGCGCCCGGGAGGACGCGGCCCGCTTCAGTCAGACGTGGGGTGAGCCGCTCACGTTCTCGCTGCTCGCGTCGGCCGACCCGGTCGACATCCGCTTCGCGTCGCTGTGGCAGTCGCAGCTCGCCGAGGCCGGCATCGTCGTCACCATCGACGTCCAGCCAGTCGACGTCATCGCCGCCCGGGCCGCGACAGGCGACTTCGACGCCGTCGTGCAGACCATGTTCGGTGGCTGGCACCCCGATCTCGCCTACGTCCAGCTCCACCAGGCCGAGATCACCAACCTCGGTGTGCCGGGTCCCAACCTCAATCGGTTCGGCACCCGCGTCGTCGACACCGCGCTCGACGAAGCCCGCGCCACCGCCGACTTCGCCGCACAGATCGACGCCTATCGCGTCGTCCAGAACGAGGTGTTCGACAGCCAGGCCTACCTGTTCCTGCTCCGGCTCCCACGCACCGTCGCCGCGTCGATCGAGGTGCGCGGCATCGAGGAGTGGTCCACGGCGACCGGCGATTCGGGTCTCGAAACCGAGGGCGGTACCGTGTCTCTCAGCGACGTCTGGCTGGCAGAACCGGGCGCCAACGCCAACTAGCAGTCCCACACCGGAACGAGGACATGACCGACTTCGCGTACCAGCCGATCCTTCCCTTGGGCGGCGACGACACCACCTACAAGTGCCTCACCACCGAAGGCGTGTCCACCTTCGACACACCCGAAGGCGCCTTCGTCAAGGTCGAGCCCGAAGCGATCACGCTGCTCACCCGCACGGCCATGCGCGACATCGCCCACCTGCTGCGCACCGGTCACCTCGCCTCGTTGGCGTCGATCCTCGACGACCCCGAGGCATCGGCCAACGACCGCTTCGTCGCCCTCGAGCTGCTGCAGAACGCCTGCATCGCGGCCGGTGGCGTGCTGCCGTCGTGCCAGGACACCGGCACCGCCATCGTGAAGGGCAAGAAGGGCCAGTTCGTGTTCACCGGTGGCGGCGACGAGGAAGCGATCTCCCGCGGCGTGTTCGAGACGTACCGCGACGCCAACCTGCGCTACTCGCAGATGGCACCGATCAACATGTGGGACGAGGTCAACACCAAGACCAACCTCCCTGCCGAGATCAAGATCCAGGCCGTCGACGGCGACGCCTACAAGTTCCTCTTCATGGCCAAGGGCGGCGGATCGGCCAACAAGACCTTCTTGTTCCAGGAGACCAAGGCGCTGCTCAACCCGCAGCGCCTCCTGTCCTTCCTCGACGAGAAGCTCCGCCTCCTCGGCACGTCGGCCTGCCCGCCGTACCACCTGGCCCTCGTCATCGGCGGCACGTCCGCCGAGCAGACCCTCGAGACGGCCAAGCTCGCCTCGGCCCGTTATCTCGACTCCCTCCCCACCACGGGCAACGACCAAGGCGTCGGCTTCCGCGACCTCGAGATGGAAGGCGAGATCCTCAAGCTCACCCAGAAGTTCGGCATCGGCGCGCAGTTCGGTGGCAAGTACTTCGTGCACGACGTCCGGGTGATCCGCCTGCCCCGCCACGGCGCCTCGTGTCCCGTCGGCGTGGCGGTGTCGTGCTCGGCCGACCGCCAGGCTCTCGGCAAGATCACCGCCGAGGGCGTGTTCCTCGAGCAGCTCGAGACCGACCCGGCGCAGTTCCTGCCCGAGGTCAGCGACAACCACCTGTCCGACGAGGTCGTGCGCATCGATCTCAACCAGCCCATGGACGAGATCCGCAAGACGCTCTCGCGGTACCCGGTCAAGACCCGCGTCATGCTCAGCGGCAAGATGGTCGTGGCCCGCGACATCGCCCACGCCAAGATCAAGGAGCGCCTCGACGCCGGCGAACCCATGCCTCAGTACCTGCGGGACCATCCCGTGTACTACGCCGGCCCGGCCAAGACCCCTGAGGGTCTCGCCTCCGGCTCCTTCGGTCCCACGACCGCCGGCCGCATGGACAGCTACGTCGACGAGTTCATGGCCGCCGGCGGAAGCCACGTCATGGTGGCCAAAGGCAACCGCTCCCAGGCCGTCACCGACGCCTGCAAGCGCCACGGCGGCTTCTACCTGGGTTCCATCGGTGGCCCCGCGGCGCGCCTCGCCCAGGACTGCATCACCAAGGTCGAGATCGTCGAGTACGAAGAGCTCGGCATGGAAGCCGTCTGGGCCATCGAGATCGAGGACTTCCCGGCGTTCATCATCGTCGACGACAAGGGCAACGACTTCTTCCAAGAGGTCTCTCGCCCCATCGACCTGTCGCTGAAGTAGGCGGGTCGACGGCGCTCAGCGGCCGCCACGGAAGAGGGCCAGAACGCTGGCCGCCAGAGCGGGTCTTCGTGGTCGAGCCTCGCGTTGGCAGCCGACCGCGGCAGACTCCTGGCATGAGCGACCTTCCTGCGGTGCCTGACTTCCGAATCGAGCACGACTCGATGGGGGACGTGCGGGTTCCTTCGCTGGCGAAGTACGCGGCGCAGACGCAGCGAGCGGTGGAGAACTTCCCCATCTCGGGCTATCGAATCGACAGCCGACTGATCAGGGCGCTGGCGCTCATCAAGGGCAACGCCGCCGTGGTGAACGCGTCGCTCGACTCCGTACCAGCCGTGACGACGGAGATCGCCGAGGCGATCTCGGCTGCTGCCGCCGAGGTAGCGACTGGCGTGTGGGACGACGAGTTCCCCGTCGACGTGTTCCAGACCGGCTCGGGCACGTCGTCGAACATGAACGCCAACGAGGTGCTGGCCACGCTCGCCTCCGAACGCCTCGCCCGAACGGCCGGGAGCGGGAGGGGCGCCCGAACGGCCGGGAGCGGGAGGGCCGCCCGAACGGCCGGGAGCGGGGATCTCGGCGAGGCGGGTTCGGTCCATCCGAACGACCACGTCAACGCGTCGCAGTCGTCGAACGACGTGTTCCCGTCGGCCATCCACCTCGCCGCGTCCGAGGCGATCGTCGAGGATCTTATCCCCGCGCTGCAGCACCTGCGTGACTCGCTGGGCCGGAAAGCCGACGAGTTCGCCGACGTCGTGAAGTCCGGGCGCACCCACCTCATGGATGCCACGCCGGTGACCCTCGGCCAGGAGTTCGGTGGGTACGCCGCCCAGATCGAGACTGGCATCGAGCGGCTCCACAGCTCGCTTGCCCGACTCGGCGAACTGCCGCTCGGCGGCACCGCCGTGGGCACGGGCATCAACGCGCCGCCCGAGTTCGCGCCCGGGGTGATCGCTCGCCTCATCGAGGAGACCGGACTGCCGCTCAGCGAAGCACGCGACCACTTCGCCGCCCAGAGCTCGCGGGACGGCCTCGTCGAGGCATCCGGTCAGCTGCGCGTGCTCGCCGTGTCGCTCGTGAAGATCGCCAACGACCTGCGCTGGATGGGCAGCGGTCCCCGCACGGGACTCGCCGAGATCTTCATCCCCGACCTGCAGCCGGGATCATCGATCATGCCGGGCAAGGTCAACCCGGTCCTGCCCGAGGCCGTCACCCAGGTCGCGGCCCAGGTCATCGGCAACGACGCTGCCGTCGCCTTCGGCGGCACGCAGGGTGCCTTCGAGCTGAACGTGTTCATGCCGTTGATGGCCCGGAACCTGCTCGAGTCCATCCGGCTGCTCTCGAACGTGTCGGTCCTCTTCGCCGACCGGTGCATCGACGGCACCACGGCCAACGTCGATCGACTCCGGTGGTACGCCGAGTCGTCGCCGTCTATCGGCACATCGCTGAATCCCTACATCGGCTACGAGAAGGCCGCGGAGGTCATCAAGGAGTCGGTGGAGTCCGGCCGAAGCATCCGCGAGATCGTCCTGGATGGGGGACTCATGTCCGAAGAAGACCTCGACCGCGCTCTCAACGTCCTCGGTATGACCAAGGGCGGGATCCAGTAGAGGTTTCGGTTTCGGGTTCGTGGGTCCGAGCGCGAGGTGGGGGAGGAGGTGGGGGAGAGGGGGCGCGGCCCCAGCGGGGTATCGGGGCGGCAGCCCCGGAACGGGGTCCGGGGCATTGCCTCGGCGTCGAGGAGGAGCTTGCTCCGACGAGTCCAACAAGTGACCGGCGAAGCCGGTCCTCCAGAACTCGGGTGAACGGAGTGGAGCGAAGCGGAACGAGTGAACCCGAAACCCCTAGCCCGAAACCCGTCAGGGAATCGCCGGCGTGCCGGCGTAGGGGCGGGGATCTCCGTTGGCGGGGATCTCCGGTCGGTGCCAGCTCATGACCTCGGCGAGGTTGACGGCCACGTCGCGCCAGCTGTCGGGGTCCCATCCCTCGGCCGAGGCGTCGATGACGTTGGCCTGGTTGATGTGCACGAAGGCCGGCAGGGCCTCGAGGCCCAGCGCCTTGACCGTGGCGCGATCGGGGTCGACGAAGGCGAGGAACTCGTCGGCCCATGGGCCGAGGAACGCCTTGGCCTCGTCCTGATCGGCTGTGACGAGGAACGCCGTACGGCAGTCGGCCTCGCCGAAGGTGCGCAGGATGCGGCCTGCCGTGTTGAGGATCCAGGCGCTCTCGTAGGTGTACGGGTCGAGCACGATCAGTGCGAGGTGGAACGTGGTGGTCCACTCGTCCAGCGGGCGGGACTCTCCACCGAGCCGGGTGAGCGAAGTTTCGAGAGCGACGTCGGTTGGCACGCCGGAAAGTTAGCGCGGGTAGGTTCGACCGGGCACAACCGCGAGCCGCTGCGTGGGACGCGCGGGCGTGCATCGCCGCTCGCATCCACTCAACGCTGAGGAGACCCTCGTGCTCGCCGCCATCGGTTCGACCGCCTACAACATCGTGCTGCTCATCCACGTCCTGGGCGCCATCATCGCCTTTGGGGCGGCCTTCGTGAACCCGATGGTCCTGCGGCTCTCCCAGCAGGAAGGTTCCGGGCCGGTCGTGGCCAAGAACCAGGCCGCGGCGGGGATGCGGGTCTCGCTACCCGCCATGATCGTCACCGGATTGATCGGGTTCGGCGTGGCGGGGATGAGCAAACCTGATGGCATCGCCGGCGCACCCGAACCCGAGCCGATCTACTCGGTGTCCCAGCCGTGGCTCATGACCGCCGTGCTGCTGTGGCTCGTGCTCGTCGGCCTCTACCTCGGTGTCATCGTCCCTGCTCTGCGCCGAGTCGGTGAGGGAGATGAGCAGGCGGCCAAGATCGCCTCGGCGCTCACCGGTGTCTCCCATCTGATCCTGGTCGTCATGCTGTTCCTGATGATCTGGAAGCCCGGGCTCTGAGCCGATCGGACCGAAATTGCGTACCTCGCCGTCGTTGCACGACGGAGCGGTACGCAATTTCGGGAAATGGGCGCCGGTAGCCTTCGTCGTCATGCATCCCATCGAGCGCCTTCGCTACGTCGCTCGAGCCTCGGGCGCGGCCCAGTCGGCGCTCGTGTCCGAGACAGCGCGTGCCTTGGCCTCGTTCAGCGGCGACCCACAGGGGCTCGTCACGGCCTGCCGTCGCATCGTGGTCCGTCAGCCCACCTCGGGTCCGCTCGTCTGGTTCGCGGCCCGGGTGCTTTCGTCGAACGATCCGAGCCAGGAGATCTGGGAGGCGGCTGGTCTCATCGAGGCCGACCCCACCGCCCGCGAGCTGTCGTTCGCGTTCCCGCAGGATGCGACCGTCGTGATCCTCGGGTGGCCCGAGGTGACGGCGAGCGCCGTCGCCCGACGAGGCGATCTCGACGTGCTCGTGGTCGACGCCTTCGACGAGGGCTCGTCGTTGGTGGGACACCTCGTGCGGGCCGATGTCGATGCCGTCGGCGTGCCGCTCGCAGGGCTGGGCTCGGCGGTCGCCGAGGCCGATCTCGTCGTGATCGAGGCGTCGGCCGTCGGCCCCACCGACGCGCTTGCGCCTGCGGGTTCGCGTGCTGCCGCCGCACTGGCCAGGACGTCATCGGTTCCTCTGTGGTTGGTGGCCGGGACCGGCCGCCTCCTTCCGTCTCGGATGTGGGATGGCCTCGTGGGACAGCTCGACGTCGGCGATCCGTGGGACCGCGACGATGAGCTCGTCCCGCTCGAGCTGGTCGATCGCATCGCCGGGGCCCAGGGCCCGGAACCGGTGCCCGAGGCGCTCGAGCGGACCGATTGCCCGATCGTCGCTGAACTGTTCAGAGGTCGAGTGTTCTGACCTCGAGTGTTCTGACTTCGGTAGCGTGACCGACGAGGAGATCCGGCGAGGTGCGACCGGAACCGACCCGAAGGAGCTGACGATGGGTGAGATGGTGGAGTTCGCGAGCAACGGCGGCACCTGCCAGGGCTACCTGGCGGTGCCCGCCTCGGGCTCCGGTCCCGGCCTGGTGGTCATCCAGGAGTGGTGGGGGATCGTGGCGCACATCAAAGACGTGTGCGACCGGTTCGCTGCGGCGGGGTTCGTCGCCCTGGCGCCGGATCTGTACCACGGCACGGCGACCACCGAACCCGACGAGGCGGGCAAGCTGATGATGGCGCTGCGCATGGCCGAAGCCGCGAAGGACATGGGTGGCGCCGCCGACCACCTCTTGTCCCTCGACGCCGTCACCAGCGAGACCGTCGGGGTGACGGGCTTCTGCATGGGTGGGGGCCTCGCGCTCTACCTGGCTGCGGTCCGTCCCGATGCGATCTCGGCGGCTGTGCCCTTCTACGGCATCATGCCCTGGCCCGACTTCGACCCCGACTGGTCGAAG
Source organism: uncultured Rhabdothermincola sp. (assembly GCA_964485515.1). Lineage (GTDB taxonomy): Bacteria > Actinomycetota > Acidimicrobiia > Acidimicrobiales > Acidimicrobilacustridaceae > CAZALT01. The sequence goes on along the minus strand of CAZALT010000121.1, from coordinate 2,700 downwards.
CTCGACGCCTCGATCCTCGGGCACTTCGCCGAGAACGACGGGTTCTTCAACCCCGACAAGGTGCGCGAGTTCGAGCGGACCCTGAAGGCCCACGGCAAGGACGTGGAGATCATCATCCACCCCGGCGTCCAGCACGCCTTCTTCAACGACACCCGACCCGAGGTCCACGACCCTGGCACCTCGGACGTGGCGTTCCGCAGCGCCGTCGCGTTCCTGCACGACCAGCTCGGCTGATCGGATCCGGTCTGTGAGCGCCGTGGCCGACCCTCGACCCTCGTCCCCGATCGTCGAGCGGTACCTCGAGATCGGGCTCCGGCTCGGTCGCCACGTCGACGGATTCGTCGACGCGTACTACGGGCCGCCGGTGCTCGCGGACCGGGTCGAGGCCGATCCGGTCACGCCCGCAGCTGTGCTCGTCGACGAAGCAGCCCGGCTGATCGCCGACCTGGACGGCGGGGCCGGTGACGAGCTGGGCGCGGCGCGTCGCCGGTGGATTCGTGCCCAAACGGTTGGCCTGCACACCAGCGCCCGCAAGCTGGTGGGGGAGGAGATCAGCTACGCCGACGAGGTCGAGCTCTGCTACGGCGTCAGGCCCTGGTTCCGCCCCGAGGAGCAATTCGCCGATGCTCAACGCCTGCTCGACGAGGTCCTCCCCGGGTCGGGACCGGTCGGTGAGCGCTACGCAAGCTGGCGCGAGGCGCAGGCGATCGATCCGGATCTGGTCGAACCGGTGATGCGGAGCATCGCCGAGGACTTCCGTGCTCGGACCGACCAGATGTTCGGCCTGCCCGAGGGCGAGCACGTCGAGTGGGAGCTGGCGACGAACAAGCCGTGGTCGGGCTTCAACTACTACGAGGGCAGATTGCGCAGCCGGGTGGCGATCAACGTCGACCTGCCCGTGCTCGCCACCTCGTTGGGTCACCTCGTGGCCCACGAGGCCTACCCGGGTCATCACACCGAGCACTGTCGCAAGGAGGTCGGGCTGGTGCGTGAGCGCGACCACCTGGAGGAGACGATCTTCCTCGTCGGCACACCGCAGTGCCTCCTCGCCGAGGGCCTCGCCGACCTCGGGCTCGAAGTGCTGCTCGGGGCCAACCCCGAACCGGTGCTGGATGCGCACCTCACCGGTCTGGGCATCTCCTATGACGCCGACCTGGTGGCCGAGGTCCGGCGGGCTGCGCACTCCCTCGACGCGGTGCGAGCCAACGCGGCGTGGCTGTTGAACGAGGACGGAGCGCCGGCGGAGGACGCCGTGGCGTACCTCGAACGGTGGTCGATGCTCCCGCACGACCGTGCCGAGAAGGCCGTGGCGTTCCTGACCGACGAGACCTGGCGGGCGTACATCTCCTGCTATGTCGAGGGCTATCGGCTGTGCCGGTCCTTCACCGACGGCGATCCGACCAATTTCGCCCGACTCCTCGACGAGCCGCTGATCCCGGCCGACCTCGCCTGATCGGGCGAGAGAAGCGCTCGGCCTACCGTGCTCACGAACATGGCAGTAGGATCTTGCGGCCGCGGCGACATGGCACGCGGTGGTAACTCTTGCTGGGAGGCAACTGATGAGGATCCGTAAGTTCGCGGCTGCAGGTGTGGCCATCGTCGCCCTGGGCGCGTTCGCGCTCCCGACCACTCCTGCAGGGGCTCAGGAGGAGCCCGAGATCGTCGTCCAGAAGCTCGTCCTGGGCGAGACCGACACGACCGAGTTCGAGTTCACCGTCGAGTGCGACGACGTCGACCAGCAAGTCGACGCGACGCCCGCCGGCATCAGCGACCCCTTCACCCTCACCGATGGTCAGCGCGACGGCGTCACCGAGTCCGTCCTCAACACCGACTTCGAGGAATCGGTTGGCTGCCAGGTCGTCGAGACGGCCCTCGGCACCGCGCCCGGCGATGCCTGGGTGGTCATCACCACGAGCAACGGCGACATCATCGAGGCCACGCCGGGCGAGGTCCCGATCGGTGCCGACTTCGCATGGGACTTCACGACGCTGCCCGAGTTCGTCCAGTCCTACGACGTCCTCGTCGTCAACGACTACACCACCGACGGCACCGCCGCTGAGCTGTGCGCGGTCGTCGTCGAACAGGCCGGCGAGCTGGCCAACCTCATCGATTCGTTCGGCGACATCGACACGCTCACGCCAGAACAGCTCGCCGATCTCTTCGAGGTGTCGATCAACCTCTTCCTCGCGGGCGGCGAGGTGGCTCCGGCTGACATCTCCGGGTCGTGGGACGCGGTGACCGTCGCCTACATCCAGCTCGGTCAGATCCTCTCGGAGGCCGGCTTCGACGCCGCCGCGTTGACCGAGGGGCAGATCGCCTCGATCGAGGCGATCTTCACCGCTGTCGCTCCCGACGTCGACGCGGTCGTCGAGTACCTGGCGACCAGCTGCGTCGTGGACCTGTCGCCGTCGTCGACGACGACGACCACCACGGCAGCAGTGGCGCCGGTCGCGGCGCCTCGCTACACCGGCTGATCCTCAGCGACACCGACCGTTGGAGATCCCCGGCCACAAGCCGGGGATCTCCTGTATCTGGACCCGGACGAGGGCCCGGTACGGGGTGATCTGACGGAGCCTCAGCGAGTTTCTCGCCGATGGTACCGATCGGTAGGGTCGCGGCCGTGCGCAACCCCAAGGACTTCTTCCAGCCCCTCGCCCTCGGTGCGCCGACGCCCGTGCGCGAGATCCCGTTCCGTCCGTC
>CAZALT010000120.1:0-10694 GCA_964485515.1 uncultured Rhabdothermincola sp. | reverse complement strand
GTCGTCGTGGCGCTCGCGGGCGAAGAGGTGCTCGTTGGCCTCGGGCTCCCACATCTTGAAGCGGGGACAGGCGCGGGTGCAGGTGGTGCAGCCCTTCTCGCCGTGCACGCAGTTGCCGGGGCCGTACTCGTCGTCTTCGAGGTGGAACGGCTTGTAGCCGCCCGCTTCGTGGTCGTAGCCGATGACGTCGTGCGGGCAGGAGATGACGCAACCCGCGCAGCCCGTGCAGAGGCCCGAGGTGATGACCTCGTCGAAGAGCTCTTTCCACTGGAACGACCAGCGTTCCTTCTTCTCGGCCTTCGCCGCCGGTGGCGTTGCCTCGGTCGTCGACATGGCGCCGACACTATCGGCGCTTCCCGGCCGCGACGTCACCCAGATGGCATCTTCGCTCGGGCCCACGACGTCGCTCTCCTCGCCGGGCGCGGTCGCTACGGTGCGAGCACCAGCGCCTCGCCGGGTTCCCCGTGCGAGACGGTCGAAGGCCGGCGACATGGATGACCAGCACATGGACGACCAGCAGAGAGACGAAGCCGGGAACCCACGGTCTGCAGGCGGCGCGCCGAGGGCGCGTGCCTCAGCCACACGCTATGCCTGGCTGTCGATCGCCGCCGCGCTCACGACGATGGCGATGAAAGGCGTGGCGGCATGGCTCACCGGTTCGGTGGCGCTGCTGTCCGACGCCGTCGAGTCCAGCGTGAACCTGGTGGCTGCCGTCGTGGCGCTGGTCGCGCTCAGTGTCGCGGCCCGGCCTGCCGACGAGTCCCACGAGTTCGGCCACAGCAAGGCCGAGTACTTCTCGGCCGCCTTCGAAGGCATGATGATCGTCGTCGCCGCCGGCCTGATCTCGTGGCAGGCGATCGATGCCCTCATCGATCCACGCGAGCTCGAGGACCTGGGCATCGGCATCGTCGTGACGATCGTCGCGTCCCTCGTGAACCTGGGGGTCGGCCTCGTCCTGCGTTCGGCGGGGCGTCGCCTGCGGTCCATCGCCCTGGAGGCCGACAGTCGGCACCTCCTCACCGACGTCGTGACCTCGGCGGGGGTGGTCGTCGGGGTGGCCCTGGTCGCGGTCACCGGCTGGGACCGACTCGATCCGATCGTCGCCCTGCTCGTCGCCGCCAACATCGTGTGGGCCGGCTTCAGCCTCGTGCGACGGTCGAGCGACGCGCTGATGGACGCCTCGGTGCCTTCCTCGGACCGCGTCCGCATCGACGCGGTGCTCGAGCGGTACCGATCGAAGGACATCGAGTTCCACGCGCTGCGCACCCGACAGGCCGGGCGGCGATCGTTCGCCGTCGTGCACCTGCTGGTGCCCGGCGACTGGACGGTGCAGCGGTCGCACGACCTCGCGGACGAGGTCGAGCGGGCGCTCACCGCGTCGGTTCCGGGCCTGCGGCCGACGATCCACGTCGAGCCCATCGAGGACCCTGCCAGCCTCACCGACATCGACCTCGACCGCACCGCCCCTGACGACCGGCCGCAACGGCCGGGCAACGAGCCCTGACGACCGAATCTGACGGGGCATCAGTTGGTGCTGCCGCGGTCCGGAGAGGACAATGTCGGCCATGGACCTGAGCTATCCGCCCGAGGCAGAAGCGTTCCGCGTCGAGATCCGCGCCTGGCTGGAGGACAACCTCCCCGACGGGTGGTTCGACGACGACTTCGTCCTCGAGGGCGAGGCCAAGGCGCAGTTCCAGAAGGAGTGGACCAACACCTTGTTCGAGGGCGGCTGGATCTGCGCGAGCTGGCCCACCGAGTACGGCGGCAAGGGCCTGTCCACGATGGAGAACGTCGTGCTGGCCGAGGAGTTCCACCGCGCCGGCGCCCCGCTGCGGGCTGACTTCTTCGGCGACACCCTCGTCGGCCCCACCATCTTGCAGTGGGGCACCGAGGAGCAGAAGCAGGAGTTCATCCCCAAGATCCGCTCGGGGCAGGTGGCCTGGTGCCAGGGGTTCTCCGAGCCCGATGCCGGTTCCGACCTCGCCTCCCTGGCCACCACCGCGGTGCTCGACGGCGACGAGTGGGTCATCAACGGACAGAAGATCTGGACGACCCAGGGCTTCGAGGCCGACTACATCTTCATCCTCTGCCGGACCGACAAAGACGTGTCCAAGCACAAGGGCATCTCCTACCTGCTGTGCCCCATGAAGCAGGACGGCGTCGAGGTCCGGCCCATCGAGCAGGTCGACGGCTCGGCGGAGTTCTGCGAGGTGTTCTTCACCGATGCCCGTTGCCCGAAGGAGAACGTCCTCGGCGGGGTCAACAACGGCTGGACCGTCGCCATGTCGACGCTCGGCTTCGAGCGCGGCACCTCGGCGACCACCGGGTACCGCCGCTTCGAGAAGGAGCTCGACTCGATCGTCGCTCTGGCCAAGGACAACGGGGCGATCGACGACCCGGTGATCCGGCAGCGCATCGCGAAGTGCTACTCGAAGGTCCAGCTCATGCGCATCGGAGGGCTCCGGTCGCTCAGCGCCGTGGTCCACGGCAAGAAGGACCGGGGCGTTGCCGTGCTCAGCGCCACCAACAAGATGTTCTGGAGCGAGTTCCACCAGGAGCAGATGCTGCTGGCGCTCGACATCTTGGGCATGGAGGGCCAGATCCTCACGGGCAACCCCGAGGTGGAGGAGCTCGTTCCCGGCTACGGCACGCGCAAGACCAACCCCAAGTACCCGTCGTCGGCGTTGCAGTCGTCGTTCTTCTTCTCCCGATCCGAGACGATCTGGGGCGGCACGTCGCAGATCCAGCGCAACATCGTCGGCGAGCGCGTGCTCGGCCTGCCCAAAGAACCGCGCTAGGTCCGGTCATCGGCATCCGTGGGTCATCTGGCCCGGATGCGGTCCTGGTTCCGTGCCCGCGACCGATGGACGTGGGTGTGTCGGTAGCCTGGTGTGGCCATGACTGACGGTCGTTCCCCCCTGTTCCCGGACCCCGTCGAGCCGACCGAAGAGCGTCAGTTCGCCCCTCCCAAGTCCAAGCGGACGGCGAAGCCCGACGCGACGGAGCCGGTGTCGTCGACGTCCGGCGCGCCCGAACACGCGCCGGCGAAGCGGTCGTTCCGGCAGCGGATCCTGGTCGGCTCGGGTGTGATGGTGGTGCTCGCCCTGGTCGCCGCGGCCGTCGTCGTGGGCTACGGCTGGTGGCGGTGGAGCCAGGTCGGTCGAGCGGACCTCGCGTTGGCCGCCGAGACCGGCGGTCCACAGAACTTCCTCATCGTCGGCTCCGACTCGCGTGCCGTGGTCGACGCCGACGAGGCTGATGCCGACGGCCTGCTCGGCACCGACGACGACGAGACATCGGGCCAGCGCAGCGACACGATCATGCTGGTGCGGGTCGACCCCGAGGCCCACACCGTCGACATGGTCTCGTTTCCCCGCGACCTGTGGGTCGAGATCCCCGGGACCGACGGCCACGAGCGCATCAACACGGCCTACGCCCTCGACGGAGGGCCCCAGCGCCTCGTCGACACGATAAAGGCCAACTTCGACATCGATGTGAATCACTACGTCGAAGTCGACTTCCGGAGCTTCAAGGGCGTCGTGGACGCGGTCGGCGGCGTGCCGATGTACTTCGACCGCAAGATGCGCGACACCAGCTCGGGGCTCGTGATCGACAACCCCGGGTGCGTCACGCTCGACGGCGAGCAGGCGCTTGCGTTCAGTCGGGCGCGTCACCTCAAGTACTTCGACACGAACCGGGGGATGTGGGTCGACGATCCGACCGCTGACCTGGGCCGCATCAGCCGCCAACAAGAGTTCATCCGCAAGATGCTGGACCGCGCCGCGGCGGCCACGAAGGGCTTCGACCTCAAGGCGGTGAACGACATCGTCGGATCGACCGCCGACAACGTCACGATCGACTCCGGCCTCGAGCTGGCCGACTTCATGGGTTTGGCCAAGGAGTTCAGGTCGTTCTCCGGCGACCAGATCCGCACCTACTCGCTGCCCGTCGAGCCGTACTCGACGGCAGGCGGCGCCGCCGTGCTGAAGATGGAGAGATCGGCCGCGCAGCCTGTGCTCAACGTGTTCCGCGGCTTGCCGCCGGGTGACGTGCAACCCGTGCCCGAAGACATCACGTTGTCGATCCAGAACGGCTCCGGCCTCGCCGGACAGGCCGGTGTCGCCCGCGAGGATCTCGCCAGCATCGGATTCGAGGTCGCGGGCACAGGCGACGCGACCGCCAACGGCCCTCGCACAGAGGTGCGCTACGCCCCGGGCTCTGCGCTCGCGGCCAACCAGGTGCTCGCCCACCTCTCCGCCGGCGGAACGCTCACGCGAGATGCCCGGCTCGAGCCGGGCGAGATCGTCCTCGTGACCGGCACGGACTTCACCGGTGTCAGCGAGGACGCACTCGACGTCGCTCCCGTGGAAGGCGACGCATGGGCGACGTCGACCACCTCGACCACGGCGGACCCCAACGTGATCTCCGAGTCGATCGGCGTGGTCCCCGGAGATCCTGTCGATGGCACCGTGTGCGCCTGACCGGGCGGCGAGGGCGTCGATTCGGACGTCGGAGCGCCGGACGTGGAGGTGGCGACGCAGTCGGTGTCCTGTCGGATCCTTAAATATGAGGTTGCAGGTCGGGATTCCATGAATGGACTTCTCGACATGAGTGGACACGAGATCCCGACCGCGAACGCCGAGGCCATGACGAACCCGTGGGCCATGGCCGCCAGCCGTGCGTTGCACCCGTCGTCGCGCCGATCGACACCATCGGGCGACACATCCGAGCTCTCGCCCGCGGTTTCCGATCTCGTCGCTACCGCCGCGGACGAACCGGTCACCGCGCACGAACCGGTCACCGCGGACGAATGGATCTGGGCCATCGCCTCGGGCCTCGCCGAGGTCACCGTCCCGTGGGACCTGCGCGGCACGCCGAGCCCGTCGCCCGGCGAACGTCATTGGGAGCTCGCGCTGTCGACGCCCGAGTACGAGGTGTGGACCATCTACTGGCCGCCCGGCACCGGCATCGACCTGCACGACCACGGCGACTCGGCGGGCGCGTTCTGCGTCGTCGCCGGCGAGCTGATCGAGACTGTGGTGTCCGATGACGGTACGACCGGTCAGCGTACGTGGCCCCGTGGCGAAGGGACCCGGTTCGGGGCAGGCCACACCCACCAGGTCGTGAACGGTGGGTCGTCCACCGCGACGTCGGTGCATGTGTACGCGCCGCCCCTGTCCGCCATGACCTACTACGACGGAGCCCAAGAGGTCGGGCGCTCGACGCTACGTGGCCCCGTCGGCACCGCACCCGGCATCGACGGGGACGACCGATGACCTCGACGATCGATCGTCACGTGGCCGATCTGCGCACGCGGATGTCCCTGCTCGAGCCGCACGCGGCGGCGGCAGTCGTCGATCGGGGCGGTCTGCTCGTCGACATCCGACCAGCGCCGCCGCTTCGGCGCGTTCGTCGACGCGGTGGTGATCGAGCGCAACGTGCTCGAGTGGCGTCTCGACCCGACCGGTGACGATCGGCTCGAGATCGTCACCCGCTCGGACCTACCGATCGTCATCGCCTGCCAGGAGGGCTACGCGTCGACGCTTGCCGTCGCCAGCCTCGAACAGATCGGCCTCACCCGCGTGGCTGATCTTGCCGGCGGCTTCGTAGCATGGCGGGACGCGGGGTTGCCGATCCTCGCTCCGTGGCCCCGGGAGCTCCCGGCAGTCCCGGCAGTCCCGGCAGTCCCGGCCGAAGCAGAGCTGCACCTTGAGGTTGTCCATGTCTGAACCCACCACGGCGACTCCACCGACCCGCCAAGCTCGGCGGTGGGTCGGATTCCCCGACACCGTCAACGAGACCGCGGCTCGCACGGTCGCGGCGGTGGTGGCCCTCGTGGCCTGGACGGTCGTGCTGTTCGACGTCCAATGGCTGGTGGTGGTGCTGGTCTACGGGTTCGTCGCCCGGGTCGTCGCCGGTCCCCGCTACAGCCCGCTGGCGCTGTTCGCCTCCCGGATCGTGGCCCCGAGGCTCGGCGGCGAGATCGTCGCCGGCCCGCCCAAGCGCTTCGCCCAGGCGATGGGCGTCGCCTTCTCGGTCACCGCCTCGGTGCTGTTCCTGGCCGGCTACGACACGGCCGGGCGTGTGGTGCTGGCGATGCTCGCCGTCGCCGCCACGCTCGAAGCTGTGCTGGGCCTGTGCCTCGGCTGCAAGGTCTTCGCGCTGCTCATGCGCACCGGCATCGTGCCCGATCGCGTCTGCGTGCAGTGCGCCAACCTGAACCTCTGATTCCCCATCGGGCGTCGTCTGGGTCGATTGAAGACCTCACCCCTACGGTGGCGAACCATGTCGACCGATGACGACGAGCTCTCGTCCGCACCTGCGTCCGACGGAGTGGCCATCTCCTCCCGAACGTCGATCCCGCTCTCCACGACACCTCCGTTGAAGGACCTCTGGCGCAACGCCGGTACCCATCGACGCAAGGTCGTGTTCGCCTCGTTCATGTCGGTGCTCAACAAGGCGTGCGATGTGGCGCCAGAGCTGCTCATCGGTGCCGCGGTCGACGTCGTCGTCAACGAGGGCGAGTCGTTCGTCGGCAAGATGTTCGGCGTCGAGGACCGGTTCACCCAGCTCTCGATCCTGGCGGTCATCACGGTCATCGCCTGGTTGGCGGAATCGCTCACGCAGTACATCGCCCACGTCACGTGGCGGAACCTGGCCCAGAGCATCGAGCACGAGACGCGCATGGAGGTGTTCGGCCACGTGCAGTCGCTCGAGATGGCTGCCTTCGAGGACCATTCGTCGGGCGGGCTCATGACGGTGCTCAACGACGACGTGAACCAGCTGGAGCGGTTCCTCGACGTGGGCGCCGACGACATCATCCAGACCGCGGCCAACGTCGTGTTCATCGGCATCACCTTCTCGATCATCTCGCCCCAGCTCACCGTGCTTGCCTTCCTGCCGATCCCGGTCATCATCGTCGGCTCGCTCTTCTTCCAGAGACGGCTCCAGCCCCACTACGACGCGGTGCGGGCATCCACCGGGCGGATCGCGGACACGTTGACCAACAGCCTGGGTGGCATGGCCACCATCAAGGCGTTCAACGGTGAGGAGCGCGAGGTCGCCCGTGTCGCCGTCGACAGCGACGACTATCGGGTGACCAACGGCGACGCCATCCGCCTTTCGAGCGCGTTCATCCCGCTCATCCGCATCGCCATCCTGGTCGGCTTCACGATGACGCTGGTCGTGGGTGGCCGCGCCGTCATCGAAGGTGAGCTGGCCGTCGGCCTGTTCTCGGTGCTCGTGTTCATGACCCAGCGTCTGCTCTGGCCCCTCACCCAGCTGGGGATGATTCTCGACCTGTACCAGCGGGCGATGGCGTCGTGCCGTCGCATCTTCGGACTGCTCGAAGTCGAGCCCACGATCGTGCCGGGCACCGCCGAGCTGCCGCCCCCGGTTCGGGGCGACATCCGCTTCGACGACGTCCGGTTCTCGTACGCGGGCCCCGACCGCGAGCTCGGCCCCGACAGCGACCTGGACGGCGACCTCGACAAGGACCCGCACGACTCGCCGTCCGCCATGGTGCTCGACCGCTTCTCGCTCCACGTGCCGGCGGGGGAGACCCATGCCATCGTCGGCGCGACGGGCGCCGGCAAGTCGACGGTCATCAAGCTCCTGTTGCGGCTGTACGAGCCGACCAGCGGTTCGATCACGGTCGACGACCACCCGATCGACGAGCTCACGTTCACCTCGTTGCGGGGTGCCACGGGGTTCGTGTCGCAAGACGTCTTCCTGTTCCACGGCACCGTCCGGGAGAACCTGGCCTACGGGCGGCCGGACGCCACCGACGAGGAGATCTGGGAGGCGGCCGAGCTGGCCGAGGCGGCCGGGTTCATCCGGGCGCTCCCGGGCGGACTCGCCGCCGTCGTGGGGGAGCGGGGCCAGAAGCTCTCGGGCGGCCAGCGCCAGCGGCTGACCATCGCCCGGGCCCTGCTGCGCGATCCAGCCGTCCTCCTGCTCGACGAGGCGACCTCGGCGATCGACAACGAGACCGAGGCCGCCATCCAGCGGTCCCTGGTCAAGGTGTCGACCGGCCGGACGACCCTCGTGATCGCCCACCGCCTCTCCACCATCCGCCATGCCCACCGCATCCACGTGATGGAGGCCGGTCGGGTCATCGAGGCCGGCACCCACGACGAGCTCGTCGCGACGGGCGGCCTGTACGCCGCGCTGTGGCGCGTGCAGACGGGCGAGGTCGTCGACGTCCAGCTGTGACGCACGCCTGTCGCGGGTGGATCGCAGCCTCTGCGACGATGTCGCCATGGGTGCACTGGAAGTGGGCGAATCCGACATCGCGGGTCGTGGCGTGTTCACGACCGTCGCCCGAGCGCAGGGCGAGGTCGTCGAGACGTGTCCGATGATGGTGCTGCCCGGCGATCAGCTGCCCCTGATCGACGAGACGGTGCTCTACGGCTACTACTTCGACTGGGACGGCGAGGACGGCGCGCTCGCCCTCGGCCTCGGGTCGCTCTACAACCACGACCCCGCGGGCAACGTGACGTGGGAGCTCGACCAGGCAGATGAGGTGTTGCGCATCATCGCGGTGCGCGACATCGATCCGGGAGAAGAGCTCACCGTCGACTACTCGAACGGGGGCACCACCGAGCTCTGGTTCGACCCGGTGCAGGACGTCGAGCCCGGCGCAAGCTGATCCCGACTTCAGGGTGGCGAGCCCGGCAGGGGAAGGAGCAGGTCCGACGCCACGTCCCTGCCGTCCCCGCTGATCGCCGAGGTGGGTGACGCAGTCCAGGTGATGCCGTGGTCGTCGGAGAACCAGGACCCTTCGTAGCCGACGGCGACGAACCGGGTGCCATCGGTGGCGACCGAGTTCGCGTCCACCTCCACCGGCGTGGCTGTCTGCGTCCAGGTGGCACCGCTGTCTGTCGAGCGCCAGACGCCCGAGTAGCCGACCGCGACCCACGTGCCCTTGCTGTCGGTGGCAACCGATGTCGCCTCGAACTCGACCTCCGGTGCCTCCCAGGTCTCGCCCGCGTCGGCTGAGGTCCAGACCCCCGAGCCGACGGCGACCCAGTGCGCCGTGCCATCGGTGGCGACGTCATACGCGCTGAAGCCCTCGGGGACGACGGTCGGAATGGTCGTGGCGAAAGCGTCCGTGGAGAGCCACACACCGCCCATGCCCTCCATCTGGTCGCCGACGACGACCCAGCGACCATTGCCGTCGCTCGCCACGGCGACCGCGAACCCGGTGGGTTCGAGGACGATGGTGAACCACGTGGCTCCGAGGTCGGTCGTCACCATCACCATCGGCTCAAATGCCTGGAAGTCGTGGCCCGGGGCGATCCAGGTGCCGGTGCCGTCGGTTGCGACGCTCTCCGAATCGCTCGGAAGCGAGCTCGTGGTGGCGGACCAGGTGACGGTGTCGAGTGACGTCCATGCTCCATCGCCGACCGCAAGCCAACGACCCTGGCCGTCGGTGGCGACCGCGTTCGCGCCTTGCTGGGGGAAGGTCGCCACCGTGGCCCAGTTCGCACCCTCGGGCGAGGTCCACACCACTCCGCCTTCTTGCGGGCGTCCTCCCGCGGCCACCCACCGCGACGTCACCGACTGCGCGGCGGCTGCCGGTGTGGAGATGAGGTGAGGTGCGATCCACGCTCCGCCGACGACCGCTCCGCCGACGCCGATGGCCTTGCGTCGTGACCAAGTTTCGCTGCTCATGCCGCCGATCTCCCCGAGGTGGTTGTCGCTCTAGTCGGCGAAACATTAGCGGTTGGCGGTTGGCGGTCGACGGCAGGAGGACCGATCCGATCGCCTGCACAGGATCGGTGGGGCTCGACATCCTCCTGGAGGAGCGAGTGCAACGGCCGCCGAGCACATCGTCACGGTCGAGATACGGCCTGAGGCCTGTGGAGTTGATGGCCTTTCTACGCCTGTCCTGCGAGCTGCCCGGGAAGGCCTTGGGTGTGTCCGACCGCCGGTTGGTGGACCTATGAACAGTCGATCCCCTGCGGGGGCGAATAGTCGTCGGCTACCACGAGGTCCGTGCAGGTCTGCGTGCTCGAGGCGCCTCCGTCCTCGGTCAGATCGGTCGTCACCTGGACCTCGTGCCTGTCGAGTACGAGCCAGGTGACGATCCGTCTGGTCGGAATCCTGTATCCGTCTTCGGTCTCGCGTGGGCTGTCGTGGTCGCCGGCGGAGATCGAGCTCATCTGCGCAGGTGTGCCATCGGCGAGGGCATCGAGGACGCAAGCGTACGGATTGGGTGGTGGGGCAAAGGTGGTTGGCCATCCGACCATTGCGTTCTGTGTTCCGCAGTCCTTGGTGCCTGTCGGGACGGCTGGCACCGTGGCAGCGACCGATCTGGTGGTGGATGTCGACTCACTCGTCGTTGATGCCACGCGCCGGTCACTCTCTGAAGAACACGCCGATGCGGCCGCGAGGACCACTACCAAGACGAGCATCACGGTTCGAAGCGCCCGATCCCGACGCGTCTCATGGCCCGCCAGTCCGCCGCCGAAGGTCTCCGGTTCGCGCTCCATCGGCTTGACCCTATGGGCTGTCACTGCGATCAGTGGGTCGCACTCCGACGGGTAGCCCAAGCCGGGAGTGGGTGGTGTGGGCCCTGGACCCGCCCTGGGCACGCTCGGCCAGTCGGGTCCCGGTCTTGGGGGTGAGGCGGAACCGGAACCTGTCGGTCCCTGCTCACGAGTGGCGTGATCGTCGTCCTGCTCGTTCGG
>CAZALT010000119.1:0-10765 GCA_964485515.1 uncultured Rhabdothermincola sp. | reverse complement strand
TCGGGCTCATAACCCGAAGGTCGCAGGTTCAAATCCTGCCCCCGCCACCAACGAAACAGCAGGTCAGGGGCCCTTTTCGGACATCCGAGGAGGGCCCTTCTGCTGTCCGTTCCCTCGTTCTTCTACCGGGTTTTCTACCGGGAGCTTTGGTATGGGCTGGAACGGGGTGGTGCGCGACGTCACGGACCGCACCTGTGGCAGGGACCGCGCCGAGCGGCTCGGCGCCCCTCGTCGTGGGAACGGCCGCGTCGTCGCGCACCGATTTCGTGACCTTCGGGTTTCCGGGGCGTAGGGTGATTTCAGCAGTGCCGAGCACCCGCGTGACGCCTCCGGGTCGGCCTCCACCAACTGCCTGGCGTCCCTTCCTGTTGAACCGAAGGGACAGCCAATGCGCGGTTACGTGACGAAGAAGGGCAACCGCTACTACGCGGTCATCTACGACGGCGTCGATCCGACGACCGGCAAGGAGAAGCGTCGCTGGATCAAGGCGGGCACCCGCAAGGGCGACGCCGAGAAGATCGTCACCGACATGGTCAAGCGCCGGCAGCAGGGCGAAACGGTGTCGGTCGACAAGACGTCGCTCGGCGTCTACCTCACCGAGCGGTGGCTGCCGATCCAACAGTCCAAGACCCGGACGAGCACCTGGGACTCGTACCGGCGCAACATCGACCTGCACGTCATCCCGGCCCTGGGCAACTGCCCGCTCGACAAGCTCACCGCCGACGACCTCGACCTCTTCTACGCACGGCTGCTCAAGAACGGCCGCAAGGGCAACCGGACCGGCGGCCTCGCCCCGAAGACGGTGCGCAACATCCACCTGATGCTGAACAAGGCACTCGCCGACGCGCACCGCAAGGGCCTCGTCGTGCGCAACGTCGCGTCGATGGCCGACCCGCCGTCGGTGACCGCCCGCCGGAGTGCGGGCATCAAGGCGTGGGACGCGGTCCAGCTCCGCACCTTCCTCAAGGCCACCGCGTCGATCCGCCTGTTCCCGGCGTTCCACCTCGCCTCGCACACCGGGATGCGCCGCGGCGAGATCCTCGGCTTGTGCTGGGGTGACCTCGACCTCGAGTCCGGCCGGCTCGCCGTTCGCCAAGCGCTCGTGTCGGTCGCCTACGAGGTCCACATCTCCGACGTGAAGACCTCGGCGGGTCGGCGCACCATCGACCTCGACGAGGGAACGGTCGCCGTCCTCGAGTCGTGGCGCGCGACCCGCACCGCCGAAGCCGGAGGGCGTCCGCCCAAGGACGGTGACCACGTGTTCACCAAGGTCGACGGCAACTGGTTGCACCCCGACCTGTTCAGCCAGACCTTCGACCGCGCCGTCGCCAAGCTCGACGTCCCCCGGATCTCACTGCACGACCTCCGCCACACCCACGCCACGCTCCTCCTGCGAGCCGGCGTCCCGGTCAAGGTCGTCAGCGAACGCCTGGGCCACGCAAACGTGGCGTTCACCATGAGCGTGTACCAGCACGTGCTCCCTGGCATGCAGGCCGAAGCCGCAGCGACCTTCGCCGGCCTCCTTGACGACGACCCGGTCGATGAGGAGTCCGATGGAATTGTCGACGACGACAGCGACAGCGACGATTCCGATGACGCCGCTGGTGACGACGAGGCTGCCGCGTAGGGTCAGCTCGCCTCGGCGGGCATGGCCGAGCTGATCATCTGATCGAGCGCCGAGCGCGGCACACGGATGCAGCGCCCCACCTCGAAGCACGGCAACCCGGACCTACCGCCGCTCGCCCGCCACTCGCGGGCGAGCGCGTAGGCCGCGTTGCGGCTGATGCGCAGAATGCCGGCCGCCTCCTCGACGGTCAGCAGCTCGGTCTCGGTCAGGTCGATCGGCGTCATGGTGGGCTCCCGGTTCCGGTGTCGTCAACGCACTAAGCCCCGGAGTCGGCCGAATCTTCCACATGTTCGCCCAAGGGGAGGGACTACGGTTGGTGTCGGCGACGACGGGGAGGGCGACAACAAGTGGGGCTTGCCGTTCGCCCGAGCACGTTGGACGACCTTTCCGCGGTGCGTGTCGTTCGGCTCGAGGCTTTGCTCAATCACCCAGCGGCTTTCAATGCCGCGCATGAGGTGGAGGTGGCGCAGCCAGATGAGTTCTGGCGCGAGCGCGTCGTCCCAACTGACCGCCAGGCGCTGTTCCTCGCTGAACTGGACGGAGAACTGGTCGGGATGTGTGGCGTTCGCTTAGGAGATCCTCCGAAGCGGTCGCACTCGGCCGGCGCATGGGGTCTCTACGCACGTCCCGCCGCTTGGGGCCACGATGTCAGCGGTCAGGTGCTCACAGCGTGTATCGAGTGGGCGAAGGGAGCCGGAGCTGTGTTGATCCGGTGCTCCTCGAACGCCGACAACTTGCCGTCGATCCGGGCTTGCATGCGCTGCGGCTTCAAGGTCTACGGAGTCGAGCCGTCTGCCACCCAGATCGACGGCGTGGTACACGACGACCTGCTGATGTGGCGCTCCTTGGGTACATCGTCATGACGACCGAGAAGGTAGAGGTGGCCCGTGTTTAGCCAGGCGGTGATCCTGGAAGCCAACCGATCGCTCGCCGCGGCGGGCTTTGCCCTCCTCGATGCCGAGGACTACGACCTCACGGATGCCGGATGGGAAGACGTTGCCGAGGTGAGCTCGGCCTGGGAGGACATGCCCGTCGATGCCTACCTTCCGGACGCAGGTTCGTACCGTCGTCGGCGTTATGCACGGGTGCGCGTAGTTGATGGCACGGTCCATCCTCAAGCCCACGGGCCGTTCTTCCAGGGCCTCGACATCAACCCAACGATGGGCGGCGTGGACAAGTGGTTCGCTCCGATCCCCGCCGAGGTCATCCAGAGCCCGTTCTTCGAGCAGAACCTCCGAGGGATGTGCGCGCTGTTCGCGGAGCGGCTGGCCGAGCCGACAGCGTGGGAAGTCGACGTCCACCTTTTCCGAGTCACCTGTTCGGCGACTCGCGACGGCTTCCCGATCCCGGGCCAGGCAGGTCTGCACCGTGAAGGGAAGTCATTCGTTTCGGTCCAGTTGATCGATCGGTCGAACGTCTCGGGTGGTGTCAGCCGGGTGGCCGATGATGGAGCAACCGTGGTTCTCGAGCGAGCGCTCACGCTGCCGCTCGACACTCTGCTCGTCGACGACCACAGGATGCTCCACGACGCGACGGCGATCGCTCTCGACGACGCGTCGGTATCGCCGACCGGTCACCGAGATGTGCTGAATATGGACTTCCAGGCGGTCCCCCGCTCAAGCGTCGTAGCCCCAAACTCGACCGCCATGCGCGCCCAGGACCCTCAGATCGCAGAGGAGCATTTGCCATGAGTGTCCCGGAATTGAGCCTCCTGACCGGACCGCGAGTCGAGCATCCCTTAAGCGGACACGCTTTGGATTGCTTCGAAGCCTGGGCGCAGGCCGAGCCGTCGCTGACGGCGGTTCGTTGTCGGGGCCGTTCGCTCACCTACGGAGAGCTGGACTCGATAGCGTCGTCCCTTGCTCGTCGACTGGTGGAGGATCATGGGGTCTCATGCGGCGACCGCATTGTCGTGTGCATGGACCGATCAGTAGAGATCCTCGTCGGAATCGTCGCCGTCTTGAAGGCGGGAGCGGTATACGTACCCCTCGAACCGTCGTACCCGACCGCTCGGCTCGAGTATCTGTTGTCCGATTCTGATCCGGTCGCGCTTCTGATCGACGAGCACACTCTGGAGACGCGGCGCGTAGTGAGCCGGGACCTGCCGACCATCGTCGTCAATGCCGATGCATTCGCTCGTGACGAGCCCGGGTGGACGATCAAGGACCGACCTGGCGGGGAGGCAGACTTCTATCTGATCTATACGTCAGGAACTACCGGAGCGCCCAAGGGCGCCCGGGTCTGTCACCGCAACATCGTCAACATGCAGCACTCCTGGATCGACCTCTACGAGTTGGCGCCGGGAGACCGCTGTTACCAGACGACCACCCTCGGGTTCGACGTGTTCACGGCCGACTGGACGCGGACGCTCGCCTCGGGGGCTGCGCTCCACCTCTCGTCACGGAACTACACGCTCGATCCCCAGACGGACATCTCAGAGCTCGTGAACGAGTTGGTCGACGGGCAGATCACCTTCGCCGAGATGAACACGACGACGACCCGTCGCACCTTCCGTCACCTCGTCGAGACGGGCGAGCAGATCCCGCACCTCCGGACATGGGTTGTCGGTGCCGACGCTTGGTACCTGGATGAGCACGTGGCACTCGAATCGCACTTCGATCACGACATCGCGCACTTCAATACCTACGGGGTGTCGGAGTGCGCTGTAGACAGCGTCTACTTCCACCGCTCGATGCTGTCGGATCCTCGGTCCGAGCCCGGCGCTACGTCCGCCATCGGTCGACCCTTGCCAAACACTCAGATCGCTGTAATCGGCCCCGACGATCGGGTGGTGCCGGTTGGAGTCGTCGGCGAACTGTGCATTCTTGGCGCCGGAGTGGGCCACGGGTACTTGAATCGCCCGGAGCTCACCGGGACGCGGTTCGCGAGTCTGCCCGAGCATGCCGACGTGCCCTGCTACCGGACCGGAGACCTGGTCTTCGTGAGCCCCGACGGCGTCCTCGAGTTCGAAGGCAGGGCTGATGATCAGGTGGAGATCGGGTCAAAGCGGGTGGAGCTGGCGGAGGTACAGCACGCGGCCAGGGGGACCGGCCTGGTCGGTGAGTGCGTGGCGTTCGGACGCAAGCTGCAATCGCGGGAGACGCAGCTGTGGCTGGGCGCAGTCCCTGCGACAGCTGACGTGACCGAGGCGCAGGTTGAGCTCGCTCTGAGCGCTGTCCTGCCCGTCTTCATGCGGCCACGTGTATACCTCATCGACGCGTTGCCCTTGACACCGAACGGCAAGGTGGATCGTAGCGCCCTCAGCGAGGACGCGGCAGCGTCGCGACCAGGTTGACGGTGAACGCGGAAGCGGGCCGTCAGGGGGGCGAGCCCCTTCTCGGCGGACGGAGCTTGGAAGAGATCGCCCATGTCCGTGCTGAGATCAGAAGCATGTTGGGCCGGTCGATCGCGCCCGTTGACCTCTCGGACCGGCCCGTGGTGGTCATCGTAAGTTCCTCGCGTAGCTACAGCAGCTTGCTCTTTACCGTGCTGCGATCGACTCAGCGGTTCGTGGCTCTTCCGGGCGAGCACACCCACCTCTACAAGCTCGCAGGGCTCTCCCTACCCTTGGATCTCGACGGCGACGACGCGCTCACGGTGTCGACTGAGGAGACGCGCTCCCGGTTCCTCGATCTCCTTAGTTGGGAGCTCGGTCTCGAGCAAGGTCAGGGATCGGAGGCTTCGCCGCTGGTGCTCGGCGCGACCGTCGCCCACCGGATGTACGCGCAGTGGAGCAACCTTCCGGCCCCCGAGGAAATCGTGCCGTTGCTCGCGACCGCGATCGAAGCGCAGGATGTCCCGAGTAGAGACCGAGCGTTCTTGGGAGTGCTTCGCCAGCTCGATCTCTTCGGCGTCGATCTTGACCCGCGTTTCTACGACATCGACCTGAGGCTCATTGCCCGGTTCTTCCCCGACCTCGGCCCACTTCCGCACGGCCCACTGAGGTCGTTCAGCGTCGAGGAGTCGCCGTTCGTCCATCCGGACGTAGCGGCTGAGTTCTCCCGCGTCTTGGATGGTGAGACGAAGCCGTTGCTCTTGAAGGCATCCGTGGATGCATACAGGTTGGACCTACTCCACGAATTGTTTGGCGATCGATTGACGGTGATCCACCTGACCCGGAACCCCGCAGGTGCCATCTGTGGCCTGCTCGACGGCTGGAGGAGCCACTGCTTCGCTTCCCATCTCCTCTCGCCGGGAGCCTTGCGCATCAGCGGCTATTCGGACACGCCCTGGGGTGCGGGTGGATGGTGGAGGTTTGATGCTCCCCCTGGGTGGCAGAACCTTCGGGATGCGGATCTGCTCTCGGTATGCGCTCACCAGTGGGCATCTGCGCACATCGCGGTCCTCGAGAGTGCTGAGGGGTCGACGCGCGTTGTGGTCACGGTTCGCGGCGAGGACCTCGTCAATGGGAGGCGCCAACCAACGGTTGACCGCATCCTCGAGCAGTGCGGCGTCAGCTCGGCTCGGTTGGACGAGTTGTTCGATCCGGTGGTTATGGCGACCGTCCCGCCAAGGCTCGGTCGCTGGCGCGAACGGGGTGAGGAGCTTCGCCCCGCAGTCGAGAGCGTGCGCGACACGGCAGAGGAACTGGGCTACTTCATCGGGGAGGACGAAGTCTCGTGGACCTAGATCTGCCCGCGTACCAGGGGGTTGGATGGCTGCCGCGGAGGTCGCCCCGGGGTTGGCGCGACGACGGTTGGAGTGGGCATGGAGTCGGCGATCAGTGGTCGCCGCTTCTGCGCGCCTCGCTCCTACTCCCCTCGGCAGATTGGCCCGCGCCGAATGACTGGCGGTCAGTGCAATACCTCCGACCGGTGTCCTTCGATGCGCTGCGCCAGGAGTTGATTATGTACGCCGCCACCCTTGAGGGCCTCGGTGTGGAGGTCGTGAAGGTCGAGCTGCCAGGCCGTCTCGCCGGCGACAGCGTGCCGTTCAACGCAGTCTTCGCGCGGGATCTGGTGACTATGACGCCTGCCGGTGCGATCTGCGCGCGGATGGCGAGTGAAGTCCGCGCCGGCGAGGAAGTGCTGGGCCAGGAGATGCTCGCGCTGGCCCGGGTGCCTGTCCTCGCTCGCGTCCACGGGAGCGCTGTGCACGAAGGGGCCGACCTGCTCTGGATCGACCCGGGGCGGGCGCTGCTGGGCGTCGGAGCGAGGACCGACTCCGCAGCTGCCGTCCAGATCCGAGCGGTCCTGGCATCCCTAGGCGCATCCCTGAATTTGGTGCCCGTCCCGACGGGTGTCCAACACTTACTCGGCATTCTTCAGATTGTCGGCCCTGAGACAGCAGTGGTCCGCGGTCGCCTCCTTCCGAGGTGGGCCCTTGCATCCCTCCGAGACCTTGGATTCTCCCTCGTGGACCTCGATGAGTCCGACGAGGTGACGCGCCTCCAGGCGATGAACCTCACTGTGCTCGGACCAGGGAAGGTCGTCATGGCCGCCGGCTGTCCAGACACCGAGCGGGCGCTCCGAGAGTCCGGCCTGGACGTAGTTGCGACCGTGTCTATCCCGAATCTCTGCGCAGCCGGCGGTGGTCTGGCGTGCGCGACGGCGATCCTGGAGCGAGGCTGACTGCTGTGGTGGGCGCCCCGACTGATCGCTCGACTCTGAACCTGCCGAAGTTTGACTGGCCAGGAAGTGCTAGTCGGCTCTGCCAGGGTGTCACTGTGGGCGCGCGTTCTCTCGACGCATCGGACCGCCGATCAGCATGGCGTTCCTTGGGTGAGTTGGGGGTCCTCGGCGCGACGGTCGCGAGCGAGTTCGGTGGTCGAGGTGGAGACCCGCTCGACGGTGCCGCCGTCCTAGAAGGACTGGGGCGTGCCGGCGCAGATGCCGGCGTTGCGTTCGGAGCCGGTGCGCACATGTGGGCGGTGCAGCATCCGATCGAGCGCTGGGGCAGTTATGAACAGCGCCAGGCACATCTCCCGTCGCTGACCGCAGGAACGGCCATCGGCGCCCACGCAACCTCCGAGCCCGAGGCAGGCTCCGACCTCTCATCGCTGCGTACGACGGCGACGCCGAACGGAGACGGGTGGATCCTCGACGGTGAGAAGACCTTCATCACGAACGCCGAGGACGCAGACCTATTTCTGGTCCTTGCGACCACCGACCGGGGGATCGGCTTCGCCGGCCTCAGGGCGTTCCTTCTTCCACGGCGGACAGCCGGCCTTGAGCTCACCTCGTCTAGTTCTCTGGTGTGCTTCGACGGGCGAGCCGTCGGTGGGATCAGGCTGGCATCCTGCTCCTTGCCGCTAGACGCTCAGTTGGGTCCTGATGGCGCAGGCATGCTGATCTTCCAGGACCTCATGCGATGGGAGCGTCTGATGATCCTCGCTCCCGCCCTAGGTCGGCTGCAGCGACAGTTGGATAGCGAGGCCCAAAGCTGGCCTCGCTCGATGGTCGGCTCGCTCCAGGTCGATGTTGCCGTTGGCCGCTTGCTCCTAAGGCGGGCAGCGATGGCGGTAGGGGATCGAAGGCAGGCGCACCTCGCTTCGGCCGTGAAGCTGCACTTGTCGGAGGCATCTGTTCGGTGGGCCGATGCCGCTGATCGTTTGCGAGGTGCCTCTTCCGTCGCCGTGTTGGGTCAGTTGCCGGGCGGCGATCTCAGTTCGACGAGCCTCGACGATCGCGCGGGGCTCGTGTACTCGGGCACCTCGGAGCTCCAGCGGGACATGCTGGCCAGGCACCTCCGCATATCGTGACGGTCATGGAACTTTCCATCCAAGTACGTAGGGCGATCGTCGAGGTGGCTGCCGTTCCGTGCCGCTTCGACGAGATCGGTCTGGACGATGACCTCATAGCAAGCCAGATCATCGATTCCTTGAGCTTCGAGGAGTTGCTAGCCCGCCTCGAGGCGGACTTCGATATCACGATTGCTGATCAGGACCTCGCCATCGCCAACTTCTCCACACCCCGCGCCATCGAGGCACTCGTGGCCCGCCTTCGGTGACCAGAGGAGCGCGCTTTGCGGCGCAGGCACTCCAGGTGGCGGCTGAGTGTGCGGGCGCTTCGTTGTTCGCTCAATCGGGGCATGTGGCGCTGACCAACGAGCAGGCAAATGACCTCGCTTCCCGTTTGGCCACAGTCCTCCAATCGCTGGGCGTCCTGCCTGGTGACCGAGTAGGAATCTGTGCCGAGCGGACGATCGAGAGCAGCGTCGCTGTACACAGCATCCTTCGCGTCGGGGCGGCGTATGTCCCTCTCGATCCGACCGCGCCAGCGCCTCGTCTCCGATCGGTCCTGGCCGACGCCGGCATCGCCGTAGTGCTAGCGGCGGCGGCGTCGGTCGACTTGGTGACCGAGGCTGCGATGGGTCCGGACAATCGCCCCGGAATTCGATCTGTCGTCGTCATGGACGGCGACCCCACCGCCTCCATCAGACCGGGCTGGCTGGAACTCATCTCGAGGTCCCAGGTGGCCGCATCGCCGCCGTCCGACTCCGG
Organism: uncultured Rhabdothermincola sp.; assembly: GCA_964485515.1. GTDB lineage: Bacteria > Actinomycetota > Acidimicrobiia > Acidimicrobiales > Acidimicrobilacustridaceae > CAZALT01. The sequence continues at coordinate 1,697 of CAZALT010000119.1, read as the reverse complement.
CATCGCGTTCGAGCCAGATGACCTCGCCGCGATCCTGTACACGTCCGGGTCCACCGGCTCACCGAAGGGTGTCTGCACTTCCCACGGAGCGCTCACGGCGTTCGCAGAGTGGGCGGCGGCTGAGGTCGGACTCGGGCCAGACGATCGCGTGGCGGCGCACGCGGCCCTCCACTTCGACCTGTCGACATTCGATCTGTTTTCCTGTCCCCTCGCCGGCGCCGGAGCAGTGGTCGTCTCGCGATCGGCACTGGTGTTCCCGGCCGACTTCGTCGCAAACATCGATGCCAACGAGGTGACGACTATCTACGCCGTCCCGACGGTTCTTGGCCGACTCACGGGCCGGTCTCCGGACGATGCAACCCCTCTCATGCCAAGTGTGCGGACCGTCATGTTCGCCGGTGAGCCGTTCCCGCTGCCCGCGCTCAACCGAATTCGACGCCGGATGCCGCACGCCCGGTTCCTCAACCTCTATGGGCCGACCGAGACCAACGTGTGCACGTTCGCCGTGCTGCCCGACTCGTCGGTCGCCATAGAGGATCTGCCGATTGGTCGGGCCGTCCCGTACTGCGAGGTTGCGGTCGTGGATGCGCAGCGGCGACGGGTGGTCGGGCAGGGAGCCGGTGAGCTAGCGGTGGTGGGCGAGTCAGTGACCACCGGGTACTGGAACGATCCGGAAGCCAGCGATCGAGCGCTCGTGCCGATCGAAGGCTTGGGCCCCCGAGGAGCGTTCGCCTACCTCACGGGTGACATCGTCCGGATCGAGGAGGATGGTCTTCTTCGGTTCCTGCATCGCGCAGATGATCAGGTGAAGGTCCGAGGAGTCCGGATCGAGCTGGGGGACGTCGAGACGGCCGTGGCGGGCGTCGCTGACGTGCGGGAGGCAGCCGTTGTGGCGGTACCCCTGCCCGAGGGTGGGTCCGAACTTGTCGCGTTCGTAGTCGGCGACCGGGTGGCTGACGTGCGACCAGCCCTCATCGCAGCCCTTCCACCGGCCTTCGTACCCACCCGTGTGGTCGGCATCGCCGCTCTGCCCACAACGTCGTCGGGGAAGGTCGACCGACGTGCGCTGATGCGGCTGGGATCCCGACCCACGTGACAGAGGCAGCGGTCTTGCCCCGTCCCACGTCGCTGACTGCTGACGCACGAGACGGGTCCACACGAAGGCAGTTGAGACCCTGATCTCTCCCGCGAACTTCGATTCGTTTGGGTTCGATCACAATTCGACGCCGACAATCGGGTCAGTGCTTTCGACGTGTACCAGTTCCCAAGCGGTGAGTTCGCCGGTCGATCGGTCGAGGCGGTCGGCGACGGCTTCGTCAGCGGGGGCGGGTGGCAGTTTGGGGAGGGCTTCGCCGTCGAGGGGATCGGTCGCGGTGGTGAGGTAAAGGTGGTTGGCGAGGCGGCCTCTCGTGATGTCGACGTATGTTTCGGCCCGGGTCGTCGTGGAGTCGACCCGGCTCGTGGAGACATCGTGGGTCGAGCCCTGGACGGCGTACGAGGTGAGGGCGTAGGCGTGGTCGATACCGACCTCTCGTCGGCCGCCGCGGTTGCGGTGGTGATCGAAGAAGGAGCGGGGGAGGTCGATGGTGCCGATGCCGTCGAACTCGACGGTGATCGCGTCGTCCGACCGGACGCTGCCATGGTCAAGAGCGATGACGGTGCCGAGCGCGCCGTTGCGGACGTAGGCGCGGCGGTTG
>CAZALT010000118.1:7020-10907 GCA_964485515.1 uncultured Rhabdothermincola sp. | reverse complement strand
GGGGTGCCCTTTCGCTCGCTGCAGGAGCTGGTCGACCGGAACATGTTGAGCGCGCAGGCTGCCGGGTTCCTGCGAGCCGCCATCCGCGCCGACCTCACCGTCGTGTTCGCCGGCGCCCCCGGATCCGGCAAGACCACGCTCTTGTCGTGCTGCGCCGCCGAGATCGATCCCGGCCACCGCGTGGTCGTCGCCGAAGAGGTGTTCGAAGCGGACATCCCGCTACCGAACGTCGCCCAACTACAGACCCGGGCAGCCCGGTCGGACCGCCCCGAGATCGACCTGCGCCGGCTCGTGGCCGGGTTCTTGCGCATGGCCCCCGACGTCGCCATCGTCGGCGAGGTCCGAGACCGAGAAGCCATGCCGCTGCTGCTCACCTTGTCTTCCGGCGTCAAAGGGCTGACGACCATCCACGCCGGCTCCGCACGGCAGGCGCTCACCCGGCTGCGCTTCGTCGCCCAGCTCGCCGAATCGTCCTCGCCGCTGCCCATGAGCGCACTCAACACCCTCGTCAGCGAGGCCATCGACCTCGTCGTGCACTGCACCCGCGGCGACGCCGGCCCGCGAGTGGCCGAGATCATCGCGGTCGAAGACCTCGCCGGCGGGGTCGACGCCACGCAGTTCACGAGCACCGACCTCTTCCAGAGAAACGGGTACGGAGCACCGCTCGTGTGGACCGGCAACGTTCCCGTGCGGGTCGGGCGCGCCTTCGAACGAGCCGGTCTCGATCTGCACGAGCACCTCCACGGCGACGCCTCGGGCGACTGGCAGGAGTTTTGACCACCGTCGTCGTCGCCCTCGCCGCCGGCTACGGCGTGTTCCTGCTGTACAGCGCGCTCGCCTTCGGGTGGTCCGGACTCGGCCCGGGCCCGGCGCGTCCCCTCGAGCGACGGCGTCGGAGCCACGTCGCCGACTGGATGAGCCAGGCCGGTCTGGCCGGAGCAAGGCCTCGAGACTTCGCCGGGGCCATGGCCCTGCTCTTCGTCGTCGCCGCGGGGATCGCCTACGTCGTGTTCGGGGGCGTGCCGGCGGCATTGATCGCGGGCTGCTTCGCGGCCAGCTTCCCTCCGACGACCTATCGCCACCGGCGACGGGTGCGGCGCGCCGTGGCCCAGGAGGCGTGGCCGCGGATCATCGACGAGATCCGGATCCTCACCGGCTCGGCGGGACGGTCGGTCCCCCAAGCCCTCTTCGAGGCCGGCGCCCGGGCACCGGCCGAGATGCGCGGCGCCTTCGCGGCGGCGCATCGCGAGTGGCTCATCTCCACCGACTTCGCCCGCACGCTCCACGTCCTCAAGCAGCGGCTCGCCGATCCGACCGCCGACGCGGCGTGCGAGACCCTCCTGACGGCCCACGACCTGGGCGGCACCGATCTCGACCAACGCCTTGCCGACCTGGCCGCCGATCGACGCACCGACCTCCAGTACCGCAAGGACGCCCGGGCCCGCCAGGCGGGCGTCCGCTTCGCTCGCCGGTTCGTCCTGATCGTCCCCCTCGGCATGGCGGCGGCCGGCCTGACCATCGGCAACGGTCGCAGCGCCTATGAGACGCCCACCGGCCAGCTCCTCGTCGCCATCGCGCTCGGGCTCGTCCTGGCCTGCTGGATCTGGGCCGGCAAGATCCTCCAGATCCCCGAACCCCAGCGGGTGTTCGACCGATGAGCCGGGCGCTGCTCGTCTGCGCTGTCGTCGCCTGGGCCGGGGTCACGCTCCTGCTCAGCCAGCTCCGAGCGGTCCGCCGGACCGCCCTCGCCACCCGACTACGGCCGTTCGGACCGCTGGGAGGTGGCCCGTCGGCCGGCCCGACCGCCCCATCGGTGCGGGCCATCATCGCTCCCCCCGCCGTCGACCTCGGCAACCGGCTGGCCCGCGTGTTCGGCGTCCACGAGGAGCTCGCCGTCCGTCTGGCCCGCGTGCACTCGCCGTTGGGGGTGTCGGCGTTTCGAACCCGCCAGCTCGGGTGGGCCATCACCGCGTTCGGTGTCGCCGTGGTGCTCTCGATGGCCCTGTCGCTCGACCCGCTCGTCGCGCTCGGGACGATCCTCGGGGCACCCCTGCTCGCCTTCTTGGGACTCGAGCAGCAGCTCGCCCACGAATCGTCACGTCGCCAGCAACGGCTCGTTCTCGAGCTCCCCGTCATCAGCGAGCAGCTGGGCATGCTGCTGTCGGCCGGCTACTCGCTCGGTGCCGCGCTCCACCGCCTCGCCCGACGGGGCGAGGGCGTGTGCGCCACCGACCTCACCGTGGTGTGCGCCCGCATCCGTCATGGCCTCGACGAGCTCAGCGCGCTGCGCGAGTGGGCCATGGTCCAGCGCGTCGACGCCCTCGATCGACTGGTCGCCGTGCTGGCCCTCAACCGGGAGGCCGCCGATCTCGGCCAGCTGATCTCGGAGGAGGCCCGCGTCATCCGCCAAGAGGTCCAGCGTGAGTTGATCGAAACCGTCGAGCGCCGGGCCCAACAGGTGTGGATACCGGTCACCGTCGCAACCCTCGTGCCGGGAGTCCTGTTCCTCGCCGTTCCCTTCGTCGAGGCCATGCGCCTCTTCACCTCCTCCTGATCCGACGCTCCCGTCCCGCCGGGCGACAGCTCGGACCACCAGCAGCCAGAAAGGCGCCAACCATGCGTACGACCATCTCCTGGATCTCCGACGAGGCGCTCGCCCGCGCCGGGTCTCGCACCATCGCCACCGGCGACCGAGGCGAGGGGGTGATCTCGGCTGCCATCGCCGTGCTGATCATGGCCTTCCTCGGCGCGGCGATGTGGGTCGGGTTCAACAAGATGTGGAAGGACACCGAGTCCACCACGAGCGACAAGGTCCAGCAGATCGGGCAGTGAGCCGCGCTCCGACCAGCACGGCGGCCTTGGTGCGTGAGCTGACCCCTCGGTTGGTCGCTCTCACACGCCGGTCCGCCCCCGCGCCCGCCGCGATCCCATCCTGCCTCGGCCTGCCCCCAGGTCAGGGGTCGCGCCACGCAAGATCGTCCGACGGTCCAGGGCGCGCCACCGGCGATCGCGGCACGAGCCTGCTGGCGCTGAGCGCCGGCGTGCTCGTGTTCCTCGCCTTCCTCCTCTTCTCCATGCAACTGCTCGTCGGGCTCCACGCACGGACGTCGGTGAACACCGCGGCCTTCGACGGCGCCCGGATGGTGGCAACCTCGCCGATCGACCACGCCGATCCTGCTCAACTCCGCTCCGCCCAGGCCCACGCCGAGCAACGGGTCCGCCAACTGCTCGGACGCATGGGCTCGACGGCCACCATCGACTGGGTGGGCTCGACACCCGACGCCATCGCGATCCGGGTCCGGGTCGACCCACCTCGATTCCTCCTCCCCGGCCTCTCCTCGTCGCTGGGGACGAGCCACCTCGACCAGACGGCGCGGGTCCGCGTCGAACAGGTTCGATGACCGGCACCACCCGACTCCGAGGCGACGCCGGTCAGGTCGCGGGCATCGAGGTGCTGCCGTTCGGCATCTTGATCTTCGTCATCGGCACGCTCATCGCCACGAACGCGTGGGGCGTGGTCGACGCCAAGATCGCGGCGGGCGCCGCCGCCCGGGAAGCGGCCCGCGCCTACGTCGAGGCGCCCGACCAGCCCGCCGCGACCGGGCGGGCTTCGCAAGCGGCGAAGGACACCATCGCCGGGTACGGACGTGATCCGAACAAGGTCTCGCTCCTGGTCGCTCACCAGGGCGACCAGGCCTGGCAGCGGTGCGTGCGCGTCACCGTCACCGTCCGCTACCCCGTGCACACGGTCTCGCTCCCGGGCTTCGGGGGCTACGGCGACGGCCTCGAGGTCCGGGCCACCCACGGCGAGCTGATCGATCCCTATCGATCAGGCCTCCCCGCCGAGGGGCGGTGTCCGTGACGAGTTCGGACCCGGGCACCCGGAC
>CAZALT010000118.1:3883-6920 GCA_964485515.1 uncultured Rhabdothermincola sp. | reverse complement strand
TGTCCGTGACGAGTTCGGACCCGGGCACCCGGACAAGCGACCGGACGAGCGACCAGACGGACGACCGGGGGTCGGTCCTGATGCTCATGCCGGCCGCCGTGCTGATCGTCCTGGTGCTCTCCGCCATCGCCGTCGATCTGACCATCGTGCAGATGGGCGAGCGCCAGGCCATCGACGCGGCCGACGCCGCCGCGAACGACGCCGCCACCTACGGGATCTCAGAGGCGACGTTGCGCTCCGGGGGCGCGATCACGCTCGACCCGCACCGCGTGCGCGCATCGGTGCAGCAGACGCTCGACGCCCAGGGCCTCACGCCACGCCTCGCGACTGCACCGCTGATCGAGATCACGGGACCGGGCTCGGTTCGGGTGACGCTGTCGGTCACCATCGACTACCTCTTCGCCAAGTCGCTCCCGGGCACGCCGGACACCAAGACCGTCGTCGCGGTCGGCGAGGCAACCGGCGTGCAGCGATAGGTGCTCAGGATATGACGCGCCCCACCTGCGGTCCCACGTAGCGGGCGTCGCCGAAGCCGAGCATCGGGTAGAACACGAACGGCAGGAACGCGAGGCCGATGCCGTAGCCCTCGGACTTGCCGAACACGCGGGCGAGATCGAGGGCGATGATGACGCCGATCACGACGTTCACGCACGGGATGAAGTAGAGGATGATCCACCAGCCCTCACGTCCCACGATGCGGATGAGCACGTAGACGTTGAGGTACGGGATGAGGGCGAGCCAGCCCTGCTGACCTGACTTCTCGAAGATCTTCCACATCCCGACGACCTGCAGGATCGTCAGGGCGATGGCGACGACGAAGATCACGACGTACAACACGATGAAGAGCACGATGAACGCACCACCGGCCGCGTCGGAGCCGGTGGAGGTGGACGAGGTGCCGCCGAGCAGGGCGAGGAGCACGAGGATCTCGATTCGGTGTGAGGCCCTGACGCGAGCGTGGCCCCCACCCGAAGGCAGAGGCCACGCTGGCGGTCAGACGACCAGGTTCACGGACGTGGGCGACAGGCCGATCAGATGACCGGCGTCGTCTGCGGCCCCTGGTAGCGCGTGTCGGCGTTGAATCCGAGCATCGGATAGAAGACGAAGGGCAGCAGCCAGAGGCCGATGCCGTAGCCCTCGGTCTTGCCGAAGCCCTTCGCCACGTCGATCGACACGATGGCGTGGATGACGATCCCGACGCACGGGATGAAGTAGAGGATGATCCACCAGCCCTCGCGGCCGGCCAACTTGACCAGGACGTAGAGGTTGAGGATCGGGATGATCGCCAGCCAGCCCTTCTGGCCCGCCTTCTCGAAGGTCTTCCAGAGCCCGACGATGTAGACGACGATGACCGCGATGTAGATCAGCAAGAAGAACAGTGAGACGATGGCGGCACCGCCCCCTCCGCTGCTACCTCCGGAACCTGCCAGCGCTGCCAGAACTCCCATATGTGTCCTACCTCCCAGTAGCAAGTGAGGTGCACCTTATGCCGAACGGGTTCCTGCAGGCGGGGATGAGCGCTCGCGGTTCGGCGCCGGCGACTTCGTCGGCCCAACCGGCCGGCCGTACCCTTTGGCGGTGATCTCGGACTCGACCGGCAGCCGCGACGACGATCCCGCCATCACCGTCCCGAGCCTCGAGGACACCGAGGACGCCATGCTCGAGGGCGATCGGGTCATCGACAGCGGCACCATCACCGCGGCGTTGCGCTACCCCGACTTCCGACTGGTGTTCGTCGGATCTTTCCTGTCGACGATCGGCACGTGGATGCAGACCACCGTCGCCGCGGCCTACGTCTACACGGCGACCGGTTCGGCCGCGTCGGTCGGGCTCATCCTCTTCGCCACGCTGGGGCCGTTGCTCGCCCTGGCGATGATCGGCGGCATGCTCGCCGACCGGGTCGACAACCGCCGCCTCATCATCGTGACGACCTCGGCGCAGATGGCGGCGTCGTTCGCCATCGCCTGGCTCACCCGCGGCGAGGACGCCCAGATCGGTGTGCTGTTCTCGTTCCTCCTGCTCGGGGGCATCGCCCAGGCGCTCTTCTCGCCCACGTTCGCCGCCCTCATGCCGGCCATGGTTCGCCGGGAGGACCTCACCGGAGCGATCGCACTCACCTCGGCGAGCATGAACCTGTCACGGGTCATCGGGCCCGCCATCGGCGGAGCGATCTACGCGACCGTCGGCGCGTCGTGGGCCTTCGCCGCCAACGCGGTGTCGTACGTGTTCATCATCGGTGCGTTCCTGGTCGTGACGCTCCCGGAGAAGGCCGCCCCGAACCCCGACGAGCCGACGGGCCTGCGGAGGATGGTCGAGGGGTTCGCCGTGGCCCGCGCCGACCGGGTGATCGGCCGCTCCCTGGTCACGATGACGACCTTCTCCCTGGTCTGCCTCCCGTTCGTCGTGCAGATGCCGGTGCTCGCCGAGCAGAACTTCGGCATCGCACCCAAGAGCACGGCCTACGGCGTGCTCTACGCCACGTTCGGCCTCGGTGCGCTCGTCGGGGCGCTGTCGATCGGCACGTTCCTCGCGCATCGCTCGTTGGAGAGGATCGTCCGCCTGGGACTCGGCGGCTTCGCGTTGACGCTCGCCGCCCTCGCCCTGGCTCGAGAGCCCATCGCTGCGTACCCGCTCGCCGCGATCGTGGGCTTCTTCTACTTCGTCGTGGTCACCTCGCTGCTCACCGTGCTGCAACGACGCCTCGACGAGCGGACCCGTGGCCGGGTCATGGCCTTGTGGGTCATGGCGTTCGGCGGCACCGTGCCGATCGGTGGTCTCATCGCCGGACCGATCATCGATGCCACCTCCGTCACCCTCGTCGTGCTCTTCGGCGCCGTCATGGCTGCGCTGCTCATCCCGTTCGCCGACCTGCGGCCGCCAGCTCAGGTGGAGACGAACGGGTAGGTCAGCTGCCCGAGGTCGTCGCCGCTCCCCGGACGGCCACCACAAGCCGGATCCACGAACCGGATCCAGAAACCGGAACCACGGACCGGATCCACGAACCCCTGGGAAGCCGAGCCCTCAGCCCGCTTCGAGC
>CAZALT010000118.1:0-3783 GCA_964485515.1 uncultured Rhabdothermincola sp. | reverse complement strand
CCACGGACCGGATCCACGAACCCCTGGGAAGCCGAGCCCTCAGCCCGCTTCGAGCAGGACATGTGCCACGCGCTCGAGTGCGGCGACCCGACTGCCCTTGACGAGCACGGCGTCACCGAGCCCGAGCGGGCCGAGCCGGTCGATGACCTCGTCGATCCCCGCCACGGGATCCACGCCGTAGTCGGACGTGCCGACGGCGATGATCTCGACACCGTGCTCGACCGCGACCGCCGCGATGTCGAGATGGGCCTGGACCGCGTGGCCACCGAGCTCGGCCATCGTGCCGAGCACCGCCACGCGACGGTGCGCGTCGAGGTGGGCGAGGGCGAGCACGGCGGCGCGGGTGGACGCCGGACCTGCGTTGTACGCGTCGTTCAGCACGAGCGCTCCCGACGGAGCGGTGCGCAGGTCCATCCGCCAGGGCGAGTGGTCGGTCGAGGCCAGTCCGACGACGATGTCGTCGAGCGGTACGCCCGCGACGAACCCCACACAGGCCGCGGCGAGCGCGTTGGCCACGTTGTGCCGCCCCCGCACGCCGAGCTGCACATCGCGCTCACCGAACGGCGACGTCAACCGAAACGATGCCCGCAGCTCGCCGTCGACCTCGATGCGCTGCGCACGGACGTCGCCACGGTCGAGCCCGAAGGTGATCACGTCACCCGCGCACGACGTGGCCATGGCCGCGACGTGGGGGTTGTCGGCGAACAGCACGGCCGTGCCGGTGACGGGAAGCGCCTCGACGAGCTCCCGCTTCGCGGTGGCCACGGCGTCGATGCCCCCGAACAGCTCGGTGTGGACCAGCTCGACCGTCGTGACGACGCCGATGGTGGGCTCGGCGATCGCGCACAGCTCGGCGATGTGACCCGAGCCGCGGGCGCCCATCTCGATGACGGCGACCTCGGTAGCGTCCGGAGCGTTGAGCAGCGTGAGCGGGACGCCGAGCTCGTTGTTGAAGCTCCGCAAGTTGGCGTGCGCCTCGAACCGCTCCTCGAGCACGGCGGCGACCAGGTCCTTGGTGGTGGTCTTGCCCACCGAACCCGTGATGCCGACCACCGCGCCGGGGAGTCGCTCGCGCGCCGAGCGGCCCAACGCGGCGAGCGCGTCACCCGTGTCGTCGACCACCACGGCGGGAAGGTCGATCCCGTCGATGGGCCCGACCGATGTCAGGTAGGCAGCCGCACCACGGTGGACGGCAGAGGCGACGAAGTCGTGGCCGTCACGGGCCGCGACGATCGGGACGAACAGCTGCCCGACCTCGATCTCCCGAGAGTCGATGCCCGCTCCTGTGACCTCGACGTCGTGGCCGACGGCCTGGCCCCCGACAGCGGCGGCGATCTCGGTGACCCGGAACCTCATGGCGTCACGTTAGGTCGACACCAGCCACGGCCGTCACCACCCTTGGGCGAACGGGAGTCGCCCGTCCCCCGCACAGGGGGCCACCCCACGCACAGCTCGCGGACGACCCACCACCGAGCGAACGGGCGGCGCCCGCCCCCTGCACAGGGGCCACACGACGCAGGAAGGACCCGGCCGGCGAACCGGTGAACCGGTGAACGGCCACTACGGTCGGGGCGGTGAGCCCCGACTCCCCCATCCGCCTCGTCGTCCTGTTCGGCGGGCAGTCCGCCGAGCACGAGGTCTCGCTCGTCACGGCACGCCACGTGCTGGCCGCGTGCGACCCCGCCCGTTACGAGATCGTGCCCATCGGCATCACCGCCGATGGCCGGTGGGTCCTCGCCGAAGATGTCGGGCGCGCCCTCGAACAGGGCCCCGCCGCGCTGCCCGACGCGCTGTCGCCGGTCGGCCCCGAGGTCAGCCCCGTCGCCACCGTCCGGGCGCAAGAGCGGGCCAACCCGCTCGCCGTCGGCCAGACCACGGTCGTGTTCCCCCTGCTCCACGGACCGCTGGGCGAGGACGGCACCGTGCAGGGCCTCCTCGAACTGGCCGACGTCGCCTACGTGGGTTGCGGTGTGCTGTCCTCCGCGCTCGCCATGGACAAGATCAAGGCCAAGGAGGTCCTCGACGTCCACGGCATCGCCCAGGCCGGGCACCTCGGCCTGCACGAGAGCGAGATCGACGACCCCGCCACCTTCGACCGCATCGTCGACCAGCTCGGGCTCCCCGTGTTCGTGAAGCCGGCGAACATGGGCTCGTCGGTGGGCGTGTCCAAGGCCCACGACCACGCCGAGTTGCTCGCCGCGCTGCGCGAGGCGGCGCGCTACGACGAGTGGATCGTGGTCGAGGAGACCATCACCGGCCGCGAGATCGAGTGCGCCGTGCTCGGGAACCTCGACCCCGAGGCGTCGGTCCCCGGTGAGATCGTGCCGGGTGCCGAGTTCTACGACTACGAGGACAAGTACAAGACCGGTGCCGCGCAGACGCTGATCCCGGCGCAGCTCGTGGCAGAGGTGAGCGAGCGGATCCAGCAGCTCGCCATCGATACGTTCAAGGCCCTGCGCTGTGAGGGCATGGCCCGCGTCGACGTCTTCTACGACGAGGCTGCCGACCGGGTCCTCGTCAACGAGGTCAACACGATCCCCGGCTTCACGCCGATCTCGATGTATCCGAAGATGTGGGAGGCCTCCGGCCTGCCCTACGCGGAGCTCATCGACGAGCTCGTCGACCTCGCCATCGACCGCCACACCCGCCGGTCGGCCAAGCGCCGGTCGAGCTGACTCGCCCCAAACCGTTGCCACCCCAAGCTGCCGCGCCAAGCTGCCGTCCCAAACAGGGTCAGGACGAGGTGCGAGGGACCAGGGCGGCTCGCAGGAAGGCGAGGAGCTCGCGTCGGCGGACTGCGGTCGTGCGCAGCGTCGGCTCGATGCCTATGGCCCGCAGGACCTCGACCTCCGTCGCCACACCGACCACGGTGGAGTAGACGGAGAGCAGCAACAACCGCGGATCGCAACGACGGATGCGACCTGCGTCCATCTCGGCGGCGAGGAACCCCGAGGCCGACTCGATGAGCGGGTCGAGCTGCACGACGAACCGTGCCGCCGCGCTCGAACCGGGACGGGTGACCTCGCGGAGGATGCCGAGCAGCTCCGGGCGGCGGATGGCGGTGCGGAACACGGAGCGGACGATGACCTCGACCCGCTCGAAGCCCACCCCCGATCCTTCGATGCCGCGCCCCAAGGTGATGACGAGGTCGGCGGCGGCCCAGTCGATGACCGCGTCGAGCAGCTCGGCCTTCGAGCCGTAGTAGTAGAGGATCGTCTGCTTGCGCACGCCGAGCTCGGCGGCGAGTTGGTCGAGCGACGTGGCGTCGTAGCCACGGGTACCGAACGAGGCCAGCGCGGCGTCGAGCACTCGCTCCCGGGTCGAAGGAACCGCGACATCGACCGTTGCAGCCCGCGCCTCGCTCATCTACCGAATGGTAGAGCGCCCGCAGGCCCCATCGCCGACTGAGGGTCCGAAATGGCGTTTGTCACCGTTGCTCAGCAACGGTGACAAACGCCAGAACGGGAGATGGTGGTGCGCCGGCCTGCTCCCACCCGAAACACCGGCCTGCTCCCACCCGAAATTGCGTACCTCGCCGTTGCTCAGCAACGGCCCTGAACGCAATTTCGGCACGGGCCTCTACCATTTGGTAGACAGTAGCCGTGATCCGAGAAGCACTCGCTGGCAAGCGCATCTTCATCACCGGAACCACGGGGTTCCTCGGCACCAACCTGCTCGAGCGACTCCTGCGTTGCGTACCCGACTGCGACATCGTCCTGCTCGTCCGACCGGGCAAGCGGTCCACCGTGGCGCAGCGCGTGCAGAAGGAGATCTTCAAGAACA